>CAILUI010000335.1 GCA_903837355.1 uncultured Victivallales bacterium
CCCGCGCGAGCGGCTACTGGTCCTGCTCGCCTGCGACCTCGGCTTGCGTCCTGGACAGATGGTGGCGCTGCGCTGGAGTGACGTTTGCCTGCGGCAGGGCCTGCTGTATGTCAGCGCTCGAGGGAGCAGGCTGGCAACCCCGATTCCCGCGTCCTGCCGAAGGGCACTGGCGGCCTGCGCGCGCCGCCGTACGCCCGGAGACTTCCTCTTTCCCTCATCGCACTCCGGCGCGAGCGGCCCGGTGACCACACGCACGCTGCAGAATGCGTTGCGACGTCTCGTGTTGCGTACCGGCCTGGCGCCCGAAACAACCTTCACCAGCCTGCGGAAAGCCTGTGTGGCGACCCCGCCGTCGGGGTCCCGTCGCGGCGTTCCCCTTGAAAGCTGCGCACGCCAAACAGCGTCGGCGCAGCGTCCGCCCGGCGGACTCTTCCCGGCGGCCCCGTGCTCGCGGGGACAAGGAGACCATCCGCCACCGCCCAGGCCCGCGCGGCTCCGCCGTGCCCACGGGGTCTCCCGCCTTCCTCGCGCCGGGGCCAGCGGCCGCCCCCTCTTAGGGGCCCGCCCGTGATTCTCACCGTCGGCAGCGCTGCCGTACGCTGATGCCCTGCCCCAGCCGCCGCGGTTCCGTCGTCCGGTCGTGGACTCGGGCCGCTCCGTCGGCGGTCCACGCGCACGCCTCGGCCCCCGCCTGTCAGTAGCGCCTCCAGAGGCCTGGCGACATCGTTGTCTCGGCCCACAGTTTCCGCGGAACCGCCACAGCGCGCAAGCGGCACCTGCGGCTTTCGCGAAACCGCCACAGCGCGCAAGCGGCACCTGCGGCTTTCGCGAAACCGTTGCGCCCGGCAGGCGACGTCTGCAGGTTTCGCGAAACGGCCACGCCGGGTCAGGGCGTCAGGGGGTCAGGCTGGCGTTGAGGCTGCCCGTACGATAGCCGTCGAGATCGAGGGCTACATAGCGGTAGCCAAGCTGGTGCAGGCTGGCCGACACCGCGGCGCGGAAGGCGGGGTCGTCGAAGCGGGCCATCTCAGTGGGGGCGGTCTCGAGGCGTGCCAGTTCGCCATGGTGGCGGACGCGGACCTGGCGCAGGCCACGCCCGCGCAGATCGGCTTCGGCCGCCTCGACCATGGCCAGGGCTTCGCGCGTGATCGCGGTACCGTAGGGCAACCGGGAGGCGAGGCAGGCCATGGCCGGCTTGTCGGCCGTGGGCAGGCCCAGTCGCTGGGAGAGATCGCGGATATCGGCCTTGCTGAGGCCGGCCTCCAGCAGCGGGCTACGCACCCCCAGTTCGGCGGCGGCGCGCCGGCCCGGGCGCCAGTCGGAAGCGTCTTCGGCATTGCCGCCATCGAGGACCACGCTGATGCCGCGCGCCTGGGCGGCCGCCTGCACCTCGGCAAAGAGGGCCTGCTTGCAGAAGTAGCAGCGATCCGGCGGGTTGGCGGCATACTGCGGGTTACGCATTTCTCCGGGGTAGACGGTCACCAGGTCCACGCCGAAAGACTCAGCCAGGTCCTTGGCGCCGTCGAGTTCGGCGCGGGGCAGGCTGGGAGAATCGCCGACCACGGCCAGGACTTGGTCACGCCCAAGCACGTCGGCAGCGAAACGCAGCAGGAAGGTACTGTCCACGCCGGCGGAGAAGGCAACGGCGACTCGTCCCATCGGCAGCAGGATGTCTCGGAGCGTGATCAGTCGCGGGTCCATAGGGGGTTCTCATCTGTCTGGTTACTGGGTGCCGGGGGCTGCGCACGGCGGGTATTGCTGGGTGGCGGGTGCCGGAATAACAGCGACGATGCGCCCGGCCAGGGACACCCGGTCCTCCTGGTACAGCACCGCGATCTGTCCGGGTGCCACGGCGCGCACGGGGTGAGCGAAGCGCACCGTTGCGGCGTCGGCGGCGTTGGGCACGGCAGTGCAGGGCACGGCCTCCTGCCGGTAGCGCGTTTGGACCGCGGCCTGGACCGCGGTCCCCGGCGGCGGGGGCGGTCCATGCCAGACCAGCCGGTCGAGGTGCATCCCCGCGGCCAGCAACTGCGCCGGGTCTGAGCTGACCACCACCGTGGCCGGCTCGGCCCGGATCTCCTGGACCCAGACTGGCCGGCCCAGCGCCAGGCCGGTGCCACGACGCTGCCCGATCGTGAAGCGATGGATGCCCTGGTGACGACCGACCTCGCGCTCCGTGCCGGCTTCCAGTACGGGGCCCGGGCGCGCTTCGCCCTGCAGGCGCCGACGCAGGAATTCGGCGAAGCCGCCGTCGTCGACGGCGAAGCAGACATCCTGGCTGTCGGCGCGCTCGGCGTTGGCGAAGCCGCGTTCGGCGGCCTGACGACGAACGGCGGCCTTGGTCAGTTCCCCGAGTGGGAAGAGCGCGGCGGCGAGCTGGTCAGCATTGAGCGTGGCGAGGAAGTAGGATTGGTCCTTGCCGCGATCGGCCCCCCGACGCAGGCAGACGCCGCCCGCCGCCGTGGGCGCGAGTCGTGCGTAGTGCCCGGTAGCGACGCGGCCGGCGCCCAACTGGCGCGCCGCATCGAGCAGGAAGCCGAACTTGATGAAACGGTTGCAGAGCATGCACGGGTTGGGTGTGCGCCCACCGGCGTACTCCTCCCAGCACGGTCCGAGGACCTGCGCTTCGAAGACCTCGCGGCAGTCCAGGACGTAGTGCGGGATACCGAGCCGGGCGGCAGCGGCCCGTGCCTGGGTGATCCCGTCGAGTCCGCAACAAGAGCGCCGGTCGCCGGGCTCGGTACAGGGCAGCAGGCGCAGGGTAACGCCGATGACCTCCCAGCCGGCCTCGCAGAGGAGGGCCGCGGCCAGGGTCGAGTCGACGCCGCCGCTGAGGCCGATCACAACACGGCGGTCCGTCGCGGGCTCGGCGGGGATATGGGCGTCGTGGTTCATGGGGGAGGCGGTACGGTCGGCGCGGCGCGGCGCGGCTGCAGACGTGGAAGGACCTGCGCCAGGGCGGCCAGGGCGGCATCCACCTCTGCCGCCGTCGTGGTCGCGCCGAGGGAGAAACGCACGCCGCGGCGGGCGTCCTCGGGCGACTGGCCCATAGCGAGGAGCACGTGCGAGGGTTCGGTGCTGCCCGAGCTACAGGCCGAGCCCGCCGAGACCGCGATGCCCAGCAGATCCAAGTTCAGGACCAGCGGCAGCGCGGCAACACCGGGGAAGCTGACATTCAGGGTATTGGGGAGGCGCTGCTCGGGATGCCCGTTGCGACGAACCCCGGGGAAGTGCGCGTGCAAGCCCGCTTCGAGCCGGTCGCGCAGGTCGCCAACGCGGACCGCCTCGGCGGCCAGCGTGGCTTGCGCCAGAGCGCAGGCACGGCCAAAGCCGGCGAGGGCAGGCAGGTTTTCGGTGCCGGCGCGATGGCCCGACTCCTGGCCGCCGCCCAGAATCTGCGGGATCGGCGCCCGCCCATCCCGGCAGAACAGGGCTCCGGCGCCCTTGGGACCACGGAGTTTGTGTGCTGATAGGGTGAGGTAATCCACCCCGAGTTCGCGGACGTCCACCGGGATCTTACCGACCGCCTGGGTAGCATCGGTATGGACCGCGATACCGCGCGCCCGGGCCAGGATCGCGATGGGCCGTACCGGCTGCAGGACGCCCGTATCGTTGTTGGCGAGCATCACCGACACCAGGAAGGTGTCTGCCGTCAGCGCCGCGACGACCGCCTCGGGGGTGACCACGCCGTCGGCACCGGGCCGGACACGGGTCACCCGGATGCCGCGCGCCTCGAGCTGCCGGCAGGTCGCCAGCACCCCTTGATGCTCGATGGCCGTCGTCACGATATGCCCACCGGGATGGGCCGCGGCCAGCCCCTGCAGCACCAGGTTGTCGGCCTCCGTGGCCCCGCTGGTGAAGACGATCTCTTCGGGTTGCGCGCCGAGCAGCGCCGCGACCTGCTGACGGGCCCGGTCGAGGCGCAGACGCGCGTCCTGTCCGGCCCAGTGCAGGCTAGACGGATTGCCGAAGGCCTCCGTCTGGCAGGCGGCCTGCTCGGCCAGCGCCTCCGCGGCCGGAGGGGTCGTGGCGTTGTGATCAAGGTAGATGCGCTGCATGGGGGGAATGTCGAGGCTCACGTCATGATGCGGACGCCGTTTCCGCGGTGGCGGCCAGCGCCTGTTCGAGATCGGCGCGCAAGTCTGCGACGGCCTCGAGCCCGACTGACAGGCGCACCAGTCCGGCGCTGATACCGCGCGCCTCGCGTTCGGCGGCAGGCATCGCCGCGTGCGACATGGTCACAGGGTAGGAGAGGATGCTCTCCACGCCGCCCAGACTCACGGCCACCAGCGGCAGCCTGACGCTCTTCAGCAGGCGTACCGCGGCGGCCCGTGAGGCGAGTTCGAAGGAGACCACAGCGCCGCCGCCGCCGGCTTGGCGCAGATGGATGTCCCGACCGGGGTGGCCGTCCAGCGTCGGATAATAGACCCGCGTCACCTGCGGCTGGGTCTGCAGCCAGCGCGCGAGGGTTTCGGCACTGGCCTGCTGTTGGCGCAGGCGCACCGCGAGGGTCTTGAGGCCGCGCAGGGCCAGCCAGGAGTCCTGCGGGCCGAGGATGGCCCCAAAGGCGTTCTGCACGTGGCGCAGGCGTCGTCCGGTCTCGGCGTCCCGGGCCACAGCGAGACCGGCGATCAGGTCACTATGCCCGCCGATGAACTTGGTCGCGCTATGCACGACGATATCGAAGCCGAGTTCGAGCGGGCGTTGGAGGGCCGGCGACATGAAGGTGTTGTCGGTGATCGCGAGCAGTCCATGGTGGTGGGCCAGGGCGGCGACGGCCGCGAGGTCGGTGATCTTCAGGGTCGGATTCGATGGGGTCTCCACGAAGACGGCCTTGGTCTGGGGCGTGATGGCAGCGGCGAAACGCTCAAGGTCGGTACTGTCGACGAACGTACAGGTCAGTCCCCAGCGCTTGAGGACCGTGGTCAGGATGCGGTAGGTCCCGCCGTAGATATCTTCGCCAACGACGAGGTGGTCGCCGGCCTGCAGGGTCAGCAGCACCGACGAGATGGCCGCCATACCCGAGGCGAAGGCGAAGCCGCGGGCGCCGCCCTCGAGGTCCGCGATGGCCACCTCGAGGGCTTCGCGGGTGGGGTTGTCGCTGCGGGCATAGTCGTAGCGGCCGAGGTGTTCGGGGTCGTCCTGATGGTAGGTCGAGACCTGGTAGATCGGGATGCTGGAGGCACCGGTACGCGGATCGCGGTCCTGCTCAGGATGGACCAGTCGGGTCTCGAGGGCGCGCGCTGTCATTGGAGTACACGCTCCAGATCCTGGCGCAGGTCTTCGGGGTCCTCGATACCGACGGACAGGCGTAGCAGGCGGTTGCTGATCCCCAGGCGGTCGCGCACCGCCGGATCGACATCGGCATGCGTCTGCACGGCGGGGAAGGTGATCAGCGACTCGACCCCGCCCAGACTCTCGGCAAACATGAAGACGCGGACACCGGCCAGGATGTCCGGGATGCGCGCCGGATCGGCGACCTCGAAGGCGAGCATGGCACCGAAGCCGCGGCTCTGTCGCTTCAGGACCTCGTGCCCGGGATGACGGGTCAGGCCGGGGTAGCAGACGCGGCCAACGCGCGGCTGGCGCAGGAGCCAGAGCGCCAGGGCCTCGGCACTGGCCTCCTGTCGGGCCAGGCGCAGGGGCAGGGTTTTGAGGCCGCGCAGAAGCAACCAGGAATCATCGGGCCCGAGAATGGCGCCGACCCCATTCTGCAGGAACGCCACGCGTTCGGCCAGGTCGGCGCGGCGGGTGATGACAGCGCCAGCCACGACATCGTCATGCCCGCCGAGGTACTTGGTGGCGCTGTAGACGACCAGGTCGGCCCCAAGGTCCAGGGGGCGTTGCCGGCAGAACGTCAGGAAGGTGTTGTCGACGATGGTCAGGATGCCGCGCGGCGCGGCCAGCCCGACGATGGCCGCGATGTCAGCCACGTTCAGCAGCGGGTTGCTGGGAACCTCGAGGAAGACCGCTTGGACACGGCGGTCTGCCAGCGCTGCTGCCACCGCCGACAGGTCGGCGGTGTCCGCATACACGGTCTCGATTCCGTAGCGCCGAAACATCCGCTCGAAGAGGCGGAAGGTGCCGCCGTAGAGATCCTCGGTCGCCACGATCCGGTCGCCGGGTTCGAACAGGCGCAACACGGTGTCGATGGCGGCCAGGCCGGAGGCAAAGGCGAAGGCGCGCGCGGCGCGGCCCCCCTCCGCCAGAGCCAGGGTTTCCTCCAAGACGGAGCGCGTCGGGTTGGCCGTACGTGAGTAGTCGAAGCCGGTGCTCTGGCCGAGCCCCGGGTGGCGGAAGGTCGAACTGCGATAGACCGGCATCGAGACGGCGCCGGTGCGCTCATCCCAGCGCGATCCTGCCTGGGCCAGCAACGTCGCCAAGCGCGCCTCGGTCGTATCCATGCTCGACTCGTTTCCTGGCTCCATCCGCACTCCACGGCTGGCGACGCCCGGCACCGTCACGGAGTACCGATCCCCTCGAACAGCACCGTCGACAGGTAGCGCTCGCCGGCGTCGGGCAGGATCACCACGATGGTCTTGCCGGCGAACTCGTCGAGATGGGCCAGACGCACCGCTACCGCCGCGGCGGCACCGCAGGAGATACCGGAGAGCAGCCCTTCCTCCAAGGCCAAGCGCCGCGCCATGGCCACGGCCTCCGCGCTTTCGACCGTCTCAACGCGATCGACGATGGACAGATCCAGCGTCTCCGGAATGAAGCCGGCCCCGATGCCCTGAATCTTGTGCGGCCCCGGCTTGAGGTCCGCTCCGGCCAGCTTCTGGCTGATCACCGGACTCTCCTTGGGCTCCACCGCCACCGAGAAGAGCGCTTTGCCGCGGGTCTTTTCCCAATAGCGCGAGACGCCGCTGATGGTACCGCCGGTGCCGACCCCGGCGACGAGCACGTCGACCTTGCCGTCGGTGTCATTCCAGATCTCCGGGCCGGTCGTCTGTTCGTGGATGGCCGGGTTGGCCGGGTTCTTGAACTGCTGCGGCAGGAAGTAACGGATCGGGTCGGAGGCGGCGATCTCCTCGGCCCGCCGGATGGCACCCTTCATGCCTTCCCCGCCTGGGGTCAGAATCAGCTTGGCCCCGAAGGCGGCCAAGACGCGCCGCCGTTCGATGCTCATGGTCTCCGGCATGGTCAGAGTGAGGCTGTAGCCGCGCGCCGCCGCCACGTAGGCCAGCGCGATGCCCGTGTTGCCACTGGTCGGTTCGATGATCTCGACGCCCGGCTTCAGAATCCCGCGCTTCTCGGCGTCCCAGACCATCGACGCCCCGATACGGCACTTCACCGAGTAGGCCGGATTCCGGCCCTCGATCTTCGCCAGCACCGTGGCCTTGGCCCCCTGGGTGATGCGATTCAGCCGCACCAGCGGCGTGCCGCCGATCGACTGCGAGTTGTCGACGAATACGCGACTCATCGTTCCGCTCCCTTCTCGAAGGCGCCGGTAGAGCCGACTTGGGGGCCGGATCAGCGGAGCCTTCAGTCCACAAAACAAACGTCTATTAAGATACTAGACTATCGCTCTGAACCATTGTCAAGCGCGCGACGGCGGAAAACGTGTCGGGTTGGCGCCAGTCGCCGGTCGCCGGTCAACGGGGCAGCCCGAGCAGCCGCTGCCGCAGTTGCAGCCGTCGCGGAGGCGGCGCAGCCCGCGCCGCACGACGTACAGCGCCGCCAGCAGAACCATAGCGACCGAGATCACAACTTGCCACATACGATCCCTTGACCTCCGGGCCAGAGTCAGACGCCGATGCCGAGGGCCGAGCCGACCTGGAAGACCAGGGTGGCGACCAGCCAGGCGAGGGTAGTACTATAGGCGGCCGAGAATGCGGCCCACTTCCACGACCCACTTTCACGACCGATGGTGACCAGGGTGGCGATACAGGGTGCGTAGAGCATGACAAAGAGGAGGAGTGCGAAGGCGCGCAACGGGTTCCACCCCCGGTCGGCGCGGAGCGCCTCGGCGATCGCGAAGTCCCCGCGGTCGGTGGCGCCGTGGGGGTCGCCCATGCTGTAGGTCATGCTGAGCGTACCCAGGACGACCTCCTTGGCGGCCAGACCGCCGAGCAGCGCGATGGTATCACGCCAATCGAAGCCGGCGAGGCCAGCCAGGGGCTGGAGGGCCTGGCCGAGGCGTCCGGCGCAGGAGTGCTGCAGTTGGGCGCTACGCTGTTCGCCGACGCTGCGGTCCACCTGGGCGACATACTCCCGGAGGACATTGGCAGCCTCCGCCACCGGCGCGGTAGCCGCGGCCCGTACGCCGGCAGCCACCTCGGCCACCGCCAGGAGTTCGGGCTGGTCCTCCTGCCAGCGCCGGCGTTCGGAGTCGGCGAGGCCCTGGCGGACCTGCCGCACTAACTCCGCCGCGGTCTCGATACCGGCTGCCGCGCGCAGTGAGGTGTAAGGCGTCTGCGCCAGCGCGGCGCCGGCCGCCGTCGCCGCCGCCTGGCGCTGGCGTGCGAAGGGCGCGGGGTCGAGGCGCGGCAGGTACATCATGGCCCACAGCAGGATACTGACCCCCAGGATCACGGTTCCCGCCTTGCGCACGTAGAGGATGCTGCGCTCCAAAGCGCTGCGCAGGATATGCCGCAGCACCGGCAGGTGATACGGCGGCAGCTCCATGACAAAGGGCGTCTGCTCGCCGCGGGCCACGGTCCGGCGCAGGCAGAAGGCCATTCCCAAGGCAAAGACCCAGGAGAGCACCGCCAGCAGCCACATCATCTCGCCCTGCCAGCGCGCGAAGAAGGCCGCAATGAGCATGGCAAAGACCGGCATCTTGGCGCCGCAGTTCATGAAGGGCACAACCAGCATCGTGGTCAGCCGGTCCTTCTCTTCGCGCATCGTCCGCGTCGCCATCACGCCGGGCACGGCACAGCCACCGGCGATGCCGCCGGACACGATCATGGCCAGGATGCTGTTGCCCTGCAGGCCAAAGACGCGCAGCACGCGGTCGAGCACGAAAGCGATGCGGGCCACGTAGCCGGAATCCTCGATGGCAGCCAGGATCAGGAACATGAAGAAGATCAGCGGGACGAAGCCCATCACCCCGCCGACGCCAGCAATGATGCCATGGTCGAGCAGCGACTTCAGCGGTCCTGGCGCGAGGCGCGAGGTCAGCAGCGGCAGGGCGTCATCGAAGAACCACGAGAAGACGCCGACCGGGGTGGTCCAGCCGTTCACCCAGGGCACGTAGCGCACGCCGTCCGCCAGCAGGAAGGTCACCTTGAAGGCCAGGAAGACGACCAGGCCGACGAAGAAGAAGCCGAGCAGCCGGTTACAGACGATGGTGTCGATGGCGTCGGTGAGCGTGGTGCCGCGGTCCGAGACGGTGACGCAACCGCGCACGATGCCGGCCGCGTGCCCGTAGCGATGTTCGGCGATCAGGCTGGCGGGGTCGGCGCCCTCCTGGGCGGCCACCTGCCTGGCCAGACGCGCTGCGGCCGCGAGGACTGCCGGCGCGGCGGCGCCCGTGTTCTGGACCCGCTCGACCACCTTGGCGTCGGCTTCCAGGAGCTTGATGGCCAGCCAGCGCGGGGGCAAGGTCGCGGCCAGCGCGGGGTCGGCGGCGATGATGGCGACCAAGTCGGCGAGGGCCGTCTCCAGCACGGGGCCATAGTCCACGGCCAACGGCTGCGCCGGGAGCTGTCCCTGTGCGACCCGAACCAGAGTGTCCAGCAGCTCCGCACGGCCGCCGCCGCGGTGCCCCACCGTGGCCACCACCGGCACGTTCAGCCACTGCGCCAGTTTGGCCATGTCGACCGCGATGCCGCGCTGGACGGCAATGTCATGCATGTTCAGGGCCAGCACCAGGGGCCGGCCCATCTCGGCGACCTGCAGGGACAGGTACAGGTTACGCTCCAGGTTCGAGGCGTCCACCACGTTCAGCACCACGTCGGGCCGCTCGTCGACGATCGTGGCTCGGGCCACCACCTCTTCAAGGCTGTAGGCCGTCAGCGAGTAGGTCCCAGGAAGGTCGATGATGCGCAGGCTGACGTCCTGCCACTGCACCCACCCCTCCTTCTTCTCGACCGTGACCCCGGGGTAGTTGCCGACCGTCTGCTTGGACCCCGTCAACAGGTTGAACAGGGTGGTCTTGCCGGCGTTGGGATTGCCGGCAACGGCGACCGTGACGACCCGCGCGGGAGCGACGTCGGACATCAGGCCTCCTCCTCACACTCCTGCACCTCGATGCAGGCGGCCTCCGCCCGACGGATCGCCAGATGGTAGCCCTTGATGAAGACCTCAATGGGGTCCCCCAGCGGCGCCACGCGTTCGATCAGCAGTTCCGTACCGCGGGTCACGCCCATGTCCAGCAGACGCTGCCGCACCGCGCCGGCTCCGGGGCGCGTGCCGGAGATGCGCACCCGGCAGCCTTGCATCATCTCCGCCAATGTGCGTGCCATGTACCCACTCTCCGCTGCAGTCCCCGGCGGGCGGGACGAGTCTACGAAAATCAGATGACGCGCTCGCGCCGAACCTCAGCCGGCGCCCGGCGTCTCCGGGGGATCGCCCGCCCGGCCGGACCAGGTCCGCCACTCTGCCGACGACTCCAGAAACGCCCCCAGCCGCAGCAAGCGCTCCAGGCATTCGGGATCAACCGCGTGCTCCAGGCGGCACGCCGTCTCGTCCGCACCAAGGGCATCCATCCCCAGAATGCCGCCCAGGAAACGCCGCAGCACCTGATGCCGCCGGCAGACCTGGCCCGCCACCGCACGACCGGACACGGTCAACGAGACCGCAACGTACGGGGCGTAATGCACCAGCCCCTTCTCGGCCAGACTGTGCAGTGCCGCCGTCACCGTTGACTTGTGAACCCGTAGCCGCGCCGCCAGGTCGCGCGAACGCACCGTACCCCTGGTGCCGCCCAACTCGGCAATGGCCTCGAGGTAGTCCTCCAAGGCGGCACTCACACCCAGCGGCACGACTTCCGGCGACAACGGCACAGCGCTCCTCCAGCGAATTGTTTGATTGCTCAAACAACATAGTATCGGGCAGCCCGTTGGTCAACCCAGGCAGGTTGGGAGACAGGGCTGTTCCGTTTTCCCAACGACCATCGGTGTTGGTCACCGGCACGGTGAAAGCGTGAGAGCGTGATTGCGTGAGGGTTACGGCGCGTGTGCCGGCCGTCTGCCACGAATCCACGCTTTCACGTTCTCACGCGCTCA
>CAILUI010000336.1 GCA_903837355.1 uncultured Victivallales bacterium
CCCGCGCGAGCGGCTACTGGTCCTGCTCGCCTGCGACCTCGGCTTGCGTCCTGGACAGATGGTGGCGCTGCGCTGGAGTGACGTTTGCCTGCGGCAGGGCCTGCTGTATGTCAGCGCTCGAGGGAGCAGGCTGGCAACCCCCATTCCCGCGTCCTGCCGAAGGGCACTGGCGGCCTGCGCGCGCCGCCGTACGCCCGGAGACTTCCTCTTTCCCTCATCGCACTCCGGCGCGATCCGCCCGCTGACCACACGCACGCTGCAGAATGCGTTGCGACGTCTCGTGTTGCGTACCGGCCTGGCGCCCAAAACAACCTTCACCAGCCTGCGGAAAGCCTGTGTGGCGACCCCGCCGCCGGGGTCCCGTCGCGGCGTTCCCCTTGAAAGCTGCGCACGCCCAACAGCGTTGGTGCAGCGCCCGCCCGGCGCGGGCGCCGACGCTCGCGGCCGGCCGGGGCAGTGCTCTGCCAGCAGGACGCTCACTCCGCCTGGCAGCTTCTCGCCGTCCGGCTCACCGCCCCAGGAGCTACCCCTGCAGTGGGCTCCGTGCCAGCCGCCCCGCCCGTCCCCCCCCCGGGGCGCCCCCGCCTGGGCCCCAGTGCCCCGTCGCGCCACCAGGGTCTCCCTTTCCTTCCGGACCGTGCCGGCCTCATCTGCCCTGGCCCTTCTGGAACTAACCGCCTCGTTGGCGCTGCCGAGCGCTGAGCTCCAGCCGAGAGCGCCGCGGTCCGCCGCCTAGTTGTGAGTTCAGACCGTTTCGCTGCTGGCCAAAGCGCCCATCCCGTCGCCCTCCAGTCGCCCGTGATCGCGGGAGTTGGGATGGGCTCGATCCTCGGCTTTCGCGAAACCCACAGCCTACGCGACCCCCACGGCTTTCGCGGGTAGTACTTCCGCGCCCACTGCGAGCGGTGCGCCGCGCGGCACTTTCGCGAAACCCACGACCCATGCGGCTGCTGCTTCCGAACACATCAGCATCTGCGTGATCGGGAGTGTTTTCGCGAAACCGACGTCGTTACCGGACCTGCCACGTTTTCGCGAAAGCGGCGCTGCCCGCCCTGGTGTTTTCGCGAAACCACTGCGACCAGCGCACCACGCCTGCAGCCTTCGCGAAACCGCCCGGACGAGCAAACGGCTGCTGGTGTCTCTACCGGCACCGCCGCGCCGGGCGGGTGGCCCCTCGGGTTTTCGCGAAACCGCCCGGACGAGCAAACGGCTACTGGTGTCTCTACGGGCACCACCGCGCCGGGCGGGTGGCCCCTCGGGTTTTCGCGAAACCGCCCGGACGAGCAAACGGCTACTGGTGTCTCTACGGGCACCGCCGCGACTGGCGGGTGGCCCTCGGGTTTTCGCGAAACCGCCCGGACGAGCAAACGGCTACTGGTGTCTCTACGGGCACCGCCGCGACTGGCGGGTGGCCCCTCGGGTTTTCGCGAAACCGCCCGGACGAGCAAACGGCTACTGGTGTCTCTACCGGCACCGCCGCGACCGGCGGGCGGCACCGCGGGTTTTCGCGAAGCCGTTGGGCCGCAGTCTTCCCCTTCCAGCCGCTCGCAAGCTTCGGTTTCGCGAAACCGGGGCAGCGGGTCCCCGCTGGCTGCCGGTTTCGCGAAAGTCGCGCTCTGGTGTGGGGTCGCCAGGGCTTCGTGCCGGCAGTAGAGTGAGGGCGCGCTGGCGGGTGCCGCGGGCGCGCCGGGGGGGTGCGCCATGACATTGCGCGGAGCGGGTGCCATGAGTGTGGTGGTGGGGTTGCTGGGAGGTCTGGCCATGGCGGCAGAGAGTCCATCGCGGGAAGGCCTGGTGCTCTGGTTGGATGCGGGCGACGCGGCCACGATCGAGGCCACGGCGGAGGGTCGGGTCGGATGCTGGCGCGACAAGTCTGGCGGCGGCCGTGATGCGACGCCGCTGGCGGGCGCGTCGAGTCCGCGTCGTCTCGAGCGGGCTCTGAATGGGCAGGGCGTCGTGCGTTTCGAGGGCAGCCAGGCGCTGAGCGTGCCGGCCCTGCGGGCCGAACTGGGGCCGGTGGCGGTTTTCGTGGTTTTTCGGCGACTGGCCGAGCAGGCTTCCGAGCACACCTGGCAGCGCCTGCTGTCGTGTTGGGATGGGGTGGCGGCCAACGACACCCAGGCGCCGTGCTTCTTCGTGGACACCGAAGGTCAGCCCGGCGCGTTGGCGCCCCAGGTGCGTTTTTGCGAGGGCAGCGGGGTCGGGCTGAGCCGGGTGGCGGTCGGCATCAACCTGGCGAAGCAGGCGGAGGGTCTGCGCGGTGACCTGGCCGAGATCCTGGTGTACGAGCGCGGTTTCCTCAGTGAGGACGCGATCCGCCTGGTGCTTGACCACCTGGCCGGGAAGTGGGGAGCGGCGGTGAGTCGCGGCCCATCCGGGTGGACGTTGCGGGGCCCGTTGCCGTCGTCGCCGGCGCGGGACGGTGAGGACCTGCCGTGGGTCGAGGCGCCGAACCAGGCCGGATGGACGCGCCTGGAGCCCTTTTGGGACGAGTTTGACGGCTCGACGCTGGACGCTGGGAAGTGGTGGCCGCGCAATCCGGAGTGGGCGGGCCGGCAGCCGGCGTGGTTCCATGAGGGCAATGTCGAGGTCGGGGCTGGCATGCTGCACCTGAGCATGCGTCGGCAGGAGGTCCCGGAGATGCAGAAGGACAAGGGTTACCACACTTACACCAGCGCGGCCGTCAAGAGCAAGAGCACGGTGCGCTACGGCTTCTTCGAGGTACGGGCCAGGGCGATGCGCTCGCATGGTTCCAGCGCCTTCTGGTTTTACCGCAGTTCGCCGGAGGAGTGGACCGAGATCGACGTCTTCGAGATTGGCGGCGGGTCGCCCGGCTTCGAGCGTAAGTACAATATGAACCTGCATGTGTTCCACACGCCAGAGGAGCGTCGGCACTGGTCGATCGGCGACGTCTGGGTGGCGCCCTGGGACCTGGCGGCTGACTTCCACGTCTATGGCCTGCAGTGGGAACCGGATTTCATTGCCTACTTCGTGGACGGCATCTGTGTGCGCCGAGTGCGGAACACACACTGGCACCAGGATCTGTATCTGAACTTCGACAGCGAGACGATGCCGGACTGGTTTGGCCTGCCCCGTGACGCCGATCTGCCTTCCACCTTCAGTGTCGACTATGTGCGTGCCTGGACGCGGCCGGATCTGCAGGCTGCGGGGAAGTGATGGAGATTCGCGATGCTTACGCGGACGAGTCGGCTGGCGGTACTAGCGGGGTTGGGATTGGCCGGGTGGCTGGCGGCGGCAGAGCCCATACCCCTGCAGGACATCGGGGCCGGGCGCGCGCGGTTGTTGGACGAGCCTGCCGCGCGTTTCGGCTACCGTCTGGACGGTGCCGCCGCCGAGGTGGTGCTGGGGGACTACTGGCACGGCAACGACCGAGTCAGTGGCGTCTGGTTCGAGCCTCATGGCGCGGTTGACGCCGAGGGCCGGCGAGCGCTGTTCGTGCATTGCCCCTGGCGCACGGCGACAGGGGCAGCGTTTGTCGACTTTCGGCTGGCGCTGCCCGACCTGGCGCCACTGCGACTGGAGTTCAGCACGGCCCTGCGGGCGGACGCGCCGGCCAGCGACGGCGTGACCTGCCGGGTGCGGGTCGACGGGGCGGTACGCTTTGAGACGCACTGCATCTGGAAGGCGGCGCAGGTTGCGAGCGTGGATCTGGCGCCCTTCCGTGGCCAGACGGTGCTGCTGCGGCTGGAGGCGGATCCAGGTCCGGCCCGCAATGCGCGCGATGATTGGTTCCTGTGGGGGTTGGTGGACGTGGTCGCCGGCAGTCCGGCGCAGATCGCCGCGGCCGACGCGGAGCGCGTTCAGCGCGAGCAGGCGGCCGTTGGGCGCGAACTGGTTCGGGCGCAGGCACGGGCTGCAGAGTCGTTGGTGCCGCTGAGCAGTCGGGAGGCCCGCGCCCTGACGCCCTCAACCCTCGCGGCGGTCGCGACCAGCAGCCGCCTCGCGGAGACGGCCTGGGTGTTCACCGCGCAGGACGGAACCGACCTGGTGCGCTATGAGCTCCGTCCGGAGCCCGACACGGGCGGCGACATCCCGATTGCGGTGACGCTCAACGGCACGCCCATCCTACCGCCGCCATTCGTGCTACAGCTCCGCCCGCTGGCCGGGCGTGAGGAGAGCGCCGAGCCGATGCGCCTGCTGCGCTCCGAGTCTACGGGCGAGGGCGCCAGCCGCGGCCTGACCCTCCGCTGCGGCGAGGCCGGGGCCGAGCGCGTGATCACCCTGAGTGCCGCGGTTTCGGGGAAGACCCTGCGCGTGACCTTGGCGGCGCCAGCGGGTCACTTTGGCGGGGTGCAACTGAGCCGGCGCGGCGGTCGCGCCGTGCCGGCGGTCTACGCGCTGACGCCGTCGATGCATTACGGCGAGGCAGACGGCTATGGCTCCGGCAGTGTCGACCTCTGGCACGCCAGTGCCACGGACGCCGGAGAGAATGGCACCACCTACCGACCGCTGACTGATGGCTCGTACCGCGAGTTGCATGACGAGTTCGTCGTGACCGTCTCCTCCCGTTATGAAGAAACGCTGCTCAACCCGCCGCATCCGCCATCGCCCTTCCTGCCGGAGTTGGCAGACCGGGTGCTGCTCGATGCCTGGGAAGGGAGCTTCGATGACGATGCTCAGTGGTTCCGCGACATGGCCCGCTACGGGCTCGACCGTCTGCTGGTGATCAAGCACGTCTGGCAGCGCGACGGCTACGACCAGACCTACCCAAACGTTTTTCCGGCCAACGCGGCCCAGGGTGGCGACGCGGCTCTGCGGCGCCTGGCCACCACGGCCGCGACGCTGGGCCACCGCTTCTGCGTGCATGAGAACTTCTACGACTACTACCCCAACGCCGAGGACTTCCGTGCCGAGGACTGCGCCTTGCAGAGCAACGGCGCCCGCATCGCCGGCTGGGATGTCGGCCCGGTCAAGGCGGTGATCATGAAGCCGTCGCGGGTGCTGGACTACGCGCGCCGCTTCTCGCCGCCGATCGTTGAGCGCTATGGCTGCACGGCGGCGTACCACGACATCATGCCGAACTGGAATGTGGACTGCGATGCGGCGGTAGCGGACAGCGGCATGATCCGGGTGACGCACGAGGTCACTCGCCAACTCTGCGAGTTCGACCGCGGGCTGTATGGCGGTCCGGTGCTGTTCGAGGCGGCCGAGCCAGTCATGGCCGGGGTCTACGACGGCGGTACGGCCAACGGCGCGGCCATCGAAGACTACCCACTGCTTCCCGTCCACGAGCTGCTCAAAGTGCACCCGAAGATGTCCAACCATGGCATGAGCTACTACGAGCGCTGGCTGCGCTGGGGCTACGGGCCGGGTTGGAGCAGCTATGTCATGACCGACCGCGAGCTTGACCGCTACCGTGCCATGACCATCGCCTTCGGCCGCACCGGCTTCATCGGCCACCAACTGTTGAAACACGCCCACGGCGTCGTGCGCGAGTACTGGCTGATGCGCGCTTTCGCCCGCGCCTACACCAACCAGCAGGCTGAGGCGATCCGCTATGCCGCCGCCACGCCGGCGGACACCTGGCTGGACGCCGCCACCGCAGCGCGTTATGGCACGACCCAGCGCCTTTGGGTCACCTACGAGGGCGGTCAGGAGGTCGCCGTCAATGTCGGGGCTGAGCCCTGGGTGGTGCAGGGTCTGACCCTGCCGCCCCATGGCGCCATGACGCGCGGGCCGCGGGCCACGGCCTGGACGGCGCTGGTGGACGGCCAGATTGCCGACTACGCCGAGGTCGCGGGCACGATCTACGCCGATGCCCGCTCGCAGATCTGGCAACCGGAAGAGCGCCTGGCGCCGATCCGCGCCGAAGCCGCCGACTTCGCTGACCTTGGGCAGGGGCGCTTCCGCCTGGGCGTGCGCTGGTTGCCGGGGCGTACCCCGGAGCGCGACGTCGGCACCTTCTGGCACTTCATTGACACGGGCATCGTCTTTCAGAGCGACCATCCACTGGGCGTACGGACCACGCAATGGCGCCCGGGGGAAGCGGTCCTCGACGGCCCGCTGGAACTGGCCCTGCCGGCGGCGACGTTGGCCGAGAGTCTGCGCGTCGAGGTCGGCCTGTACGACCGCCAAGGCCGCCTGGCGCTCGCCGGCGGGCAGGACACGCTGGCGGTGGGGCGTCTCCGCATCGGCCGCCGGGACGGCAAGGTCACCGCTCTGACCTTCGAGCCGGCAGACCGCAGTTCGTCGGGTACGGCCGATCCGGCACGTTACCTGACCGACGCCAACCTGGATAAGCGGGTCCTGCGCTTCCCGACGCTGGCGACGGACGGTGCCGTGGTCATGCGTCGAACCCCTGCCGGCGTGGAGCTGGTGCCCGTGCCGCTGAGCGCGACGGTGAAGGTCGGCCTGCCCGGCCGCTTCACTGCCGTCACGGTGCTGGCCGCGGACGGGACGGCGGGTGCCCGCACTGCAAGCGCGGAGCGCGACGGGCTGACCTGGTTCACCATCGGGGGAGACGCCGGCACTGAACGCTGGCGGGCGGTGCCGGCGGCGGCGGCCCCGTGAGCCGGCGGCTCGATGGGGCTGCGCCGAGGCCTCAGGCCGCGGGCTCTGGCCACTCCGTACAGGCGATCGGAAGACGCTTGCGTAAGTTACCGAAGCACAGTTTGTTACACTTCGTGCAGACGGTGATCTGGTCCCACTCTCCGGCGCAGGCTTTGCGGGCCCAGTTCGGGTCGGCGATCTGGCCGCGGCCGATGGCCACCAGGTCGGCGCGGCCCTCGCGCAGGGCCTCTTCGGCCCGGCCCGGCGCATCCAGCCCGCCCACCGCGATCACCGGCACTCCCAGATGCCGGAACGGTGCGGCGTGGTCGCCCGGTGTGACGAGGCTGGACGGGCTGAGGTCGAGCACATCCACGCCGGCAGCTACGAGTTCGGCGGCGAAGGCGAGGCTGTCCGCGCAGCCGTAGCTGCCGTCCTTGACCGGCGTATGGCGGTAGAGCAGCAGCACTGCCTCGCCGACCTCGCTGCGGATGCCGCGGACGATCTCCAAGCCGAAGCGCATGCGACCTGCCGGCGTTTGACCGTAGTCATCATGGCGGGGGTTTTCGGCTGGCGAGAAGAAGCGGTTGAGCAGGTAGCCGTGGGCGCCATGCGGTTCGACGCCATCCATTCCGGCATCCCGGCAGATGCGGGTCGCCCGGCGATACTGCTGCACGATGTCGGCGATCTCCGTGCGGCTGAGCTGGCCCACCTCGCGGTCGGTGCCGAAATCCAGCGGGAAGAGCTGGATGGCGGCGAGTGCGCCGGCCTGATGGATGGCGTCCACCAGCGGACGCAGGGCCGTGGCACTCAGGTCCCGACTGAAGCGCGGGACGCCGGTGGCCTCGATGATCACCAGCCCCGGCCCGCCCTCGGCATGGCGCCGGTACCAGTCGACTCCATCCTGAGCCGCGATGTCCCTGACGCTGACCATCGGCGGCATGACGACACGGTTGCGGAATTGCCACGAGCGGATGCGCAAGGGCTGCGAGAGCAGGCTGGGCAGGGTGGTCATGAAGCAGGGCTCCAAGGTGTCTACGTCCGTTGCCATGCTGTCTTCGCCCGGCGCGTCGGGCTTGAGCGTCAGCCCACCCAAAGCCCAACGTTCGCGAGCCACTGCGGCGCCTGAACGTTAGGATAGCCCGCGCCGCGAGGGGATGCAATGCCGGCAAAGGCCGCAGCGCCGTGGTTGGGTGGTGGGTGGATGAGATGCCCTGCAGGCGGGCGGTTGCAGCGGGCACCCGCTCGAACGCTTCCTGGTCCGCATCCTCTTCTGTCTGTTTGCCGAGGATACCGGCGTTTTCGACCGCAACGTCTTCACCGAGCACCTCCTGATCCAGACGCGCGCGGCCGCCTCCGACCTCGGCCTGCACCTGGACCTCGGCCATGGTGGCCGGGCCGGCGGCTCAGCGGCGCGTGCGCGCCTGGGGAGCTTCGCCCTCCAGCGGAGTCGGCGCCGGGTGTCATGGTGGCCGGGCCGGCGGCTCAGCGGCGCGTGCGCGCCTGGGGAGCTTCGCCCTCCAGCGGAGTCGGCGCCGGGTGCCAGTACGGCGCCAGGGTGGTTTTATAATAATATGGAATATACTGCAGTAGAATAAGTTGCATTGTAGTTCTGGATATTTTGTGGTTGCCTGCTATGGTGCTTGTCA
>CAILUI010000337.1 GCA_903837355.1 uncultured Victivallales bacterium
GGCGGATGAAGCGCGACAGCGAGCCATCGGAAGAGGCGGCCAGCAGATCGCGGAAGAGTTTCGCTGCCGAGAGATACAGCACCCGATAGCCATCGCGGCAGGCCTTCTGGGCGAGGGCGCAGGCGATCCAGGACTTGCCGACTCCGGTGGGTCCGGTGATGAGACAGTGCCGGTGATAGCGCAGCCAGTCTCCCGTGGCCAGTTGGGCGACCAACTCGCGGCGCAGACCGCGCGGGACGCCCCAGTCAATGTCCTCCAGGGCGGCACTCTGCCGCAGCTTCGCGTAGCCCAGGCGCCGCTGCAGCGCCAGGTTTTCCTGGTGTTCCCACTGCCGGTCGACCAGCATGGCCAGACGTTCGTCGAAGCCCAGGGTCGCGCTGTCGGGACCGCTGCGCTGACCGCAGTAAGCCTCGGCCATACCGTCCAACCCGAGGCGGCGGAGTTTCATCTCAGTCTGTTCGGAGATCATCAGGGTACCCTCCCTGTGATCGTGCTGTAGTAGGCGGCACCCCGCAGGTTGGGGTGGCGTACAGGAGCCGGATCGGGTTCTGGCGGCCCGATGTGCTCCATGCGGTTGCTGAGCATCTGCTCGATGTGCCGGTAGCGCACGGTGCCACTCTCCAGGCAGCGCAGGCAGGCGACCTCAAGGCGCTGGTTGCCGTGCTGTCGGCCCAGCCGCAGGATGCCTTCGCAACTGCGGAAGGCCATCTCCGGATGGGGGAAGTTCCGCAGGATCGTCTTCACGGCCTGGGCGCAGTTGCCGCCGACCGCCGCCGCCTTGGCGACGAAGGAGTCCGCATCGCGCTCGATGTAGGAGCGGTGTGCCGCCGTACGGTGTTCCGGCAGCGTGGAGGCCTTGCCGTTCTCCGGCTGCCGGGGATGCACCGCCAGGCGCAGCCCATCGTGGAAGATCTCCACCGTACGGTCGCAGAGCCGCACGTCGACGCTCTCGCCGACATACCGGTACGGCACGCTGTAGTACAGCCTGTCCAGTTCGATGTGGTAGTCCTTATAGACGGTCGACTGCCGCCATTCGCCGACCGGTAGCGGATGCGCCGGTAGCGGCCTGAGGACAGGCTTTTCGAGCTGCTCGAAAAGGCTGCGCCGACAACCCGCGCGCTTCTGGAACGGACGCTCGTTCAGCAGTTGCCTCTGCTGGAGAACCGCATCCCGGACCTCGCCCAGACTCATGAACTGGCAGTGGCGCAAGGGGGCCATGATGCGCTGGCCGACGTTGCGCACTCCATTTTCCGCGCGGGCCTTGTCGCGTGGTTTTCTTACCCGCGCCGGCAGGATTACCGTGCCGTAGTACTCCGCCAGTTCCTGGTAGGCGTGGTTCAGGTCCGGCTCGTAGCGGCAGGCCGCGGTCACCGCCGTCTTGGGGTTGTCGGGGACCACCGTCTCGGGAACCCCGTTCAGGAAGGTAAACGCTTCGACATGAGCGCGGATCCAGCTCGGCAGCCTCTCATCGGCAAACACGTCGGCGAACACCAGGTCACTCCCCCCGAGCACCGCCACGAACACATGGGCCGCCCGATCTTCGCCGTTCTCCATGTAGGGTATCGTGCTACCGGCCCAGTCCACGAACAGCGCCTCGCCCACCCGGCACTCCTGACGCAGCACCGGCTCGACGTGCGTCTTGCCCCACTTCGCGTACAGCTCGCAGTAGCGGCTGTAGCCGTAGCCGTCGGGGTGATCCCGCCGGTACTCCTCCCACAGCAGAAGCAACGTCACATGCTTCTTCTTCAGTTCCAGTGCCACCCGCTCCCAGTCCGGCTGCGAGCCGTCCGCCAAACCGCCCGTCTGCCGATCCCCGAGCAGCAACTGCTCCAGGGCACTGTCGGAAAGGTCCGCCGGCAGAGGCCAGGTCAGGGCGACGGCCTCTGCCGCCGACAGAGTCCGCTTCACGGCGGTGGGCGAGACCTGGCAA
>CAILUI010000338.1 GCA_903837355.1 uncultured Victivallales bacterium
AACGCGGCCTGGTCCTGCCCCCGGAATACGCGGCAAAGGCACAGACCGTACAGACCAAGGATCCCTAATGCAGATTGAAACACAAATACAGGGAAATCGCGCGGTGCTGCGCCTTAAGGGGCGTCTCGACGCCGCCTGGGCGGAGCACTTCCATAGCGCCGTCCGGGAGGCCCTCCGCGACGGCCATCACCACGTGCGCATCGACGCCGCCGGACTGGAATACCTCAGCTCGGCCGGCATCCGCACGCTACTGAGGATCCAGCGCGAACTGGCGGCCGTCAAGGGCTCGTTCGGGATCATCCGTGCCTCCGCCTTCGTGGCCGACACCCTGCGCCTTTCCGGCCTGCAACTGCTGCTGCTGCCCGAGACGGAAGCGGCCACCGCGGACGCCACGAGCCCCGTCGTCAGCGCTCCGGTGGGGGCCGTACTGCCGCCGCGCGGCAGCCACTTTGACCGCCATCCCCTGACGGCAGGGGGGCAGATCACGGTTCGCGCCGTCGGCGGCTGGAAGCCGTGGCAGACGGTGGCGGCCAACGACGCGGTGGACCTCGGTTTCCCGCGGACCGTCTTCGGCCTGGGCATCGGCGCGGCCGGCCGCGATGTTGCCGACGCCCGCAGCCGCTTTGGGGAATTCGTCGCGGCGGCCGGCTGCCTGGCCTGGCTGCCGGGCGATGGGGCCGACACCCCGGACTACCTGGAGCAGGCTGAGAGCTTCGTCCCGCGCCTGCACACCATCCAGGCGCTGACGGGGCAGGGCTCCTTCGCGCACCTGCTGCGCTTCCGACCGCAGGAAAAGGGCGACGTCGTGACGCTGTCCGACCTGTTCTTGCAGGCGTTCGCGACGACGCCGGCCGACGCCGTGGCGATGGTCGTTCTGGCCGAGGTGGACGGCCTCGTCGGCGTCGCCCTGGCGCGCTCGCCCGGTCTGATTCAGGCGGCCGACCGGCCCGCTGACTTTCCGGAGCTGCGCACCTGGCTGGCCTTCTGCGGGGAACGGCTGCACCGCCAGACCCTGGCCCTCGTCGTCGCCTTTGCCAGCCGTGATCCGGCGCACGCGGCGGTTCCGGGTCTGGCGCCGCTGCCGTCCTGCCCCGCGACTCGGGCCCACGCGCACGCGGTGGTCCTGCCTTTCCAGCCGCTGCCGCAAGGCCTCCTGGAGCTTGAGCCCGCGGTGCGCGCGGCCTTCAAGGACAGCGAACCCCGCGGGTTGCTCCATCTCCTCGAAGATGACCGTCCCGTCATCGGCCTCGGCCAAAGCGCGTTCATTCGCGGGGCCTGCTGGTGCGCCCCGGTGCAGTTCTCAAAGGAGAGCCCACTATGACCTTGGTAATCGGCGCTTTCACCATCGGGCTGATCCTGTCGCTGTTGTCGATGGGCGTCTGGATCAGTTTTCGCATCCTGCGCTACTGCGACATCACCGTGGACGGCTCCATCACCCTGGGCGCCTCGGTCGCTGCCGTGCTGCTGGTGCGCGGCTGGTCGCCCTGGACCGCCACGCTGGCGGCCACCCTGGCCGGTGGTGCGGCCGGCTTCGTGACCGGGGTGCTCCACACCCGTTTCCGCATCCAGGAACTGCTCTCGGGCATCCTGGTCATGACCGCGCTCTACTCCATCAACCTGCGGGTGATGGGGCGCAGCAACGTGCCACTGCTCAACGTCAGCAACCTGGCCACGCCCATCGCCGACCAGCTCACTCGTCTCAGCGGTGGTGCCGACGCTGTCCCCCTGCTCGGTTGGTCGGTGCCCATCCTCGATGCGGCCATGCTCATCACCGTGCTGCTGATCACGGTGGCGGTGGCGCTGCTGATCCACCGCTTTCTCCTCACCCATATTGGCACGGCCATGCGCGCTACCGGTGAGAACGCCCAGATGGTGCGTGCCCAGGGCGTCAACCATCAGGCCATGCTCGTCTTCGGGCTGGTCTGTGCCAATGCGCTGGTCGGCATGGCCGGCGCCCTGCTGGCCCAGTACCAGGGCTTTGCCGACGTGCAGATGGGCATCGGCATGATCGTCTGGGGCCTGGCCAGCATCATCATCGGCGAAGCGCTGGTCGGCCAGCTCACCCCGGGCCTGGCCCTATGCGGCGCCATTATGGGCACCATCCTGTTCCGCCTCCTGGTCGCCATCGCCCTGCGTTGGGGCCTCAATCCCAATGATCTGAAGCTGGTCACCGCCGTCTTCGTCTTCGCCGCGCTGGTGCTTCCGGGCGGAGTGAAATCCTGCGTCGCCAAGTGGGTCAAAGGACGCCGCCATGCTTAACCTTCGTCACCTCAGCAAGACGTTCTTCCCGAAGACCCCCAACGAGGTCCAGGCCCTGCGCGACATCGACCTGACCATTCCCGAGGGCTGCTTTGCCGCCATCATCGGCACCAATGGCTCCGGCAAGAGCACCCTGCTGAATGCCGTGGCCGGTACCTTCGAGCCCGACCTGGGCGAGATCCACATCGATGAGCAGGACATCAGCCACTGGCCGGAGTATCGCCGTGCCAGCCTCATCGGCAGAGTCTTCCAGAACCCCTTTGCCGGTACCGCGGCCGAGATGACGATCGCGGAGAACATCGCTATGGCCATGCGTCGCGGCTGCCGCCGGGGTCTGGGCCTGGCGCTCCACCGCGGCGCCCGTGCCGAGATCGCCGAGCGCGTCCGCACCCTCAACCTGGGGCTGGAGACTCGCCTCGACAACCCCATCGGGACCCTCTCCGGCGGCCAGCGGCAGGCCCTCACTCTGCTGATGGCTACCTGGCGGCGTCCCCGCCTGCTGCTGCTCGACGAACACACCGCTGCCCTCGATCCGAAGAGCGCCGCGCAGGTGGCTGAGCTCACCCTCGAGATCATCCGGCGCGAGAAACTGACGGCCCTGATGGTGACCCATTCGATGCAGCAAGCCGTGCAACTGCCCGAACACATTATCATGATGCACAAGGGCCAGATCGTGCGCCAGTACGGTGCGCCGGAGAAAGCCCGCGTGCGCGTCTCCGATCTGCTCGCCGCCTTCGACCACGTCCGCCGCCGCGAGCAACTCGATGCCACGGTGGCTGAGATCATTACCAAGCAGTACGGCTGACCCGAGGTCGGCCGGCGGGCGCCGGCGGCGCGGCCAGCCCCTGGTCACTGACGGTAAGGCGTTGCCGGGCCGGAAACCCCAAGGAGAGACCATGAAGTTCGAAGACAGTGTGGCCGACCAGGCCGTCGTCGTCTGCGTTGAGGGCCGGGTGGATGCGTCCAATGCCACCCTCTTCGAAGGCCACTGCAAGCGCCAGATGACCGACCACCAACGGCGGAGTCTGGTGCTCGATATGAGCAAGGTCGAGTACCTCAGCAGCGCCGGGCTGCGGGCCATCCTCAGCCTGGGCAAGCAGACTCAGGCCGGCGGCGGGAAGCTGGTGCTGTGTGGCCTCTCGGGAGTGGTCCGCGAGATCTTCGCGATCTCCGGTTTCCTCAACCTCTTCCCGGTGGCCGATACGCTGCTGCGGGCCGTGGGTCTGGCCATGGACGCGGCCCCGCCCTCCCGTCCCCGTACACCCCGCGCGTGAGCGGCAACGCAGGAGGCCGGGGGCTAGCGGCGCAGGGGGATCGGCCGGGCGCCAGGCAGAGGTATCGATACGTGTAGAGGCAGGAACAAGACGAGGGCAACCATGACCATCAGCGAACGTAAGCAAGGCAGTGTCACCATCGTGCAGGCCCAGGGCCGACTGGACGCCGGCAGCGCGCCGGACACCGAGAAGCGCCTGACGGCGCTGGTCGCCGCGGGGGCCCGGCAGGTTGTGCTTGACCTGGCGGGAGTGGAGTACCTCAGCAGCGCCGGCCTGCGGGTTCTGCTGGGGGCGGCCAAACGTCTGCAACAGGCGCAGGGGAAGCTGGTCCTGGCCACTCCGACGCCCCAGGTGCGGCAGGTCCTCGATATGGCCGGCTTCTCGGCCCTCATCCCCGTCTTCGCTACCGCCGCGGCAGCCACTGCCTGCCTCGCGCCGCCGGCGGTCCTGGAGCGCCCGGAACGCGCCCCGGTGAGTCTCGTCGAAGAGGTCTATCTGCTGGCTCTCGACGACCAGCGGGGCGTCATCAAACCGACGCTCCTGCCGATCTTGGATTGCGCCCTCGCCGGCGCGCTGCTCATGGAGTTGGCACTGTGCGGGCGCATCGACACCGACGCTACCGGGTTGCGCGTCACCTCCAGCGAGCCCACCGGCGATGCCCTGCTCGATGACGCCCTGCGGGAACTGCAGCGCCAGCCCGAGCCGCAACCCACGTCCTACTGGGTCGAGGCCTTCACCGAGACGGCGCGGCACCTGCAGGATCAGGCCCTGACCCGGCTGCTTGCCAAAGGCGTTCTCAAGCAGGAGGACCGGCGCCTGCTGTGGGTCTTTGCCGTGCGGCGCTACCCGATCATGGACGACCGCGAGGTCAAGGAAGTGCGGACCCGCCTGCGGGAGTTGATCCAGAGCGACGACATCCCCGACCCGCGCGATGTGGTCCTGCTCAACCTGGCCAACGCCTGTCGCCTGTTGGACGACCTGCTGACGCCGCCGGAGCGGGAGCGCTTGCAGCCGCGCATCGCCGCCCTGGCCCGCCTGGATCTGATCGGCCAGGAGATGGCCCGCTTAATACGCAGCATCGAACAGATGATGGCGACGGCCATGATGGTCTACTGATGGGGCTTCTGCGCTGAGGCACTACCTTCTGTGAAGGTACACATGGACGTGTTCACCAGCACGGTGCTTGGCCCGGAAGCGGCCGAAAGAAGGTTGTCGTGAAGCTCTATCTGCTCCAATGCGGCATCATCCAGAGCTGGAAGCACCTGTTCACTATGGGCCGTGGCGTCAATCAGCCCTTCGCGGTTCCGGTGCCCTTTTTCGATGTCTTCGGCGATGGCTCGGTGCAGATTGTCTTCACGCCGGGCCATACGCCAGGGCACCAGTCGCTCTTGCTGCATCTGGAGAAGTGGGGGCCGACGCTGCTGACCGGCGACAGCGTCTACACGAACGAAATCCTCGATGAGGACGTGCTGCCCGGCCTGGTCTACAGCCCGGCCGATGCTGTTGCCTCGATCCGCAAGACCCGTGAACTGCGGCAGCTTCACGGTGTGCGCATTATCACCGGTCACGATCCGTCGGCCTGGGCGGGGTATGCAAAGGCCCCCGCGTACTATGAGTAGGAAGGAAGCGACGATGCACATGAAGATGATCACGACCCAAGGGCATCTGGGACAGGCGCTGCGGGCGGGGTGCGCGGCCGCGTTGCTGCTCAGCGCTGCCAGCTGCAAGCGCGAGACGGCGCCGGCGGCGGCGCCTGGCGTTCAGACCTACCGCATCGCCTTCGCCTCCTTTGGGCCCGATCCGGCCGCCGACAATGCCATCGAAGGGTATCTTGCGGGGTTGCGTGACGAGGGGATCCAGGAGGGTAAGAACCTGGAGGTGATCCGCAAGCACGGCTCTGGCGAGATCGGTCAGCTGCCCCTGCTGATGCAGTCGCTCGAGGCGCAGAGCCTGGATCTGATTGTGCCGATGTCGACGCCGGGTCTGTCCGCCGCCTTCGGGGCGGTCAAGACCACGCCGATGGTCTTCGTCTACACCTACGATCCGCTCGGGGCGGGCGCCGGCAAGAGCTTCGCAGACCACCTGCCGCGGGTGACCGGCGTGGCGTCGTTCCCGCCGGTAGAGGGGACGATGGAGCTGATCCTCCAACTTTTCCCCCAGGCGCGTACGGTCGGGACGATCTATAACGCCTCCGAGGCCAACTCGGTCAAGGCGGTCGGAGTGGCGCGCGAGGTGCTGAAGGCCAAGGGGCTGACCCTGACGGAGATCAGCATCGGCGGGACGGGCGAGGTCCTGCAGGGAACCCAAGCCCTGCTGGCGCGCGGTCCGGATGTGGTGTGGGTCACCGGCGATAACACCATCCTGCAGGCGCTGGAGGGGGTGATCCGGCCGGTGACCGAGGCCAAGCTGCCGCTGATCTTGAACGATCCGGAGTTCGTCGACCGCGGCGCCCTGGCAGGCGTGGGTATCGGCTGGCATGCCAGCGGCCTGGCGGCAGGGAAGATGGCGGCACGCGTCCTGCGCGGCGAGAGCCCTGCCGGTATCCCGATCGTCAACCTGGCCAAACGCCGCCTCGTGCTGAATCCCGAGGTGGCGCGGAAGCTGGGCGTGGTTTTCCCGGCCGAGTTGCTGCAGGAAGCCGCGGCAGCCACGCCGTAAGCGCCGCGCGCCGGGGGGTCGGTTGGCGGCCGGCCGCCGGCGGCCCGCTCAGACTTCGTGGCGGCTCCGATGATCGGCCCAGCAGCACAAGACAGGTGAGTGTCGGTATGCACATTGGAGCGGTTCGTAGCGACGGCGCGAGCGTCGTCCGGGTCAGCGGTCGCCTCGATGCGGCGCACGCCCAGGCGTTCGCCGAGGCCCTGCTGCCGGTGCTGGCCGACCTGTCGGCGGCGCCGGTCCTGGATCTATCTGGCGTCGAGTACATCTCCAGCGGCGGGTTACGGGTTCTTCTGCAGGCCGCCAAACAGGCGCAGGCGCGCGGTGCGCAACTGACCCTGACGCAGGTGCCGGCAGCGGTGTACTCCGTACTGGCCCTCTCCGGCTTCTGCACCTTCATGGCCATCCGGGCTCAGGACTAGGGACTCGATGTCAGCCGCTACCGGTACTCCCATCGTCACGTCGGAGCCATCAGGCTCCTGGCAACCCGTACCCGGGACCGCCGCCGGGCAGTTCCTGATCTTGGAGCGGAAGTCCGACCCGTTCAGCTCCCACGCCGCCCTCGTACGCTTACCGGATGCCGTCCTGATCATCGACACGGGCTCGTCCCCGGACTTGGCAGCGCCGCTCTCGCGGCTAGCCGGCGCGGCCAGCGGCCAGGCGCACCTGCCGGTGCTGCTCGTGCTCACTCACCTGCATTGGGATCACCTGGCGGTTCTGCCGCTGCTGTCGTTCCCCGCACACGTCCCGGTTATGGTGCTGGCCCAGGAGAGCGCGGTCGCGGCGCTGGCGCGCGGCGACCGGCAGGCCTCGGCCGCGTTTCTGTTTGGCAGCGACTGTCCGGTGGTCGAGGTAACTCTGCCCCTGCTGCCCGCCACGGCGCGGACCGCGGCGACCACCTGGCAGGACGACCGCGCCCCTGGCCTGGTGCTGCGCCTCGTTCCGGACCAGGTGCTGTTGCCCGCCGGCGGCAGCGTCCCCTGCGAGCGCATCCAGATCGGCGGTCACGACCTGGCGCGGGTCTTTCATACCCCCGGTCACACGACCGACAGCATCTGCCTGCAAGTGGGAGGATTGCTGTGGGTGGGAGACCTGTTCCTGGCGGCGAACCCTGCCGTGGCCGGCATTCCGGGCTGGGACTGCGAAGCCCTGCTCGCCTCGCTGACTACCGTCGCCGAGCTTCTGGACGCACTCCCGCTGAGCCTTTGCTGCCCGGGACATGGCCGCCCTCTGCCCGCGGCCAAAGCCAGGCAGGTCATCGCCGACGTCCGGTCGCAGGCCGCAGCCCTGCGCGACGTGGCGACCCTCGATCCACAGCGGGTGAGCCTGCTGGTGGAGTACTCCGAAGACCTGCTCAGCGAAGGGCTGGCGCTATTCACGATCATGGCTGGCCGCCTCTACACCGTCTCGTTCCACCTGGAAGCCTTGGAGGAATCCGCGACCGCCAGCGCGGTCCTGCAGATGCTTGACGTTGACAGCATCGACGCCAGCCTCGATGATCTGCGCAGCTTCGCCGAAGGCTTCCGCCGGCAACACCGGCTCGAGTTGGCGCTGCCGCTCAAGGGAGTCCAGACGGTGGCCCGTATCGAGAAACTCTTTGACAGCGCCCGCCTCCGTGGCCTGCTCGACCCGGTCCTCTTGCGCCGGGCGCGCCACCTGCTGGACGACTTCACGCACAGCGTGCGCGGCATCGAGGCGCCGAGTGTCCGGCAGCCGGAAGCGCTGCTCCCCATCCTGGCGGATCTGGCGCAGAGCTTCGCGCCTCCGGCGCCGTCCGCCGACTCCCTGTGGGATGCCAGCGGCGACGAGCAGGCCTTTCGCCAGGCCTTGACGCAGCGTCTGGCGGCGGCGGCCGCGGGTGTCGTTCTGGCGGTGGACGTCGAGCTGGCGCCGACCTTCCCGCTCGTGGCGCTGGACCGCGAGCGTTTCGTGAACACGCTGCACGCCGTCCTCAGCGAGTTCGTCGGTGCCGGTGCCGGCGGCGTGCGCATCACGGGCCAGGGCACGGCCAGCGGTGGTCGCCTCGAACTGCACCCCGTACCCGACCGCGTGTGCCCGTGCTTCACCCCCCGCAAGCTCCGTTTCCTCGACCGCGACATGCGTCTCGGCGGGGGTACTTTGGCCGACGTCTCGACGCCGGCCACGACGGTGCTGGCGCTCGGGTTCGAAGCCGCCACCTCGTCCGGTCTGCCGGCCGCGGCCCGCCCCGCGGCGGATTCGGATCTCCCAGAAGGAGCATGAGGACCGTGACCCACCCCGCCCAGGATGAACACCAGCGCCCCGCCACTGCCCCGACGGGGATCATCCCCATGCTGCGTGGGGTCTTCCGCTTGCTGGCCGAGGGCCTGCGCGACCAGAAGGGCCGACTGCTCGTGTCCTCCCTCTGCCGGCTGTTGGCCGCCGTCAGTCTCCTCGGACCGTGGTTCATTCAACGGATCATCGACGAGGCCTTGCCCCAGAAGAACCTGACGCTGTTCTGGCACTTCGCGGTCGGCCTGCTGGCGGTGCACCTGCTCTCCTACGCCTTCTGGGCCGTCCAGGTGTACACCTCCTATGCCGCCTCCGAGACCATCTTCCTGAACCTGCGTCTGCGCCTGGTCGCCGCCATCATGGGCAAGCCGCGGCGCTTCTTCTGCGAGTACCCTCCCGGTGACCTGCTGACGCGCCTGGTGGGGGACACGGACCGCGCGGCGCAGTTCTTCTACGACACGGTGCTCCGCTCCGCCGCCTACGTCACCTTCGTGCTGGCCACGGCCGTGTTCATGCTGGTCTGGAACTGGCGCCTGGCGCTGATCGCCCTGGCGGCGCTGCCGGTGTCTTACTTCTACTGCAGCCGCATCAGCGCGCCGCTGGGTCGCCGCGTCACCGCCGCTCGGCAGCAGCAGTCGCAGCAGAACGAGGTTCTGCTGGACCTGCTGCAGGGGCATGGCGAGATCCGCTTCTTTCAGCGCCAGAAGAGCGTTCTGGCGCGCTTCCGCGAAGCCGCGGCGGCCTACACCGGAGCCAGCCTTCGGGCGAACACCTGTGGCGAGTGGATGTGGGGTGGGGTGGATGCCCTCGGCCTGTCGATGGTGCTGCTGCCCTTTCTTGCCGGCGGGTTCCTGATCTGCCGTGGCGAGTCGGCGATCAGCGTGGGCATGCTGGTGGCGTACTACTCGTACCTCGCGAACCTGGCCGGCAAGGCGCAGTTCCTCTTCGGTGGCTTGGCGCAGTTCGCGCAGGCGGCGCCCTCTTTCCAGCGTCTGCAGGAGGTCATCGACGCCCACAACGAACCCGAACCCGTACGCGTCACCCTGGATGAGGCGCCCGACGACGTGACGCTGACCTTCCAGAAGGTCAGCTTCCAGTACCCCTCCGGCCCGCTCCTGCTTCGGGATCTGGACCTCGTGGTGCGCCCGGGTGACAAGCTCGCCGTGATGGGCGACAGCGGTTCCGGTAAGAGTACGCTGGCCGGACTCCTGCTCCGCCTCCAGAGCCCGACCAACGGGCGCATCCTGTTGGGCGGCAAACCGGTCGAGGACTATTCGCTCGCCTTCTATTACAGCTTCTTCGGCTACGTCTGCCAACGCGTCAACCTCTTCGGTCTGTCCATCCGCGACAACATTGCCGTCGGCTGGCCCCACGTGCCCTTCGACCGCATCCAGGAGGCGGCGCGCCAGGTGCGCCTGCACGAGGTCGTCGAGGCCTTGCCGCAGGGCTACGATACCGTGCTCGGCCGCGCTGGCCTGACCCTCTCCGGCGGGCAGTTGCAGCGCCTGGCCTTGGCGCGCGCCCTGGTACGTGATCCGGAGATCCTCGTGCTGGATGAATTCACCTCGGCTCTGGACCGCGCCATGGAGCGGGATATTCTCGATGACCTCCTCACCCGGTTCGAACGCCAGACGGTCATCTGTATCACCCACTCGCCGACCGTCGCCGCCCGTTTCCCCCGGGTGCTGAACCTCCCGCAGGAGTGAGCTGCCGCCGGCGTGCCCTGGCCGGCCAGCGGGTCCCGCCGCGGCGGTCGTCGGGCCGGTCGGGCCGTCTTGCCTTCGCCAGGCCAGGCGTATACCTTAGCCGCGCCGCCGAGGGCAACGCCGTCGGCGGTCGTTCTGACTCGCGAGACCTAAGGGGAGGGCTGACCGTGAATATCATCGAGAGCAAACAGGGTGCCGTCACCGTGCTCAGCCTCGAAGGGCGCCTGGATGCCGTCAGCGCTCCGGAACTGGAGCGTAAGGCCACCGCACTGGCCGCGGCCGGCGAGACCCGTATCGTGATCGATTGCGCCCGCCTGGAGTATGTCAGCAGCGCCGGTCTGCGCGTCTTCCTGAGCACGGCGAAGCGGCTCAAGGCGGTTCAGGGACGGTTCGCGCTGGGAGCTGCCGTCGAGCAGGTGCGGGAGATCCTCGAAATGGCCGGTTTTGCGACGGTGCTGCCGGTGCTCAAGACCGCTCAGGACGCCGTTGCCGCCTGTGCATCGTGAGCGCACATTCCGCCTGGCAGGAGGGCCAATCATGTTGAGTTTCGCCGAGGAGATCACGCTGATCGCGTTGGACGAGGAGCGCGGCGACTTTGCCCGGCTGCCGGACAGCGAGTTGGCGGTGGCACTGGTGGGTGCCGTCATGATGGAACTGGCCTTCCTGAACCGGCTCGACGTCGACGACAAGAGCCTGCAGGTGGTGGACGGTACGCCCACCGGCTCCACCCTCCTGGATGCGAGCCTGGCGATCATCATGGCGGCTCGGAAAGAAGAGACGACCTCTTACTGGCTGCGCCGCCTGGTCGGACAAGCCAACGCCATCCGCCAGGAGGCCCTGGAGCAGTTGGTCCGGAAAGGCATTCTGCGGCGCGCCGAAGGCAGGGTCTTCTGGATCTTCCCGACCAAGCGTTACCCGGTTCTGGACAACCAGGAGATCAAGGCCGTGGAGGCCCGGCTCCGCGAACTCATCCTGGGCGATGACCTCCCGGATCCCCGGGACGCCGTGCTGATCAGCCTGGTCAACGCCTGCGGCCTGTTCCGCTACCTTTTCTCAAGCGCCGAACTGGAACGGGTACACCGACGCATTGACGACCTGGCGAAGCTCGACCTGATTGGCCAGTCCGTGGTCCGCTCGATTCGCGATATCGAGGCTGTGCTGAGGCTGCCGCTGGGGCTGTGAAGCCGCGGCCAGCATCGCACCTGGGCGCCTCGATGGTCCCGCACGGTGGTTCGTGCGCCGTCCTCGCGTGCTTGGCCGCAGACGCGGCGTGGAGATATACCTATGTCGATTCAGTTACGGCGATCTCGGTGGCTCGTGGGTGCGCTGTGGTTGGTCGGGGGCCTGCGGCTCGCGGCGGCTGACGGCGAGGGTACCGTCGCGCCTGCAGCCCTCGATGAGTACGTGCAGAGGCCTGACCCAGCCTATGCGTGGAAGGTCGAGAAGAGCCTTGACGGTACGCCGCTGAAGACCGTCGTCATCCGCCTGACCTCGCAGCGCTGGCGGACGGAGAAGGAGGTGGACCGGCCGCTGTGGGAGCACTGGCTGATCGTGGTCCGGCCCGAGACGCTGAAATCCAACACCGCACTGCTGATGGTCAGTGGCGGCGGCAATGACCGCGGGGCGCCGGCCGGTGCGAGTGCCGTCGCGGCCCAGATCGCGGCGGCCACGGGGAGCATCGTGGCCGAGCTCAAGCAGGTGCCCAACCAGCCCCTCATCTTCAACGGCGATGGCCAGCCACGCAAGGAAGACGACCTCATCGGCTACTGCTGGGACCAGTACCTGCAGACGGGTGACGCCACCTGGCTGCCCAGACTGCCGATGACCAAGAGCGTCGTCCGGGCGCTGGACTGCCTGCAGGAATGGTCGGGGCAGGAGGGGAACCGCATCGAGAAGTTCGTCGTTGCCGGCGCCTCCAAACGCGGTTGGACCACCTGGATGGCCGGCGCCGCCGACCGCCGCGTGGTGGCCATCATCCCGATGGTGATCGATGTGCTCAACATCGAGCCGTCCATGCGGCAGCATGCGGAGACCTACGGATTCTGGACCGAAGCGGTCGGCGACTACTACCGCCACGCCATCTTCCAGCGTCCCGATCACCCCCGCCTGAAGGATCTCTATCGTATTGAGGACCCGTACTTCTACCGCGACCGCCTGACCCTGCCCAAGTATGTCGTCAACGCCAGCGGCGACCAGTTCTTCTGCCCCACCTCGTCCTCCTTCTACTGGGATGACCTGCCCGGCGAGAAGCTGCTGCGCTATGTGCCCAATGCGGATCACGGCCTGAAGAACCCTGACGTGATTCCGAGCGTGATCGCGTTCTACCAGATGATCCTCGCCGAGCGGCCGCGGCCCCGGCTGACCTGGAGCTTTGCTGCCGACGGTGCCATCCAGGCCCAGTGCGCCCCCGCGCCACAGCGGGCGCTGCTCTGGGCGGCGACCAACCCCACGGCGCGCGATTTCCGCCTCAAGACCATCGGTGCGGCCTTCACCAGCACTGAGCTCACGCCCGCTGCGGACGGCGCCTGGGTGGGCCGTGTGAACCCGCCCAAGGAGGGTTGGACGGCGTACTTCATCGAGTTCACCTTCGACTCGGGGGGCACGTTCCCGCTGCAGGCTTCGACCGCCGTGCGCGTGCTCCCTGAGACCTTGCCGCACCCGAACGCCGACCTCCGGCAAGTACCCCTGGAGCCGGACGAGCCGAAGCAAGCCAAGTAGCTGCCTTGGAGATGGGTCAGCCCTAACGCCCCCCAACTTAGACCGCCTGAAGGCGGGACTACAAACTCAGAGGCGTCTGACGGGGGTCCGGTTCGTAGTCCCGCGTTTACGCGGTCCCATGGGCCCCTTCGTCCTAAGTTGGGGGGGCATTAGGGTCAGCCTGGTAGGCGCTGTCGGCGAGGGTGCTCTGCCGGCAGCGGAAAGAACGACCGAAGATGCTGCTTCCGCGGGTCATGACCGTGGTGTTCTGTGTGGTCTCAGCCTCTGCCTGGGCCGAGATCGGGCTGGTGACCTGGCTCCAGCCGCAAGTGGACGCGGGCCTCGCCGTGCAGAGCGCGACACCGGGGGTAGCGGTCAGCCTGCGGGCTGCGGAGGGTGCGCTCGTGTCCGACGCGGCGGGCCTGGCAGCCGCCGGCTGGCAGCCTGCCGACGACGGATTGTGGGAGACCCCCAAGCGCGCGGGCGGAGGCAAGTTGCTGATCACGGTCACGGGGCTGCCGGCGGGGACACATCAGGTCTTCCTGCGCTACTTCTCACAGGCGCGCCTGCCGGGGAATTCCTGGTGGTTCGCTCTTCAGGCGGGGCTTGAGGGGGGGGCCACCGCCCGTGGCTGGTTGGACCAGAACGCCGACCGCATCATCTCCGGAACCGGCGGCCATGACCCCACGACCGTCTACGAGGCCCTCGTCGGTACCGTGGGCGGCGAAGAGGAGCCGGTCAGCCAGGTCACACTGTGGGTGCAGCGCTACGAGTGGAGTGAGTTGGCGCGGATCGGTGCCATCCGCATCGAGAGCGATCCCTCGATGCACGCCGGCACCACGGACGCGCCGACCCCCGTCAATGACGCCATCCGCGCCACGCTGCTGGCCAACGGCCCCCAGGCCGACGGCAAGCCCGCCTACGGCGTGGCCGTGGTCAGTGGGACGCTGAAGGTGCGGCCCAAGAGCTTCGCCGCGCTGCAGGAACAGGAGCTGCTCGCGCAGGTGGATCTCGCCGCCGCCCGGGGCGAGTACGAGAGTCGGCAGATCGTCCTCTACAGCCCGGATCGCGACCTGGAGGGCGTCACGCTGCAGGGCTCGGCGCTGACGGGCGACAACGGGCAGGTGATTCCGGCGGACGAACTGCTCTTGGCCCCGGTCGGGTACTGCCCGTACCGCCTCCCCTCGAACCTGTCCGTACACGGCTACTGGCCCGAGCCGATCCTGACCTTCCTCAAGGAGTTCAGCGTTCGGCGCGGCGACGTCCAGAGCGTGTGGTACCGGGTGCACGTTCCCCGTGAGACGCCGGCAGGCACCTACCGCGGCAGCGTACGCCTGAGCGCCAAGAATGCCCCTGCCTGCACCCTGCCGGTGGTGCTGCGAGTCTGGGACTTCGCCCTGCCGCTGATGCCGCACCTGCGGGTCGTGGTGGGCTGCAACCAAGTCGGGGCCTTCGAGATGAGCTACGGGCTCAACCCCAGCACTCTCTACGGCTTTGACGAGAAGTGGATCGACGAGCTGCCGGCGTGGGCCGCCGCCGGGGCCACGGCCATCAACCTGGCCTACATCTGGGGCAAGGATCTCGACCAGGAGACGAAGTTGCCCACCGCCGCGCAACTCGACGAGTGGGTGGCCCAGATCGGCCGGCGCTACCAGGCTGCCACGACGGCGGGGCTGCGCAGCGCCTGCTATGTCTACCTGTTCGACGAGGCCACGGCGGCATGGGACCCCGCCCTGCGCCTGATCTCGCGACGGCTGCGCCAGGAGTTCCCCGATTTGCTGTTGCTGACCACGGCGCACCGCGCCTGGTCCCCTGGCGGGGTGGTCCAGGACGGTGGCGGCACGATCGCTGACATCAACGGCTGGTGCCCGCTGCTCAATCACTATGACCCCAGCCTCGCGGCAGAGGCCCGGCTGCAGGGCCGCCAGGTGTGGTGGTACACCTGCAACTCGCCGGAGAAACCCTTCCCTAACCTCCTCATGACCCACCCGGCCATGGACGCGCGGCTGCTCCTAGGCTTCATGGCCACCGCCTACCGGACCGATGGGTTCCTCTACTACGCCACGGCCGGCGGCAGCTACGGCAACCTGCCCGCGATCAGTGAAGGTCCGTACACGAAATGGGCCATCGTGGACAACGCCCATGACCACCTCTATCAGAAGGGACCGAACGGGCCGCTGCCGTCGCTGCGGCTGGAGGCCATACGGGATGGCTTGGAGGACTACGACTACCTCCACCTGGCCGAGGCTTGCCGCCGCGACCTGCGGACGGCCGGCGCCGCCAGTCCGCCGTTGACCTCGTTGGCCGACGCGATCAGTCCGTACTTCGCGCCCGGTAACGGCTTGGTGGGCAGCCTGACGAGCTACAGCGAGGATCCGGCGGCACTGGAGACCGTCCGCAGGAAGCTGGGCGAGTACGTCGAGCGAGCACAACAGGCATTGACGCAGGCGCGGTAACGGCGCTTGCGAGAGCTGCGGGCGCGGAGCAGTGGTTCGGGCAGCGCGAGTCGAGAGCGCCGTAGTCAGCAACCGGTTGTCGGGAGAAGGCGGATGCACGAGGAACGAACCGGCCAGCGCCGACCCGCCCGCCTGGGGGTCGCCGTTAGCGCCGTCATGCTGGCGCTCGTCGAGGCGGGAGTGGCATTGGGTGCGGTGATCGTCAGCGGGAGCGATCTCCAGGTGCAGCGAACGACGCTGGCGGTCGACCCCTCCGGGGAGCGCGTGGTCATCCTCTGGGAAAGCACCCAGTTCGCCGCCCATGAGCACGTCCGCCTGAACCGCTCCGTCAACGGCGGCCAGCGTTGGCGCGGCGAGCCGCTGGATTTCGGGCTCAACCTGGTGAACGCCTGGTTCTCCGACTACCTGCCCGAGGCGAGCATCGACAGCTCCGGCGTGCTGCACGTGCTGTGGTCGCAGCGCACCGACACGACCTCGCCCTACTACGCGCGTTCGCCCGACCTGGGTGACACATGGACGCCGAAGGCGGCCATCGGCGGCGGCAACCTGCCCCGCGCGTGTGGCCTCGCCCTGAGCGTAGGCAGCACAGGCTCCGACCTGTGGGCCTTCTACCACGATACCAACTGGCACGCCTACGCCTGCGCCTCCAGCGATGGCGGCCAGTCCTGGTCGGTCCTGGCGGATCTTGATGGGACCGGCTCGGCCGGTGACCCGGCGCAGGGCTTCTGCTCGGCCGCCGTTGGCCACGGCTCGCGGCGCTATGTGCTCAGGCGGCAAGGCGACGTCCTGCAGGTGCTGGTCGGTGAGGCCGGCACCTGGTCGGTGCGCCTGCCGCCGACCGCGGGCGGGCCGCTCTCGCTGGCTGCCAGCCACACGCTTGCGGTCGATGCGCAGGGCCGTGTGTTCATCACTTTCGGGAGTGCGGGGAAGGTCCACTGCCTGCGCTCCGATGACGGCGGGACCACCTTCGCGACCTCGACGCTGGTGGCTTCCGGGGAGCCGGGCGAGCAGGCCGTCCCGGCGCTGGCACTGCTGCCAGGCAACGGGGTGGCTGTGGCCTGGCAGCACGCCAGCGGGCAGAACGTCGAGGTGCATTACGCGCTGTCCGCCGATGGTGGCCAGAGCTTCGGCGCCAGCCGGCCCGTGGCGCCGGGAAGGGGACCGCAGACCGCCCCCGACCTCTGCGCCGTCGGCGAGACGCTCTACGTCAGCTTCACGGAGCAAGGGCAGGCCTGCTTTGCCCGGCTTCCCGAGCCGCCTCCGGCTACGGCCACCGGTGCGGATCGCGCGAACCTCTTCCGTAACCCCAGCTTCGACGACTTCGAGGGCCAGGCGCCGCGCGGCTGGACAGTCACCTCCTGGAACCAGGAGTTCCTGCAGGAGCGCTTCGGCCGGGGCGAGCCCGGGCGCGACGGCAGCGGTTCTTGCCTGGAGCTGCAGGCGGGATCGGGGGCGTCGATCATCACCCTGACCGCCCCTGCCCTCTCCCTGCAAGGTGACGCGACTTACTTCCTCAAAGGCTACTACGCCTCGACCTGTGAGAAGGTGCTGTTCAGGGGCGAGTGGTTGGACCTCGCGGGTCAGGCGATTCGGGCCTTCGAGATCCGCCTTCCCGAGACGCAGGATGGCTGGGTGCACGTCATCAAGGAGCTGTCCAGCCCGGCCCTGGCGCGGCAACTGCGCTTCTCCATCGAGAAGAAGTGGCAATCGGGCCGGGTGCGATTCGACGATGTCTCCCTGCGGCTGGGCACGGTGGCGGACTTCGCGGCGGAGTTCGCGCTGGCCGACCCGGCCGCGGCCGAGCCCTGGTTGCCGATCTTCTCGTGGCTCGGGCCCTACGCCTGGCCGCAGCTCGGCCCGGAGTTGTCCCGCAGCCTGGACCAGGATGAGATCCATCTGGACTACGCGCTGGCGGGGTTCACGGTCGGCTACCGGGCGAAGTTCGGGGTGCGCTACCACCCCAGCCCGCCGACCACGGCGGCGGCGCTGGCAGCGTTGGAGCGTGACCCCGCGGTCTGGACGTACCACGGCGGCGACGAGCCCTCCCAGGAAGCCTTCGCCGGGATCGCCGCGATCCAGCAGACCCTGCGGGACCAGGGCGCGACCAAGCCGCTGTGGTATAACCTTCTCCCCACGTATGGGTTCAAGTCCTACGCGGACTACGAGCTGCACATCCGAGCCTACCTGGAGACAGTGCAGCCGCGGTTCATTACCTACGATCACTACCCACTGTCTGCGGGCAACCGGGCCTACGGCCGCGACGCCTACGCCAACCTGGACATCGTACGGCGCGAGGCCCTGGCGCACGGGGTGGACTGGGGCGTGATCCTGCAACTGGTGGCCTTTGGCGGCATGCGCAGCCCGGACGAGGCGGAGTTACGCTGGCAGGCCTGCAGCGCCCTTGCTTACGGCGCCCGCGCCATCGGCTGGTTCACCTATCTCACCGAGGTGGAGTATGGCGGCATGAACTGGCGCGACGCGGTGATCGACCACGACGGCTATCGCACGCGACACTACACCATGCTCATGCGAGTCAACGAGGAGCTACGCCGGCTCGGCCGGACGCTGGTAGGACTTACCTCGACCGGGGTGTACCATAGCGACCCATTGCCCGAACGTACGGCACCGCTATCCGCAGCGCGCCTGCTGCGCGCGGTCGAGGGCGGACCTTGCCTCATCGGCGAGTTTGTCGACGCCCAGGGGACCGACTACGTGATGGTGGTCAACCGGGACTTCACGGCGGCTGGCAACCTGAAGCTCACGCTCCAGCAACCAGCCGCGGCAGTCCTGGAAATCAGCAAGACAACGGGCGTGCCGGTCCCGCTCGAGGGCTACATTGCCAACTCGGGGACGCTGAACCTGGTCCTGGCGCCCGGGGAAGGACGGCTGCTGCGTCTGCGCTAGCCCTGTTCGTGGGCACCGCGGGCTGCAGGGCAAGTGATGAGCACCTGGAGGTGGGCCATGGGTGGACGATCTGCGTGGGTTGGGCTGTGCCGGACCGTCGTCTGCTGCATCTGCAGCGCTGCCGGCGCCGACGTGCTGCTCACGGACGACTTTGCCGATGGCGACTACAGCGCGCAGCCGGCCTGGACCGTGGAGTCGGGCAGCTTCCGCGTCGAGGCCGGGGCGCTGGCCTGCGGACTCGAGGCCAACAGCGCGATCCGCCTCGACCTCGGCAAGACCGCGTGGCGCACGCCGGTGCGGGTTAGCCTGACGCTGCGCCATGGGGGTGCTGCCGGCAACCACCTCTTCACCCTGGCCCTGCTCGACAGTGCCTCTGGCAAGGGCTATCGCCTGCACGCCAGTCCGAACCCGGGCTACTTCGGCACCTCCGGCTTCTCCGACGCCGGCACCCCGGGTAAAGCCGGCGCCCATCTGCGTACCGACGCCGCGCCCACGCGGCTGGAGATCGCCTTCGACCCCGAGCCGAACCGCGTCAGCCTCCGCTGCGACGGCAGCGACGTTTTCACTATGCCCAACGCGCAGGCCTTGGGGAGAGTGGACCGGCTGGTGCTGTCCAGCGGCGGCGGACTGGCGTGGCTCGTAGATGATGTCAGCGTCGACGCCGTGGCCATGTCGACAGCGCCCGTTCTGCCGGAACGGCTGGCGGTGCAACGTGTCTACGTGGGCGGCGTGCCGCACACCGAGGCGCGGGGCCGTCGGCGCACCACCTACGACCCCCAGCAGTCCTTCTTCCAGATTGGCATCTGGGGGAATCCCACGGGCGAGGTCTGGGGCACCCGCTACGATCTGCAGGTGCTGCGGGACGCTGGCTTCAACACCATGTGGCCCTGGCCGTCCGCGTCTCTCGACCAGGCCTTGGAGCAAGGCAAAGCAGCCGGGCTCCAGGTCGTCGCCATGAACCCCTTGCCGGAAGCGCTGCTGAGCGCCTGCAAGGACCACCCTAATCTGCTGGGAAACGTCTGGGTGGACGAACCCACCGGCCAGTTCTGGGGCAAGGACATGGAGGCGAAGTACGCGGAGTTTGTCGCCTACAAGCGGCGGACCAACGAGATCGCGCCGGACCTCTGTGTCTTCGTCAACGACGTGCCCTGGATCAGCCCCCCGGCTACCGAGTGGTGGACACGCTGGAACACCGCCGGCGACATCTCGTGCCATGACAATTACCCCGTCAAACACAGCGCCCAGACGCGGTCCCTGGCGGAGATTGCGGATACGGTTGGCCTGGCGGTCCGCGTGAACCAGGAGCAGAAACCCGTGTGGCTGATCGTGGGCGCCTTTGAACAGCCCGGCACGAGCGCCATCCCCTTCCGCTTCCCGACCCCGCTGCAGCTCCGGGCCTCGGTCTATGCCGGACTGATCCACGGGGCCACCGGCATCGTCTACTTCACCTGGGATACCTACGTCTGCCGCGACGGCAACGTCATCGGCATGGCCCCCGACCCCAAAGTGGCCTACGTCCCGTCGCCGCGTCAAGAAGGCTATACGCACCCCACCCCTGCCCGGCCGGACCAGTTGGTTGCCGCGCGCGCCCTGTGGGCGATGGCCACTCAGATCAACCGCGAACTCGCCGAACTCACGCCCGCGCTGCTGGCGCCCACTGTCGACCCGCAGCAGGTACCGTATGCCATTTCGGTAACCGGCCTGGGGCGGACCGAGGAGCCGATCCATGCCTTGCTGAAACCCCAGCCGGACGGCAGCCTGCTCCTGCTCACCGTCAACCTGGAAGACGCCGTCCTCGCTGCCACCTACACCTTCCCGCCGGCGCTGCAGTCGGTGGAGCGGCTCTACGAGAACCAACTGCCGATCGCACTGGACAAGGACGCCCGGACCTTCACGGACACCTACGAACCCTTCGAGACCCACGTGTACCGGGTCCAGAGGTAGGGGGTGCATGACATTCCTGTCGGTTAGGCGGCGTTGCGTTGCGGACCGAAGACATGATCCCAGAACGAACCGAGGTCGCCGCCGAGCAGCAGGCACCGTAGGGTGAGCACATCCTGTACGCCCTTGACCCCCCAGAGCATGCCGGAGAGTTTGGCGCGCTGAGCGACGACGGTCTTGCATCCGGCCTCGATGACGCCGGAGCCGATGAACAAGCCCTGGCTTCTGTAGCGGTCGTAGTGCATGTGAGGGCGGTTGTGTTCGAGGTAGGCGAGGTTGCGCCGTGCGTCTTCGGGGGCTTTGGCCTGAGGGAGCAGGCTGCGTGCCTGGGCGAAGACTTCCTCTGGCTTGCCGCGCCGCACCGCGCGTCTCCAGAGCCTGAAGTGCACGGTTGCGTCCCTTCCTTCGCCGAAGAGTGCTTTGCACAGGGCGCGGATATGCTCGGCGGCGTGGTAGAAGTCCAGGATGTGCACGGCTTTGGGGAAGTTCATGGCGGCCGCTTTCCCGCACCAGTTGGCTCCATCGGAGAGAACCACGACCCGGCGGGCTTTTCTCGCCCCCCGCCGTACCGCCTCGGCTTTGACGGCGCGGCCAAAGCGATCCGCCGTCAGCAGGCCCGCCAGGTAGGTGGTAGAGTCCGGATCGCGGACGGGCTGCCCGGTGGCGTCCACCCCGGTCTGAGTGAACACACAGCCCAGGCGCATTTCACGGGTTCTGGCCTTGCCGTCCGGCCCGCGCCCGCGGCGTCCTTCCAGGCACTCCTTACGCATCGGGGTGCCAATGCCGTCATAGCTGACATAGAGCGTGTCGGGAGCCTCTGCGGAGGGCTTCCGGTGCGCGTTCCAGCGCCGTGCCCCCGCTGCGGCTTCCTCCGTCAGCCGGTGGAGGTGGCGGCCGCTGAGAGTGGCACCTGTGGCCTCGTGCAGCAGTTCAGCGGCTGCCTCGAAAGGCATCTGTGCGGAGAGTTTCGAGACGAGCCGTGCCGTGGCCGGCGTGCAGGAACTCCATAGGCCCAGCACGCCGTCGGCAGGAGCGGAGCCGTCCCCCCCGCCCTGGCGCGTGTAATAGACTCGCTGAATCCGCAGGTCGCCCCACAGCGAGCGGACCCACACGGGGCGCCGACCCTCGCGACTCATGCCCGGCGGCGTTACGCGCCGGGCGTCCTCCCGGTCGGCTCGGTCCTGCAGCACGGTGGTCAGCGCCTGCGCCCCAAGGCGGGCCAGAGACGCCTGGATCCTGGCCTCCGCCTCCTGTGTCGGTACATCGTGCCCAAGAAGCTCCTGAAGAACGGCGCCTATCTCTGCGCGGGCGGCCTCCGCCGCCTGCTCACGGAGCCCCCTTTTTGGTGATCCTCCGGGACCACCTTGCGTGCCTTGCGCGTACGCTGTTCCAGCGCGCTCGCATATTCGTCGGTCAGTTCCCGGAAACGGCACCAGTTGGCCACTGCCTCACGGACCGTCTCAAGCTCGCTGCCCTTGACATACTCGCTGCGGTTCCTGCCGTCGCTCCAGAACTGCAGGTTGTGATACACCCGCCCGGCAGCTGTGCGCATGTCGCAGAGCCTGCCCCGTTCAAGGGTTCGGATTGACGCGATGTCGTCGAGGATCGTCTCGGGGGTGCGTCTGGTGTCCATGGCTGGCCCTCTCGGTGTGGTGCTGGTCGGGCTCCTGACTCAGGGCAGGGCGTGCTGCCAGAACTCAGTATATAGCAACCTATATATAAATCAAGCCAAATCCCCCTCGGGTTCTGTCCATCCGACATTCCTGTCATGCACCCAGAGGTAGGGGCGCGTTTGACGAGCTATGTTCAACCGGGTAACGGCTCAGAAGGTGTGAAGAAACCGGTATCGGGGTCGCTATCGGGGTCGGTATCGCTTCGCCAAACCCACCGACGCCGATGGCGATACCGACACTGACCCCGAACTAAGCTCGGTGGAATACCTGGGTCGTTACGGACCCTGAACCCGGTACGGAGACAGGCATGGAATTCGTGGGTGTGAAACGGTCGCTGGCGCAGATCGCCGGGACCGCGTACGTCGAGGGCGTCGCTCAGGCACGGGCGTTCTTTACGGGTGAGCCAGTGGAGCGGCTACGGGGGTTGCTGCAGGAGCCCGTCGACTTCTGGCCGCCGGCGCTGCAGGCGCGTCTGCAGGCGCTACTGCCACAGGTCGGGCAGCGCGTTGTCGAGCCCCTGCGGGACTCGGCGCCGGGCCGCTCGACGCGGGCGTTTACGGCGGCCACGCGCCTGGCCGCGGCGCCGCTGAATGGCTTTGGCTGGTACCGCATCGGTGAGGACGGCCGGCTGTATGTCATCTCGAAGAGCGAGCACTACCACGCTGCCCTCGGCCACTCCTTCCCCGGCTACGGACTCGTTGAGCGGGCGCGGGCGCTGGGGATCCCGAATGCGACGCATAACAACACCCGCGGACACCTGACGCGCCGCCTCGAAGAGGAACTCCTGGCAGCCGTCAATGGTCCGGACGCGGGCGGGCTCGACTGTGTCCTGAACCTTGAGACCGGCAGCCTGGCGCTGGAGGCGGCGCTGAAGCTGGTCCTGGCCCGCTTCCATCCGCATGCCGCGGGGGCGGAGGCGCCGCCGTACCGCGGTCTGCTGCCGGTGATTCTGGTGATCGGCGACGATGACGGCGGGGTGACGGCCAACTACCACGGCACCACCATGCTGACCCAGGCTCTGCGCGGGCTCTGGCCCACCCTGGGTACCGGCCTGGAACAGGCCGGACTGTTCCGCGTGCGTGCCATCCGGCCGAACTGCACAGCGGAGCTGGAGCGCGCCTTCCGAGAGGAGAGCACGGGCGGGCGGCGGGTCGCGGCGCTGTTCCACGAGATCGTGATGATGAACTACGGCGCGCGGTTGCTCTCCGAGTCCTTCCTGCAGCGTGCCTATGAGCTGTGCCGTGAGCACGATGCGGTCACGGTGGTCGACGAGATCCAGTCCTGTGCCTGGTACGAGGGCGGGTTCCTGCTGCGCGCCTATGGCATTGCGCCGGACATGGTCGCCGTCGGCAAGGGCTTCCCGGGCGTCGAGTTCCCCGCCTCGCGCTTGCTGTTCCGCTCGCGCTTCGATGTGCTGCCGCAGTTTGGCGCCCTGGTGACCAACGGCCAGGAGGAGTTGGCGTCGCTGGCATGCCTGATCACCTGGACCTGGCTGCAGGCCAATGGCGCCGCGGTGACGGCCAACGGCCAGCTCCTCGAGCGCAGCCTGCGCGCCCTGGGCCAGGCCTACCCGCGCCTGCTTGCCGGCGTCGAGGGTCGGGGGCACCTGCTGGGCCTGCACTTCCGCGACCTCGGCCACGGTCGTGCCTTCGCCGAGCGGCTGAACGAGGCGGGCTACGATCTCAGTGTGCAGACTTACAAGGCGACCTGCCCACCCGTGGCCTTGTGCAAGTTGCCGATCATTGCCGACGCGGCCCTGATCACGGCCTTCACCGCCGCCTGCCGAGCGGCCTTGGACCAGATCGGCTGAACGGCGCCGTCAGGGTCTGCCGCCGACCGCGGCCTGCAGCCGCTCGATGTGGTCGGCCACGGCTTGTCGGGCCTCGTCGTACTTCTCGAAACTCCAGCCCGAAGGCAGGCGGAAACGGCCCGCGGCGACCCGTGTGCCGTCGGGCAGCGTCTCGGCGCGGTCCCAGCGGCTTTCGAGAAACACGCAGTCGCGCTGGATGGCGGCTACGTCCACCGAGCCGGCCAAGTCCCGCAGCAACGTTTCGGCCGCCGCGACCGCCGCCGCGGCGCCGGGCTCCTGGCGGTGGGCCGCGATCAGCGTCTCCAGCGTCACGATGTAACGCAGATCGTCGATGCCCTCGCGGAAGGCCTCCCAGTGCAGCGCCGGGCCGCCCTTGCGGTCAGCGCTGGGCGGGTACTGCAGAATCCAGTCCGTGTCGCCTTCGAGATCGCAGTAGGGGTCGTTGGCCGGGAATTGATAGGCCCACAGATAGTAGCCCCGGCAGCCGGCACCCAGGCTGCGGAAGAACCAGCCGGCCGAGAAACGCAGCGTCTCCATCTCGGGGATGGCCATGCCGTTGTTGATGTTGTAGGTGTAGACCTGCCGGCCCAGGCGCTGGGCGGTCTCGAGGATCTGCGGCCAGGTGTCGACGTAGAAGATCGGCTTGCCCGAGTAGCGCAGGGTGAAGATGTCGATGTTCGGCACGCAGAGGTCGATCTGTGCCTGGATGGGCCGCGAGGTCTTGAGCCAGAGGTGGTCCTGCTGCGCGATGCCACCGCCGAGTTTGGTGGCGCGCAGTTCGCGCTGCAGGGCCGGGAAGTCGGCCGGGTTCGAGGTGACTTCGTCGTACTGCTGGAAAAGCAGGCGTGGCCACTGGCGACGCCCGCACTCGGCGAGGATCTGGCGGATGATCGCGGCGTAGGCGCGCTCAAAGGCCGCTTCGTCCGGCAGGAGCTTGGCGCAGTAGACCTGGATCGGGTCGCCGCTGAAGCACCAGAGGAAGTCGCCGGAGAGGCCGGCGGCCACGAACAGATCCAGCATGCGCGCCAGGTCCGAGCCCTCGAACCGCACCTGCGGGGCCTCGGGCGGACCGCTGACGGTCAGCCCGGATTCGCCGAACCAGGCCACCGAGGTCATGCCGTGGCGCTGCATGTCCCGCAGCGACGCCTCGGGCTCGGCGAGGCCGGCCAGCGGGCGATAGTACAGCCCGATGTTGATCCCGGGCGGGGCCAGTTCGAAGGGGTGGACAGTGAGGCTGAGGGGCAGGCTTTGCACGGCCTGTCCGGCAACCTGCACGGTGATCTCCCCGCGGTAGGTCCCGGCGGGTTGCGTGCGCGGCACCGCGACCGTGATCCAGTAGGCGCGGGTGGTTCCCTGGGCCAGGGCGTGCGCGCTCACTGGCTCCAGCCAGCAGGGCAGGTCCATGAACTCGCTGCTGCCGGTGTAGTTGGTGGTGCGTTTGACCAGGGTGCGGACTTCGCGGAGATCGAGGGCGTCGGCAGGCAATGCGCCGGCAGCGCCGACCAGCGGACCGGCCAGCGCCACCGTCAGGCCGTCCACTGCCTCGAGCGCGTGCACGGCAAAGGTGACCGGCTCGAACTCACCTCTGGCGGCGGCGACCTGCAGGGCCGGCGTGTCAACGTCGACACTCGGTTTCGAGCCAGGAAAGACCAGTTCCATCCACGGCGTGGTGAAGAGGACGTAACCGCGGCGTTTTGCGGACGCGGAGAGTGTCGGCAGGGGCCGTTCGTCGCGGTAAAGGCGCTCGCTGAACACCCCCTTGGCGATCTGCGCCTGGATCTCGTCCGCGGCGGTGTGGCGCGGACCCAGGGTTACGAAACGGTCCTCGACCTTGGCCGGCGGCGCGTCCTTGTCCGTGGGCACGAACTTGAGGTAGTCCAGGTACAGCGCCTTGCCCGTGGCGTGCAGCAGCAGGCGCTGGTCGTCCATGGCGACATCCCGGGCCCAGAGGATGTCGTAGTTGACATGAAGGTCGGCGGGATGCTCCGGCAGGGCGACCGTGGCCCAGCGCTCCATCGCCGTCGTCTTGATCTGGATCGCCGTCGGCGCCGTGACCCCGCGCAGGCCGATGTAGAGGTTGTAGCGGCCCTGCAGGCCCGGGGCGTAGGAGAGATCGGGGACGTCGCCGCCGCCGCGGATGTGCAGCACGTTGTTGTCTTTGGCCATGAACAGGGCGCCGGTGCGGTGGTACCACTTCCCGAAAGTGTCGACGAGACTCACGGCCTCCCGCGGTTCCAGGCTCGAGAAGGCGGTGAAGAAGATGGCGTCCGGCGTGTTGAGTGGATCGCTGGCGGCGCCGGCAGGCGCCGGCGGCGTTGCCGGCAGGCTGGCGCTCCTGCCGCCTGCCGTGGCGGACGTGAACAGATCCTGGCACTCCGTCGGGCTTAGGGCGCGGTCGTAGAACCGCACCATATACAGACTGCCAACGAAGGGCGCCGCCGCCGTACCGCCAAGGTGGAGCGGCGTGGCCGGAATCGTCACCGTGCCCGTGCACGGCCGGCGGCCGACCTCGGCGCCGTCGAGGTAGAGGGCCAGGTTGGCACCGTCATAGGTCGCACACAACAGATAGTCCCGGCGGGGCGCCAGAGCGGTTGCGAAGCGCCCGGCGGCGCGGTCCAGGCCGCTGACCTGAAGGCGCGTCTGCCCATCCTGGCCGATGGTCAGGGCGTAGGCCGGCGCGCCGGCGGCGCCGGCCCAGACCAGGGCGGCCTCAGGCTGCGGCAGGGCCGCCAGGTCGGCAGCGAAATGAACGGCGATGCTGAAGGCCCCCGTCAGTGGCACTGCCGGCGCGACCTGGAGGCGCGTGCTGCCCTCGCCGCGGACCTGCAGGAAGAAGCCGCGGTCGTCCTCGCGCCCCCAGCGGAAGGTCCCGGCCGGCCCTTCCATCGTGGCCTCGTGCCCGTTGCCGCTGCGGTCCAGGATGCGCTCGGCGCCCGTGCCCTCGTCGAATTCCCAGTGCGCCAGGAGTCCCTGAACCAAGGGCGCGTCCGCGCCCCGACTGGCGCCTGCGCTCAGCCACAGGCAGCCGACCATGGCCAGGCGCGCGACCGCCAATGCCGCCACGTTTCTGGCCGCACCCTTGTTTGCAGACGGGAGAGTAGGTCGGGGGCGCCGGTACCCGACCCCGGACGCCAGCCTGGCTGGCGACCGGCAATCGCCCCGCGCCGCCAAGCAGAACGGGGAGCTTAACGGCATTGGCATGGCCACCCCGCGCCGCCCGGCCAGGTTACGTGCGTCCGCCCCGGACGAGCTCTGGAGAGCCAGGAGCGTGGGCGACCGGGAGAGACGTGGAGAGCGCATGAGCAGGGCTCCTCGCAGTGCTGTCATTCGCGGGCATGGAGAGTTGCTTATAGCAGACCCACAAGCGGGTGTCAAGCCGACGACGTGCAGACGTGCGGGGCCGCAGAGAGGCAGCGCGGAGCCCCGGCCGGCCGCGACCGGCTGCCCTTACCGCCGTTGCCGAGACTCGGTACATACCGCGCCGGCCGCCAGGTCAAGCTTTGGACTGCCGGTGGCTTGACACCGCTTTCGGATCACATTGGGGTCACGACCACGCCGTGGACAGGTTGCTCCGGCCCGGATCCAGGACTCTGGCTTGGCGCCAAGGTGCCAGTCGGGATGACGTCTGTGCGGTGCGAATATGGCCTGGGTTGGCATTACAGTACGGCGAGTGTGCAGGCCGAGACTGAACCATGAATGCAGAATCACTCCTCACCCGTATCGCCGAAGCCTTGGCAGAGGCTCGCCTGGAGGCCGTCCTGATCGGCAACGCCGCGGCGGCGTTGAACGGCGCCCCGGTGACGACTCTGGACTTCGATTTCATGGTGCGTAACACCCAGCAGGCACTTGACCGCATTCGGAAGTTTGCGCGGGCTCTGGACGCGGAGGTTGTCCCGCCGCGGACCGACGTCTCCCGGGTCTACAGCGTGGTCAACGAGCGCGATGGGCTGTTTGTGGACTTCCTGGATACGGTTACCGGGGTCTCGTCGTTTGCCTCGCTGCGGTCACGGGCTGTGGCGGTGCAGTTTGGGCGGGGGACCTTGAGGGTCGCCAGCCTGCCGGATATCCTGGCCAGTAAGCGCGCTGCCGACCGACCCAAGGACCGCGCGGTGATCGAACTGATCGCGCTGACCATGCGGGAGGCCGAGGCAAGAGAGGCAGGTGAGCCGTGAGTGCCAAGCCCGAAAACCAGCCGGTCACTGGCCGGGCAGCGGTTGAGGCGGCGATTCGGGATGAACTGCGCGAGCGCGACCTGCGCATCATTCGGGCGCTCTTGCGGAAGCCCATGTCGGAGCGGACGCACTTCCTGCGGCGCCGTCTGCCCAACGGGGGCAGTTGCCTCTGACGCCGATGGAGCCGGATCGCGGCCACTGGCAGCAACAGACGGGTCGACGGCGCCTGGCGCGGCGACCCGGATGCTCGGGGCCGCAGTTCCCTTTCCCGGCCGGCGCTCAGTCCGTGGGCAGACTCATCCCGAAGAAGCGCAGGGCAGTGTCGGTGCTCAGGCGCGCCAGGGCGTCCGCACTCAGGCCCTTCTCTGCCGCCACGCGCTGGCCCACGGCGACGACGTAGGCGGGGACATTCCGGCAGCCGCGGTGCGGGACCGGTGCCAGATAGGGCGAGTCCGTCTCCAGCAGCAGGCGCTCGGACGGAACCACCGCCAGCGTGGCCCGGATGTTGTCGGCCTTGGGAAAGGTGACCATGCCGTTGAAGGACAGCAGGGCCCCGAAGCCGAGGGCCTGTTCGGCCTGGGCCGGGGTACCAGTGAAGCTGTGAATGAGGATACGTACGCCGCCGGCCGCCGCCGCCGCCAACATCGGCAGGCAGTCGTCGAAGGCGTCGCGGCAGTGCACGATGACGGGTCGCCGCAGTTCGCTGGCCAGGTCGAGAAAGGCGGCGAAGACACGGCGTTGGTCAGCGCGCGGCGAGTGGTCGTAGTAGTAGTCCAGCCCGATCTCCCCCACGGCCACCACCGGCGGCGCCGCCAGGAGGTCGCGGAAGGCCGCCAGGTCGAGCGCCTCCCGAGCGACGTGTGGATGGACCCCCACCGCGACGCCCACGCCGCGTTCCGCCAATCCCACCGCCAGGGCCCGGCGCGAGTCCAGGAGGGTCGTTCCGACCAGCAGAAAACAGCCGACGCCAGCCTGCCGCGCCTGGGCCAGGAGCGGCGCGGCCATATCCTCCGCGTCCAGGTGCAGGTGCGTGTCGAACCAGACCGCAGCGCTCATGGTGACTCCGCCCGCCGCCCGTTCACTTCTCGGCGTCGAAGTCTTCGGGGGTCTTCACATGGTACTTGGGGCGGAGTTCGGCCATGAACACCGTGTAGCGGCGCTCTTCGTCTTCCCGGCGCAGGACCTCTTCGATGCGCTTGCGCAGAGCGCTGTCGAGGGTCGGGAGGTTCTCGGCACGCCGCGCCGTGAGCCGGATGATATACAGGTTCGCTCCCAGATCGACGGCGGCCGCGGCCACGTCTCCAGGGTTGAGGCCCTGGATGGCCTCCTGCAGTTTGCCTGAGGGGGCCGTGATCCAACCCTGATCGCCGCCGTCCTCGGCGTGCAGGCCCTCGGAGTACGTCTTGGCCAGTTCGGCAAAGGGGACATCCGCCTTGAGTTTGCCGTAGATCTCTGCCGTGGTCGCCGGCAGGCGGTCGCTGTAGCGGCCCTCGCTCTTCTTCAGGATGATGGCCTGCAGACGAACGCCGGCCTTCTCGGTCAGTTCGGCAGCGCGAGTACGGTAGAAGGCCTCAATCTGATCGGGACCGATGCTGACGGCGCGGTAGACGCGCTCGTTCAGCAGGATATCGATCGACACCTGCTTGCGCATCTTCTTCTCGAAGTCGGCGAAGGTCATCCCCTCGGCGGCCAGCATCTCCTCGAACTTCACCCGGTCGCCGCCGCAACGGCCGGCGACGACGCGGTCGATCTGGTCCTGGAGCACATCGAGGGGCACCTTGCCGCCCAGCTTGTTGAACTCCGCAAAGACCAGCTCGCGGTCGATCAGCCGCCGCATGGCGCCGCGCCGCAGGGCGTCGACCTGCTGCGCCTGATCTTCCCCTGCCAACTGCGAACGCAGCCGCGGGCCGCCGCTGGCGATGGACTCGTCGAGGTCGTGCAGGGTGATCACCTCACCCTCCACGACGGCCACCACGGAGTCACCGCGGCCGGCGGCGCGCACCGTCGAGATCAGGCTGAGCGCGACCGCCACTATGATCAGAGATCTCCGCGTCATGGGTCTACCTTCGTGTTGGGGTGTACAGCGACGCTGAAGTCGTCCAGCGCCCAGCGGCTCACACCATAGCATACCGGGGCTGCCCCCGCCAGGCTATGGCAAGCCGCGGCTTCGGGGCGCGGGGCGCAATCCGGCGGATAGACGGTATACTATGCAGTTCGGTTGGCACGGCCGCCCGTGACGGCGGGTGAGTGGGTGTGTGGCGGGCAGGCGCAAGCAGGATACGGAAGGCACTATGACGCTGGACGAACTCAAGCCCCAAGTGATCCAGGCCCGCGCGCGGCTGGACCACTTGAGGGGGTTTCTTTGACGTTGCCGGCAAGGCGGAGCGACTCACGGATCTTGAGGCGCAGATGACGCGGCCGGATTTCTGGGACCGGCGCGAGCAGGCGCAGTCGATCATTGAGCAGGTCCGCAGCGCGCGCAACGTCCTGGACCCGTTTCGGCGGGTGCAGGCGATGGTCGACGATCTGGTGGTGCTGCTGGAGTTTGCCGAGGCTGAAGGCGAGGCCAGCGACTCGGTCCGCGAAGGCGGCGAGTTGTGGGAGCGGCTGGGGCCGGCCCTGGATAAGCTCGAGTTGTCCAGCTTCCTCTCGGGGCGCATGGATGGCAGCAACGCCATCTTCGCGGTCAGCGCCGGCGCCGGCGGCACGGAGTCCTGCGACTGGTGCAACATGCTGTTCCGCATGTACACGCACTGGATGGACCGTCGCGGTTTCACCTATGAGATCATCGATATGCAGGCGGGCGATGAGGCCGGCCTGCGCGGTGCTACCCTGCTGGTGAGTGGCGAGTTTGCTTACGGCTACCTGAAGGCCGAGAAGGGGGTGCATCGGCTGGTGCGTATCTCGCCCTTCGATGCCAACAAGCGCCGCCACACCTCATTTGCCGCCGTGGACGTGGTCCCCGAGATCGACGACAACATCCAGATCGAGATCAACGAAGGGGACCTGCGGGTCGACACCTACCGCTCGAGCGGGGCCGGGGGGCAGCATGTCAATCGTACGGACAGCGCCATCCGCCTGACGCATCTGGCCACCGGGATCGTGGTCGCCTGTCAGGCAGAACGTTCGCAGCACAAGAACCGCGCCACCGCTATGCGCGTCCTGCGCGCTCGCCTCTATGAGCACGAGGAACAGAAGCGGCGCCAGGCGCATGCGGCGGAGTTCGGCGCTAAGACCGATAATTCGTGGGGCAACCAGATTCGCTCCTATGTCCTGCAGCCGTACCAGATGGTCAAGGACTTGCGCACCGACGTCGAGACCAGCAACGTCAATGCCGTTCTGGATGGCGATCTGGATGCGTTCATCGAGGCCTACCTGCGGCAGAAGAAAGACTGACGTGCGGCTGCATCTGCCGGTGTAGGCTGTAGCCCGACGACAAGCAACAACGAGGGGTAACGTGCCATGAGTTGTGAGTGTGCCGTAAAGAGGTCGATTGATACCATCCGTCTCCTGGCGGCCGATGGCGTGCAGAAGGCGAACTCCGGGCACCCGGGCATGCCGATGGGCTGCGCCGACTTTGCTTTCACCCTGTGGAGCAAGTTTCTGCGCTTCAACCCCGCTGAGCCACAGTGGGTAGGGCGGGACCGCTTTGTCCTCTCGGCCGGACATGGCTCGATGCTCCTGTACAGCCTCCTGCACCTGTTCGGTTACGACACCACCCTCGACGACCTGGCTCAGTTCAGGCAGTGGGGCAGCAAGACCCCGGGCCACCCGGAGTTCGGCCACACCAAAGGCGTTGAGGTCACCACCGGGCCCTTGAGCAGCGGTCTGGCCTCAGCCGTCGGCATGGCGATCGGCCTCAAGCAGTTCGGCGCTCGGCTGGGCAACCCGGAGTTGTTCGACCAGCGCGTTTTCGTGGTGGCGGGTGACGGCTGCATTATGGAGGGCACGAGCCACGAGGCCTGCGCCATCGCCGGCCACCAGAAACTCGACAACCTGGTGGTCTTCTACGATGATAACGGCATCACCATCGAGGGACCGACCTCCCTGGCCTTCTCCGAAGACGTCGGCCAGCGCCTGGCTGCGTACGGCTGGCACATCATCCGCATCAACGGTCAGGACGCGGGTCAGGTCACGCGCGCGCTGACCGAAGCCATGGCCACCAAGGGGCGGCCCGTCATCATCATCGGCAAGACCACGATCGCCTACGGCGCTCCCCATCTGCACGGTTCCGCCGAAGCCCATGGCGCCCCCCTCGGCGCCGACGAGCTTGCGGCCACCAAGCGCGCCCTCGGCTTCGATCCGGAACGCTCCTTCGTCGTGCCGCCGGAAGTGCGTGAGTTGTGTGACGGCCTGATCGCCGAGAAGAAGGCGGCCGCCGCCACCTGGGACCGCCGCCTGGCGGCCTGGCGCTCGGCGCAGGCTGACAAAGCCGCGCTGATGGAAAACCTGTTGGCACGGACCGTACCCGCCGATATCCTCGCACAGCTTCTGGCCGTGGTACCGGCGAAGGAGACGGCGACGCGCAACTCCGGCGGGGTGATGATGCAGCGTGCCGCCCAGCTCGTGCCCGCCCTCACGGGTGGTTCCGCGGACCTGAACCCCAGCACCAAGACCTACCTCGAGGCGGAGAAGGACTTCACCCCCGACAACCGCAGCGGCCGTAACATCCACTACGGCGTCCGCGAGCTCGGGATGGGGCTGTGCAGCAACGGTCTCGCCCTCCTGGGGACCGCCATTCCCTTCTGCTCCACCTTTGCCGTGTTCTCCGACTACATGAAGCCCGCCCTGCGTCTGGCCGCCATTCAGAAGCTGCACGAGGTCTTCGTCTTCACCCACGACTCGATCTTTGTCGGCGAGGACGGCCCCACGCATCAGCCCATCGAACACCTGGCCATGCTGCGCAGCATTCCAGGCATGATCACGCTGCGTCCGGCCGAGTCCAACGAAGTGGCCCACGCCTGGGCGCTGGCTCTGCAGGCGAAGGGTCCTGTCGCGCTCTTCCTGACTCGCCAGAACGTGCCCAACTTCACGGCCGAACAGGTCGCGCATCTCGAGCTTGCCAAGGGCGCCTATGTGCTGAGCGACGAGGCCGGGTTCGAGGTCATCCTGGTGGCCACCGGTTCCGAGGTCGGGGCCGCCATGGGCGCGGCCGGCCTGCTGCGTCAGGCGGGCCGCAAGGTCCGCGTCGTCTCCATGCCGAGCTGGGAGCTCTTCGACGCCCAGAGTGCGGCGTACAAGGAGTCGGTGCTGCCCGCGGCCTGCACCCGCCGAGTGACGGTCGAAGCAGCGTCGACCTTCGGTTGGGAGCGTTACGCCGGCACCCAGGGCCTGATGATCGGCCTGAACCGGTTTGGCGACTCAGCGCCCTTCAAGAAACTGGCTGAGGCCTACGGCTTCACCGCCCCGGCCATCGCCGAGCGCGTCAAGGCCTACCTGGCCTGAGCCAGGGGCCTGGGGTTCGCAAGTGACGGCGCGCCACCGCTTTCAAGGGTGGCGCGCCGCTGCCTTTCCGGCACCCTCAGGGCCGGCGCAGGCGCACCATCTCCGTCGCCTGCGGCCCGAGTGTGAGGCTCATCGTGCCTGCGGTTATGGCCAGGGCATTGCCGGTCAGGACCGAGGTCCCGCCGGCGCCTTCCAGAGCGAGTGCCGGGAGGTCGATGCTAAGGGTGGCGGCAACCGCCTCCTGGGCGGGATTGTGCAGGACCAGGAAGACCTCTGGCGCCGTCCCGAAGCGTTCGACGCGCAGGCTGGCCGGCTCGACGCGGGCCAGCGTGAGCGGTTCCCAGCCGGCTTGGGCCAACTGCTGCAGGGGCCCCGTTAGGCGCTGCATGGCGGCCACGTCGTTGCCATGGCCGGGGAAGATGCCGTGCAGCAGGTGCCACGGCAACTCCCACGCGGGGCGGGGAGTGTACGGCAGGTCCGTACAGGGTTTGCGGTAGGCGATGGCGCGGATGAACTCCGGATCGGCGAACTGCGTGTGCTCGGCGCCGAAGACGTCGAGGTAGGGGGCCGCGAAGGTCAGCCAGGCTGGGGTGGTGCCCCACGAGCAGTTGGCCATCAGCACCAGCCCGCGGCCGTGCATGGCCTGCGCCAGGTCGTGGACCCACTCCAGCGAGCCCCAGACCGCGGGCTGCACCGGGACCTGCTCCGCGGCGGAGAAACAGAGCGGCAGGCGCGAGCTGCGGAAGTGTTCCCGCCGGTAGTTGGCTCGGCTCGACTGACCGTAGCCGCAGAATGAGTCCAGGCCGATGCCATCGTAGTGCACGCCGGCCTGGGTGGCGCCGGCGAGGGCCGGCTCGAGGATGTCGGCGAGGTTGAAGGCGCCCTTGCCGGCGGGGAGGTCGGGGGCCAGGTTGCAGCCGAGGATGGCGCCCCACTTGCTCTTCTGCATCCAGTCGAACTGGCCGATGGTGCAGTAGGGCTGGTTGTCGGCGTCGAGCTGCAGGGAACGGGTCACGACCTGGGCCGTGTTGCGGATGCGCTCGCGTGGCGGCGCCTCCTTGCCGCTCAGCGGGTAGACGCGGTAGGGCAAGGCCTCGACGGCGGCCAGTTCCGCGGCGTCGCCGTCGGTCAGGCGCCGTAGGCGTCCGAGCACCTCATCCACGCGTGGCGCGCGGTCGAAGTCCTCCATGGTCTGCTGATAGGTCTCCGGTTCGATGTAGTACAGCGCCAGCGGGCCGTTGGCGTTGTCCCACCTGACGGCATCGTGGTTAAGGGGCCCCCAGTGGAAGGCGAAGCCGGCCTCCAGGGCACCGGCCGTCTTCGCCATGTCGCCCCATACATACCAACCCCCCTGGCGGGGAGCGCGGACGGTAAAGAAGTCCGGAAACAGCGTGTAGTAGCGCTGCAGTGCCGCGCGGAAGCCCCAGGCCGGGTCATGCCGGTAGAGGACGACGTGGAACGGCGCGGTGGCGAGGGCACGGCCGTCGGCGGCGGTCTCGGGGATCAGGGCGACGTCGGCGGCGATGTAGAAGAGCCCCAGGCCGGGGTTGCAGGCGATGCGGTGCACCACGGGCTCGTCCATACGCACGGCCAGGGTCAGGCCGGCACGGCCGGGGAGGGTGACGGCGCCGAGGGGGTACTTGGAGTGCGCGCCGTTGGTGCCGTAGTCGAGGCCGGTCTCGAGGTTGGAGTACTCCTCGGTGCGGCCCTGCGCGGCCCGCGCCGCGGCGACGCTGTCCCACCACTGCCAGGGCCCGGCGCTCAGGGGCAGGGCGAAGTACACGGTCACCGCCCGGTCCTGGCCGCGCCGGTCGGTGATGGTACCGCGGATGTCGATGGTGCCACCGGTGCCCTTGATCTCGGCCTTGAGGTCGAGGCCCAGGGCTTCCAGCCGGGCGTCCTGGCGGGCCGAGTTCGGGCCGGCCGTGAAGGTGCCGCCGGCCGCAACCGGCGGCTGGTCGGTGGCCGCGTCGCGGACCAGCAGGCCGGTCGGGGCGCTGGTCGCGGTGCCGACGGCGACGCCATCGATCTCGGCCACGGTTCCGGCAGGGCTGAGCTGCAGACGGAGGCCGTCATCGGTAGCCACCGGCAACGCCGGCTGGAGGGGCGCCGCGGGCCCTGCCGGGGCAGCCGCCAAGGCCGATCTCGCGTAGATCACCGTGTCGAAAACCGCGGCGGTCTCGCCGACGCCCTCGACGGCAAGCTCGGCGAACTCCCAGCGGCACGAGTGCGCCTGGCCGGGCGGGACGGAGTAGAGGTAGAGATCCAGTTGGCGGATGGCGGTGCGCTGGATGGAGAGCAGCCACGCGTTGATGTCGACCCAGCGGTTCACCGGCACCGTGCGGGCGATCGTCTGTTGGGTCATCGGCCGCTCGGCCAGGTCCTCGCGCCGGGTCTTGGCATCGTAGAAGACGAAAGCCAGGGTCTGCGAGCGCACCGTCGGATCGGTGCTGGTGACCCGCAGTCGGCAGCGCAGGCGCGAAAACGAACTCAGATCCGTGGCGGTATCCCAACTGCGGCGTAGCTTCGGGTAGCACTCCGGTCCGCCATCGGTGCCGATGCTGACCGCGAGTCGGGCCTCCGGCGTCGGCGCCACCGCCATCGTGGTCCCGCCGCGATCGACGCCTCCCGACCACGGCGCCACGCCGATCAGATCCACCTGCTCGGCCTGCACTGCCAGGACCGCGGCGAACAGTGCCGCCGCGAACGTCGTGTGTCTCATGGGAACCCCCATTGCCAGCGTCCGCCCCCGGCTGCGACCGGGCCCGTCCCGCCGCAGCCCAGCGCACACCCTAATGCCCGACTGCCGCCGCGCCAGCAGGCCGCCCCCGTCCCCATGGCTGCCTGGGGGAAGCTTCGCTGAGGCTGGCGTCGCCGTGAGCCTGAAGCCGGCGGTCGGCCTACTGGCCCGGTGGGGCGGGAGCTTCGAGCCGGGCCAGAGCTGAACGAGCGCCGGCGGCATCCGCGCCGGCGAGCTGGGCGGCGATGCGGTCCAGCTCGGCCGTGAACGCCGGCGTGGGTGCCGGCCGGCCGCGCAAGCGCCAGAGGCGCAACGGCAGACGCAGGTCTTCAGGCGCGGCCAGGAACTGGGGGTCACGGCTCCGGCGCTGCTTCTGCAGAACCTCCAGGTCGCGGTAGCCGAACTCCGCGGACGGTTCGATGATGGTCCCCTCCCCCCAGTCGTTCCAGGTGGCGATCTGCACCAGCGGCGCACCGCTCTGCACGGCGCGCTCGAGGCTTGACGCGAAGGTCCGTCCCTGGTCGTCCGGGATCGGCGCGTAGCCTTCCTGCGCCTTCCCCTCCTTGTAGATGTCGTGGAAGCGCGGAAAGGCGACGGGCAGGAAGAGGTAGCCGGCAGCCTGGGGCTCACGAGCGGCCTGGTAGTACGTGTCCAGGGCTGCCAGGCCGGCCTGCGGCTGGGGCCAGTCGAAGCTGCCCTTGGCCGCACTGCGCCGGCGGTGCTCGCTCAGGTAGAGAGGGGCGGCGCCGGTCGCGGGGAAGACCTGTCCCCACTCGTCGTCGGTCAAGCCATCGAAGCCGAACGACAACAGGACCGGCACGCTGTTCAGCTTCAGGTAGGTCGGCTGCGCGAACCAGTTCGCGCGCAACCACTCGATCTCGGTCTGGGCGTGCTTGACACGATCGCCGGCGGGCAGTCGTTTCGCCTCCACCAGCCGCGGGATAGTCTGGTCCTCGTAACAGATGCCGACCTGTAGCCCGAACCGTACCGCCCCCTCGAAGAGGGCGCGGGTGTTCCGGTGCAGCGCGGGGTAGTCCAGGAAGTCCGACAGCCCATACCAGTCGACGATGGCACCATCGAGCCCGGCCAGCTTCATCAGCAGCAGATGGTATTCGATGACCGCCGGATCGCCGGAGTCATAGGGGCCGAGCAGCGGGGTGTAGTGTGAGGCGATGTGGCGCTTACCGGCGGTGACCTGGTCCGGGTCGAAGGCGTTCATCGTCCAGTGCCAGCCCCACTGCGGGCTGAAGGGCTTGGCCGCGAACCACGGCATGTAGTGCGCCACGACCAGCGGCCTGGCCGCGGGCTCGGCCGAGCGGGCGCTGGGCAGCGGCGCGAACAAGAGCGCCAGGATGGCACCAAGTGCCGTCGCTGCCGTTCCACGAAGCGCGCAAGGCCGGCGTCCCATGGGCGAGTGCTCCTTCACCTCTTTGCCGCCTTCTGCCGTACCAGTTCTTCCAGGAGCAAGGGGCTGCCGTCGGTCTCGCCCCAGATGAGGGTGACGGGCTTCCAGACGCCGGCCATGCCCAGAGTATCATGGACGCGCACGGCAAGGGTGTTCTCGCCGGGTTTGAGGAAGGGCCGAGGGTCGAAGCGAAACGGCGTAGTCCACAGAGTCTCGACCGGCAGACCGGTGCTGGCCACGGTGTGCTCGAAGGCAAGCCGGCCGTTGATGTAGACCCAGGCCTGTTCGTCCACCGCCCCGAAGAGCAGGCGCAGGCTCTCCGGCGCGAGCATCGCCTCGGTCACCGTCACGCGCTGCCGGTACCAGCCGTAGCCGTGGTGGCCGGCAAAGCCCTGGGCTTCCCAGCCGCTGCCGGTGTCGGAACGCAGGGTTGCCCAGCCGGCATCATCCAGCTCGGCAGCATACCAGCGCTCAGTCACGCCGGCGTCGGCCGGATCCGGCTTGAAACGCCAGGCGTTGCTCAGCGGCGCACAGGACAGCTTCGCGGGGTCCAGGCGGGCCTTCTCGCGCCAGTAGGCCAGTTTCGGAAGCAGGTCAGGAGCCTGGAAAGCGTTCTCTACGTAGGTGACGCCGGCAGCGTTGGCGATGCGCTCGAAGTCGTCCGTCAACCGCAGGTACGCCGGCAGATCGCCCTGTCGACCGGCCTGCAGGATGACGAAGAGGAGCGGCAGGCGCGCGGTGTCGATCCGCCGGCCCAGTTCGGCATCGCCCGCGGCCAGGCTGGAGGCCTGCGCCAGCAACCCCAGGCCGCGCGCGGCGAAGCCGGCGTCGACAGGGCCCTTGTAGTCCTTCTGCTCGCGGTGGCGCCGCCACTCCTTCCAGGCCCGCCAAAGCAGCTCGTCATAGTCCTGCATCGGCGCAGCGGCCTTGCCGTAGAAGCCGTGGTTGAAATCACGGACGAGTGCTTGCGTGTCGAGCTCCGGATTCCACGCCTGCTGGGCCCAGACCCAGCCGCGCAGGTAGCTGTGGTCGGCAGCGCGGTTCTGGCTGTGCATGCATTGGTAGAAGATGCCGGTGGCACCGTGCTCCGCGTACCAGCGCACGTTCTCGGCGACCACACGCAGGTTGAGGTTAGGCTCCATATAGGTGAAGCTCGACGGGTAGTCCCAGATCACCATCTTTGCGCCGACCTCCTGCCAGCGCTTCATGGAGGTCGAGAACTTCTCGGTTTCCCAGATGAAGAGATTCGGGTGGCTCCAGGCGTGGGCGTCGGTGCAGAGCCAGAGCAGCACATTGTCGCGCGGCCGGATCGTCCGCGGCGGCACCACCGTATCGAGATAGGCCAGGGTCGTGATGCGCACCTCCGGGAACTCGGTCTTGACCGCGTCGGCGACCAGGTTGATCAGCGTCAACAGGGACCCCATCCGCGTGCCTTCGGCGTCGTCGATGGCCTTGCAGGAGACGCAGTCGCAGTAGTCGCGCCGGTCGTTGGGGGAGATGTCGACAATCTGCGTCTCCGGCTTGGTGCGCAGGGCCGTCAGGACCTGCTCGACGAGCAGCCGGCGGACCTCTGGGTTGGTGGTGCAGAGCTGAAACGGCTGGCGCTGGCCGGCGATCTCCGAGTAGTACTCCGGGTGGTCCTTGAAGTACGTCGCGGGCGGCATGAGAGCGTCGTAGGTGTGAACGAAGTTGGGCCAGAACCGCGGGTAGCCACCGGCGCTGGCCGGGACCTGGGCGGTGAGGGCGTAGGTGCGGTTGCGCAGCGACCAGTCGGCGTCGTAGGCCACGTCGCCGTAGTAGGGATCACGCCGGTCCTCGAAAACCGGGCGGTAGGCGCGCAGGACCGGGCGGAAGCGCAGGGTCTCCCGACGCGGGATGACCGGATCCACCCCGGGGATGTACCAGCGGCAGCCCAGGTCCTCCTGCAGCAGCGCATAGACCGCATTGGGGAGGCCGCGCCGCGGGCCACCACCGAGGAAGAGGTGCGCTCCGGCCGCCTGGATGGCGTAGCCGTCACGGCCCAGGTCGAGCGACGGCCGCGGCAAGCCGCAGGCCGCGCGCAGGCGGGTGTCGCCGAGGCTGATGCAGGCGCCGGGGGCGTCTGCCGTGGCGTCCTCGCGCACGACCGCGAAGCTGGCGCCGGTCAGCTCCTGGAGCCAGCGCGCCAGGTCTTCGGCGGCTGTCTGTTCTGGCCCGCTGGGACGTTGCGGCAGGAGGATGGCGTAGTCGGTCTTGCCGGCCACGGCCAGCGTCAGGCGCGGACCGCGCTTGCCATGGGGTGCCAGAGCGTTCTCCCAGTCGGGATGAGGAGCGACCCCGGCGGCGCCCGCCCAGACCGTCAGCATGACGAGGCACGCGGAGATTCGGCTGACACTGCGCATAGCACTGCACTCCCTTCGCTTCCGACCGCGATGGCGATCAGCCCTTGCGGCGTACCAGAATAGCCAGATGGTCGGCGGGCAGCCGGAGTTCCGTCATGACCTCGCCGGCCGCGCGCACTTCCTTGGCATCCGGAGTCTCCACGCGCTTAGCCTGACGGTCGTAAACGTACACGTCGGCAGAGCTCGCGTCGCCCCAGCCGAAGCGTCCCGAACGGTTCGTCAGGATGCGCTCGGCACCGATAATGACGCCGGCCCGCAGTTCGATGGGCGTGATCGGGAAGAGCGAGATGTCGGCGGCAAAGGTCACGAACTGGATGCCGGCGCGGTCGAGGAGCCGGCAGGCCGCACGGTAGCGCGCCTGAGCGTCGGGATTGTAGGGTTGCGCAATACACAGCGGCTGCCCCAGATGCGCGCCGACCACCACCGTGTCTTCCGGCTCCGATTCGACGAAAGACTGCAGCGGCCAGCTCAGCATGGTGCGCGTGTAGTGGGGGCCGTTGGCGAGCACCGTTTTGCCCTTGGACGTGAGGTACGACAGCAGGGCCGCCCGCCACGGCTGCATCAGCAGGATGGCACTGCTGCGCTTACCCATGACGGCATGCGAGACCGGGTCAACGCTAGCCGTGCAGCCATCCCAACTGCCCTCGTAGGTGCCATAGGCGGGAACGTTGCTGGCCGTGATTTCATCGATATAGACATTGGCATCGACACGCTCGGCGATCAACTGGTAGACCGCCATCAGCGCCTTGCCGTAGGCATCCTCGAGCGTGGGCAGGAAGAGACTGGGAGAGGGTGAGTAGACGGTGGTGGCCACCTTGCCCGTCGTGTCGACGGCGCGGCTGTCCGGGTACTTCTGCTCGTGCCCGGGCTCGGTGCAGAGGTTCTGGTGCGTGTAAATGAAGGCCTCGACGCTCGGCGTGGCCCGTTGCAGGCCCCGCGCCGTGGTGGCCGCCAGTTCGCACCAGGCCGTGCACAGGGGAAGCGCGGTACCATGCTGGATGGTGATGCCCTGCAGCCGCTCTTGCTCGGTCCCGAACATCGGGTTGCAGAGCACCACCATGGTGGCTCCCTGCCGCCACTGGCCGATGGGCTCCGACTCGGTCGGCACGCCGGCGGGGTGAACCCACTTCGAGGGTCCGCGCAGGGTGACGTTGCTGCCCCAGTTGCGGCGGATCGCGTTGACCACGTCCCAGTAGTCGCCGTCAGGCACCGCGTAGACGCTCCACTCCAGCCGCTGCTCCTGGCCCGGGGCGATCCCCAGCTGCGGGTCCGCCAACACCAGGGCACCCTCCTCCACGGCGACTTTCGAATGAACCCGAAAGACGTCATCCTCGGCGACCAGGCCGAGGGCCAGGTCGCCATACTCGGCCAAGGCGGTGGGGTGCGACGGACTCGAGCGCTGCCTGAGGCGCTTGACGACGTGCCCAGCCAGGAAGGTGCAGTTCGGCCGCTCTGGCAGCTCCAGGCGGACCTCGTGGATCACGCCCTGCAAGGCGTCGCCGGGGTTGCGGAATGTGTCCACCACGGCGATGCGGTCGGGATGTAGCGTCACCTGACGCTCAAATGTGTAAGTATCTGTGGTCCATGATATAAAGACTTTCTTGCCGCGACTGAGTACGGCCGGGTTCGCCGGCGCTGACGGGTTCCCGCTCCAGGCGCCCTGCGGCAGACTGCTGCGTGAGCGGACCGTGAACTCACGCTGGCCCAGGCTGAAGTGCAGGTCGCCGGACGCGGACACCGCGATGGTGGCCGGAAGCTCGGCCGGCTTCCGTGGCACATACAGCGACAGCGGGCCGTTCGGGGCGGCTTCGGCGGCGACCTGCCCCGGCGGCGCGGGCGCTGCCCGCGGCGGCAAGGGCTCGCCGATCTCGACCGCGACGTCGCGCAGGCGCAAGGAGAACGACACGCCTGGCGTCGAGGCGATGCGCACCGAGTTCGCGCCGGAGCGCACGTACGCGGTGATATCCCAGACGAAGTGGAAAGGGTCCGTATCCGGGATGCCGTACTCGTAAGCTTCGTCGGTCTTGATGAGGTCGGAGAAGTCTGGCGCGTACATCAGCCGATAGCCGTTACCGGTCTCGGCGCCCCAGGACAACTCCTCGTCATTCCGCATCGAGAAGATGAGAGGCTTGTTGACCAGGTGCCGGCCGGCCAGCCCCTGATCGTTGACGGTCACGCTCATGGCCCCCGTGCTGCCGCCCAGGCCGCCCCACTCGATGCGCGCATCCAGACAAAGCCGCACCTGTTTCCCCGGCGCGACCTCCGCCAGGTCGAAGCTGAAGGTAGTGTCCGCCTGGGCCAGAACCTGCCGGTCGTCGGCCAGCTTGATCGTCGCCGGGGCCGGCAAGGCTGTTGACGCCCCGAGCAGCCCGGCCACCAGTCCCACCTGCCAGACGCTGCCGATGAGCTTTTGTGCCATGGTCTTGGGTCTCCGTATTGCCGCCAGCCCGCCCCTGCAGTCCAGGGCAGTAAGTCTAGTATGTCTAGTACGTCCAGCGAGTTCGGTCTTCACTTCCCCGCCGCGACGTAGGCCACCAGGTTCCTGAGCAACCGGTCCTGGTGGGTGCCCCAACGCTTGCCGGTCGTGTAGGCAGCGTCGCGCGCCGGGTCGAGGCAGTCGCCGATCGCAACCACCCTGCCGCCCGGATTACCGCCGTACTCCACCACGACCGCGTACGAGTCAGGGATCTCAGCGCCGTCCGCGTAGTACCCAGCCAGCACCGTGCCGGCCGCCGGCCAGGCCGGGCGCCGCCAAACCGCCTTTGCCACCATCTCGCTCAGGCCCCAGTCCCAGATCCCGAAGCCGTCCGCCGGCAGCCCTCTGAAGAGGGGGTGCTCCGTCACCACCGGCTTCAGGCCCAACACATGGCCGCTCTGGCCGAAGCTGGTCCATGCCATCTTCCCGCCGCCGGGCACGGTCAGGGGGCCCCAGTAGCGTTCATTCGGGGCGACCGTGTCGTAACCGAGGTCATCCACGAGCGTCGCAGCCAGGCCACTGAGGATCAGCCCGCCCCCGGCAGCGACGTAGGCGCGGAGCGCGGCGACGGTAGCTGGGGACAGCGCATCGGCGGCCACCCGGGCCTCGCCACAGTACGTCGCCGTCACCGGCCGACCGGGGGCGCCGAGATGGAGCCAGATGAGGTCGTAGCCAGCCAGGCGCTGCGCGAGTCCGTCACCGGGACGGACCCCCTCGACCTGCCGGTAGACCATGGTGAGCCAGTCCTGCAGCGAGCGCGCGTCCTCGGTGGCATCCCCGAGTTCCAGCAGTCCGATGCGGCGTTGCTCAAGCGCTTGCGGTCGCCAGGTCAGCAGCCGGTTCGTGACCGCCGCGATCCGTGCCTGCAAGGCCGCGGCGTCCTCTGCCCGCGGTCGACCGGCGCGCTGGTCGTTCTCGAGCGCCGCGAACTGCCGGGAACACTCCGTGAGTTCCGTCACGGCCTGCGCCAGTCGCTCGTCACCGAGACCACCGGTCAGGAAGTCCGGGTGCAGGTAGCACCACTCCTCGCAGCGCTGCAGGTCCGCCCGCATGCCGTCGAGGGCGACGGTGGTGCGGGCATAGGGCGCGTGCTCGCGCTTGGCCTTGATGAGAGCGTCGGCGGCGTCGGCAACCTGTTCGCGGGCCCCGCTGTAGTCAGCGGCCCGAGCGCAGGCTGCCGCCGCCGTCAGGTGCGCGGCGGCCCTGTCCACACTGACGCCGGCCTTGGCAGCGCTGTCCGTGTCGAGGCTGCTGAGCAGGCTCTCGCGTTCGTAGAGGTGGCGCTGCACGCGGCTCCGGGCGGCGGCAAAGTCCGCGGCTCCGGCCACCAGGTAAAGGCGCCCATCGCCGGGGGCCAGGGTCACCGCGAACGAGACCTGCCTCCCGGCCTTGCGGGAGGGTACCTGCCGCAGCGTGTCAAGGTCGTAGACGGCACCGCCGCGCCCGGTCACCGTGATCCGGCCGGAGCGCTCCTGCCACGGGTCATCGTTGTGCACGACGAGCACATCGCCGCCATCTCCCACGAAGGCGCCGACGTGGATGGCCGGCCGCGTGAGCTCGCCGTCGGCGCGCAACCAACCCGTGCGCACGGTGGCCCGGAATGCTGCCGTATCCACGCGCACCGGGTACTCCGGGTCCAGCCGGCGCGGGATCAGCAAGGGCCCGGCCGAGGTCAGGTGCCGGCCGATGCGCCCGAGGTCTTCCCAGAGCGGCTCCGGCGCGAACCAGGGGTTCCCGACCGAGGGGTAGAGCGGGTTGATCCACGGAGCGTAGGCCTGGCCCGTGGTGAAGACGAACATGCCCTTGGCGCCGCAGGCGATGGTATGGAAGACCATCACCCGCACTTCGCCGAGGGTCGGCATGGCGTTGTACGAGAATGCTTGGATGATCGGCCACTGCAGACTCTCCGGGTTCACCTTGCGGAACTCCGCCATTCCCACGTCGCCGTAGGCCCACGGGTCGCGTCCCCAGGCCGGGTCGATGGAGTACAGGTCGGAGAGCACCACGTCCAGCGAGCTCAGGAGGTCCCATTCAGGGCGTCCCCAGGCCGGGTTGTCCCGGTCCAGTGGCAGGTTCTGGTGGGTGTAGAGGGCTGGATGCAGGGGGTCGACCTTGGCCAGGGCTGCCGTGATCTCCTGGATCTTCGGCGAGAGGGTGGGATGCGGTTCATCGAACACATGGTAGGCCAGCAGCGCGGGGTGGTCCCGCAGTTGGGTGGCGTGAGCCGACCAGGCGGTCTTCACCCACTCCAGGTCCTGCTCTCCCGGCTTGCGGGCGTGATCGATGTGGCGGTACAGCAGCAGCGGCATGGTTGCGGCGCGGATGCCGAAGCGCCCGGCCATATCGAGGTACGCCGGCGTGAGCGCACGGTTGGCCGGGAACAGCGCGTTGACGTAGTGCCGGGAGAGGTCATGCAGGATCTTCTCCTGACGCACCTCGTGGGTCTCCCCGAGCCCGGCCGCGAGTTGCTCCGAGTGGGGAGCATCCGCGTACCAGAAGCCGAAGGGAAAATAGTCATTGAGCGCGGGGCAGCGCTGCAGCGCGGCGATAGGCGGCGCCGCCTGGATCATGGGCTGTGCGGTCTGCCCCTTCGCGGCCCGCGGTGCGGTTGCCGTCAGGCAGCCGCCGGTGCCAAGCCCCAGTGCCAGCAGACTCGCGAACACCACCACGCGACGCCCCCAGCAGAGGTGCCTGCGGTCCGCAGAGGGGTGGATCGGCAGGGGGTGGCAGTCGGCCATGGCTACTCTCCTCGGCTGAAAATGGGCTCCAGCAGGCGTCGCAGAACGGTACGAGTCGTGTGCCGGTCGTCGGGCCTGACCCGTCCATACAGCCGCCACCCCAGGGCGAGCAGCAGTACGGCGACGAGGAAGAGGAAGGTCTGCCCGTCCAGCGCCAGCGGACCGAGCCTGGTCTGGCGGTTGCCGCAGGCGCTGAGCAGGGCGCCGGCCAGCAGCGGCGCCACGCCGCCGGTCAGGCCCATCCAGGCGTAGTAGATGGCGGTGTAAGCCGTGTTGCTCTGCGGTGGCACCACACCGTTGAAGAGCAGTCGCCCGGCGCTGATACCCACCGCGCTGGCCGCCGCGCCGTAGGCGAAGTAGAGGGCGGCACACCAGGCCGCGGCGTGTGGCGTCTGTCGCGGCAGCAGCAACCAGCCCAACGGGATCAGCAGGTTGAGCACCAACGCCGGCATCAGGATCGGCCGGCTGCCCACCCGGTCCGTGGCCCAGCCACAGAACAGCCCCGCCAGCGCCCCGCCGACCATGACCGCCGTATCCAGCGTGACCACAACTCCCGAGGGTACGCCCAGACGCTCCTGGACGTAGAGTGGCAGGAAGGACGCGAAGAGCAGCGTGCCGATGGTCACACAGCCCAGGCCGGCCAGGTAGTGAACGAAGTTCCGGTCGCGCAACGCCGCCGCCATCGCCGCCCAATGCGCCGCCGCCGGCGCCGCGGCCGCATCCGGCTGGCCGCCGGGGACACGGACCATGAGGAGCACGCTGATCCCGCCCAGCACACACCCGGCACCGATCAGGAACAGGAAACGAGACAGGCCCGCACCGGCATGGATGACCTGCCCGGCAACCAGGAGGGCCACGCAGGCAGCCACCGTCGAGAGCACCGTGCTCACCGCACTGAACATGCCGCGGACACGGTTGGGGATCACCTCCTGCGTCCACGGATAAATGGCGGTCTCCGCCAGCGCCCGCAGCACGGCAAAAACGACGATGATCGTCAGCAGATAAGCCAGCCCAACCCGGCGCCCGAAATGCCCCAGAACCAGCGGTAGTAGCAATAGTCCAGCCATGACCGCTTTGCGGGCGCCATAGCAGACCAGGAAGACCCGCTTGCGGCCCAAACGCGTGGCCAGCGGCGCGAATCCCAGGGCCAACAGGCCGCAGAACGGGAACAGCGACAGCACGACCCCCATCTGGGCCTTGGGCAGCCCCAGCTCGTTGAGGAATAGCAGGAACACCGAGCCGCCGAAGGTCCACAGCGCAAAAACCGCATTCAGGGCACCGCTGGCCCACTGCCACGGCAGTGCGCGCAACATGGCGGCCTCCGTGACCTCGGCCCGAGATTCGCGGTCTCCCTGCGGTTGTGCCATAGCGTATTCTATACCCCGCCCTGCCCCGCGCCATGCCAGACCGTGCCGAATCCTGGCCGGACGGCGAGACGCTGCCGCTCACCAGCGGTAGTAGCGGTAGGGGTCGTCGCCCAGCTCGTGACTCTCGATGACGTCGGGGCTGTAGAAGGTCCGCAATTCGGTACTCTCCCGCGGCATGCTGCGGTCGGGGGCCACCGAGAATGAGGGGGCGGCGAAGCTATAGGTCACGACCTCCTTGGCCAACTCCTGGCAGGCGAACCTGACGTTGTCGTCGCTCTCGCGCGGCATGAAGCTGATCTTCACCTGCTGCCACTCCGCGGTCAGTTGGACGCGTTCGAACAGCCCGGCACCGCCATAGGGCGGGTGGTTCTTCTCGATGGCAGCGATCATGGTGCAGGGCCCGCTGGCCTTGGCCCAGACCGTCCAGAGATAGGTCACGCCGGCCTGAATGCCAAAGCCGGGCTGCGCGAACGACACGTGCCAGGCCGTCTCACTGGGCGTCGTGACCTGCACCTGCACCGAGCGCTGACCGAGCAGCGCCGCCGGAACGTCCTCACTGACCACGACCGTCGCCTGCGCCGGTCCCATCACCCCCAGGTTCCAGCCCTTGGCGTTCTCAGCGAAGGCGGTGTTACTCAGCTGCTCCTCCCCGTCGACCACGGGCTTCGGCACGACCCGCCCCAGGCGCAGATCGTCCGGACGTCCCCCGAAACCGCCCCCGCCGAACTCATCGAAGACGCGGATGGCGATGAGGTTGCGGCCGGCGCGCACCAGGGCTGCCGGGACCCGATACGTGCGCGGTACGTTCCAGCCGCTGGTCGCGCCGATCTTGGCGCCGTTGAACCAGGTGCTGTCGTTGTCGTCGACGCTGCCGAGTTGCAGGACCAGCTCCTGGCCCACCCACTCCGCGGGCAGGTCGACGTCACGGCGGACCCAAAAGGCACCGTCCTGCTCACCCACTCCGGGCAGGCTTTCCCAGTACCCGGGCAGCGCGAGCTTGCCCCAGTCCCCGGTGGCCAGGTCAGTCTCGAACCAGCCCGCGCACTCCTTGGCGATGCCGGTGTCCTTGGCCCGCGCCGCCGGGTCGCTGGAGGCGGGCAGGCGAGTCTCGACCTGGCAAAGCCACTCGCCCGCGAGGGGCAGCGGCAGGTAGCCCAGGTTCCAGCCGGGGCTCAGGCTCCTGGCGTCCATCTCGAAGCTGGCACCGAGGTTGGCGAGCACTTGCGTGAGTGTCCGTGTCAGACGCCACTGACTGTAGCGGAAGTAGGTCTTCTCCCGCGCCGGCAGCATCTCCGGGGTCAACTGCAGCAGGATCGCAACGCCGGCGCCCACCTGCTGCCGGCCCAGCAGGCCGTCGGCGCCAGCCATGACCGTACCCCGCGCCTGCACCGGCGCCAGGTCCACCGTGCCGCGCAGGCGCAGGTCGGACGGCGACAGGCCACGACACTCGGGCCAGGGGGGCACATCGGGCGCCGCCTGGAACGGCCGCACCGCGCCGATCGCCCCCCAGGGATCGGCGCCGGACGCACGCGGCAGCAGCAGGGCGCGGCCGCCGCCCTGCAGGAAGGCGCTCAGTGCCGCCGCCGAGACCGACGCCTCGGGGCCAAGGATGGCCAGGGCTTTGCCAGACGGCAGCTCAGTGGCCAGCTCAAACTGCAAGCCGAGGCTGCGCAGCAGTCGGCGGCCGCGCTCGCCACCCAGGTAGACGGTCTGCGTGGCGCGGGGTTCGACCGCAGCCGCCGAGGCGTAGGAAATCACCCGGCAAGCCAGGCGTTGGGCGACCGGGTCGACCGCGGTACGGCCCTCCAGGTCGAGGGTGCAGAAGAGCGCGAGGCCCCGGCCGTAGTGCAGTTCCAGCAGCGGTGAGTAGGCCAGGTCGAACTCGCCCTCGAGGAGCGGCCGCCAGCCGCTGTAGTGCGGCTTCTCGATGGCGGCGCTGGAGACGCTGCCGGCGTTGCCCCAGTGCCAGCCCCACGTCGGTTCGGCCTGAGGCGATTCGTCAAGGCCGCCCCAGGTCTCCGGCACCAGCGTGCCGGCCCCGCGCCAGTCGCGACAGTCCTCGGCGTCCAGCCCTAACAGCACCGGGTGGTCGAGTTGGCTGGGGACCGGAAAGAAACGGCGCGAGACCTGTCGCGCCACGCGCAGACCCATGGCCTTACGCAGCCACTCCGGCGACTGGGCGAAGATGAGCAGCCTGCCGCCAGCGGCAACGTGCCGCTCCAGCGAGCCGGGCAGTCGAGCCGCGCCGTCCAGGGCATGCCGGCCGATGACGACGAGGTCATCGGGCTGCGGCGAGCCATCCCAGGGCGTCATCTGGTCATAGCCCAGGGCGCGCAGCAGGCGACTGCTTTCCCCCTCGGGATCGAACACCCGCAGAGACGGCTTCACGGCCACCTCGGGAGCCCGAATGCGGAAGCGGAACTCGTCGCGGTGCAGGCGCTTGCCGATGGTAGCCTGCAACACGATACGGCCGTCCGCCGGGGCGGCGACCTGGGGTGTGGTGAAGCCGAACGGAATGAGGAGGTTCTGCGCCGGCAGGATCTCCCCCGAGCGCTCGCCGGCGGCCACCTGCGTCCCCTGGACGGAGACGGTCCAGGCGGCGCTATACGTCTGTGCCGTCCGTTCGTCGTTGATGAGCACGACCTGCTTGGCGATGGTCTCGCCGCCCACGAAGCCATGGTCCTTGGCGGTGAAGCGCTCGGCGGGGCCCGCGATCCAAGCCAGGGTCGCGTGGTTGCTCTCGATCAGCGCCTGGCCGGCCGGATAGGTGACCCAGCCCCCTTCGGGTTCCAGGTAGTGCAGAGCGCCCTTGCGCACCGTGGGCGTGTACGGCCCGCGCCGCTCGGGACGGGCCGGGAGCGCCTCCTCGGTCCAGCGCTGGTCAGGCAGTTGGGCCCAGCCGTGGCCCATCGACCACGGCACCATCCCGGCCGTGATTCCCCAGGTCCGCCAACTGCGCCAGGTGTTGCGGATGAAGAGGTCCTGCACGGCCTGAAACGCCGGTGCCTGCTCCAGCTCCGGCGCGGTGTGCCAACTGGCCCAGCGCTGGGGGCCCTCATAGGTGGCCTCGAGCCGGCGGCGGTACTCGGCTGTCTCCAGCGCATACGCCTGGGCGCCCAGATAGATGGCGCAGAACTCGGTCATCAGGGGTTCGCTGACGATGGCATTGCCAAAGCCGCCGCGGCCGCGCATGAAGGTGCAGTGCAGCGGCGTGCCGAACTCGATGGGCAGGAAGGGCAGATCGGCCTGCTTGGCATAGGCACTCAGCCACTCCTCGCGTTCCTGCAGCGGGATCAGGTCAAGGTAGCAGTTGCAGGTGTGCAGGTCGCCGACATCGGCACCGTGATGCGTGAATACCGGCCGCGTGGGATCATGGCGCTTGATGATGGCGATGCCCTCACGACCCGCCTTGGCCTTCGCGTCCTCCGGGTACCAGCCGCGTCGGCCGATAACCGCCGGGTTCTGGTCCTGCGGGCGGCCAAAGAAGTTGGCCGAGGTGCCCCACATGACGATCGAGGGGTGGTTGCGCTGGGCGCGCAGTTGCACGGCCAGGCGCTGCTCCCAGCGCTCTTTGACGCCCGGCTTGTCCCAGTCGTAGCGCCAGTTCGGGCCGAAGATGGCGCCATTCATACTGAGGGCGTTGCCGGTGAGCAGGAAGCCCTTGCGATCGGCGCGATCGGCCCAGAGAGTGCGCAGGTAGACCGAACCGCGTTCGTCCTCGTTGCCCGGCCAGTGCTCCCCCAGGTTGAAGCCGGTCCTGACATACGCCTCGAGGATGCCGTCGATGGCCTCCGGGATCCACGCGGCGCTGTTCCACTCGTCCCAGACGCAGACCGGGCGGAGCCGGATCTCGGTGCCGTTGAGCATGAACCTCAGACCGTCCAGCCAGAACTCCCGGAAACCGAACTCCTGGACGACCGCATCGTCGAGACCGGGCCCCAGGGCTTCGAGGTGCAGCCTGTAGAGGTTCGGCTGACCGAGGTCCCACAGGCGCGGGTGCGGCCAGGGCCACTCCAGGGTCACGGCCTGAGTCGACGCAGCGCCCAGGGGCCGCTCGGCCCGGAAGCTCTGCTCCTCGGTGCCGGCCTCGTCCAGGAGTCGCGCCACAAAACGCCCCGGCCCTGTTGCGGCGACGCCCGCGATCTCGACGTCGACGCTCAGCATCTTCTGCCGCACCGACGGTCGCACGAAGACGTCGCTGACGACAGCGCCGATCGGTTGGCTGCGCAGAAAGGCATCACCGATGATGCCGCGGGAGGCAAGTGCCGCGGGCTGTGTCCAGGTCTGGTCATTGCCCACCCCCATGTAGACGGTGACGTCCTGGCCCTCGGGAACCGCCACCACCAGCAGCCGCAGCGCCAGCAGCGCGCCCGGCGTCACCGCCTGGGTGATGTCCACGCTGCCACTCGGCCAGTCGATCCGCCCGCACTCACGGCCATTGGCATAGACCACGGCATCGGTGCTGACCCGGGTCAACTCCAACTGGACGCGGCGCCCCTGCCAGTTCGCCGGAACCGGCACCGTGAGTTCGTACCAGACGCGGCTGACATCGGCGAGTTTCGCCACCGCCCAGGCCCCGCCCGCGACGACCGCCGTGGGCCCGGGCACCGCGCCACCCGCCCAACTGCCAGGCACCGGGATACGCCCCCAGTCGCCCGCCGGCTGCGCGGCTGCCGGCCCCAGCGCCGGCATGAACCGCCACTCGCCGTTCAGGCAGATCTCGCCGCGCCGTGAGGACGTCTCCACAGGCGGACCCTGGCCCCACGCCCCGAGGGCAACGCTCAGCGCCGCGAAGCACAGGTGTGTCCTGATGTAGGGGGAACGCAGCATGGTGATGCCTCCCGCAATGGATACAGACCGCCTAAGCGTACCCTCACAGCGCCCGTATCGCCAACACCCGCAGGGCTGCGGCCAACGATGGCGGCGGCGGCCCCCACGGCGTGCGCCCCCTTGCGTGCACCCCAAGTGGGCTCATACTACGGGGGTATCGAACAGGTAGCGGTGTGATGTTTCGTTTCTTCCGACAACTGAACGCGCTCGAAGACCGCTCGTGGGTGGCCTCGCGCTCCAATCTGGGCAGCGCCCTGGCCGACCGCGTCTTTACCACCGACACCCTGCAGGACCGCCTGGTGCGGGCCCTGGCCGCCGCCCGCATCCTGCCGATCAAGGAGATCCTGGAGTGCGGTGAGTTATTCGAGCGCATCCGGGAGGACGTGCGGGCCGAGCAGATGGCCGACCTCTGCTGCGGCCATGGCCTGCTGGGGATTCTCTTTGCCCTCTTCGAGCGGCGGGTGCAGCACGTCCTGTTGGCCGACGAGCGCGAACCCCCCAGCCACGCCAAGCTGCTGGCCTGCGCCCGCCAGGTCGGCCCGTGGATCGATGACAAGGTGACCTTCCGGCAGGCTAGAATCCAGGACGTGGGCAGCGCCCTGCTCCCGGGAACGGCCATCGTCAGTGCCCACGCCTGCGGCACGCTGACCGACCAGTGCCTGGACCTTGCGACCGCTCTCGGCGGTGCCGTCGCCGTGCTGCCGTGCTGCTACCCGCAACGCACCTGCCCCGCGCCGCCCGCGGTCCAGCTTGCCCTCGGCCACGCCTTGGCCTACGATGTCGACCGCACCTACCGGCTGGAGCAGGCCGGCTACCACGTGCGCTGGACCACCATCCCCGCCGAGATCACCCCGATGAACCGCGTCCTGATCGGCCATCGGCGGCGGCCCGCGACCGCTGCCCCCGCGGTTTGACGCGATCCTGCCGGCAACCGATAGTGTGCCCGCCTCGGGGCCAAGCTGGAATGGGGGTCCGCATGAGATACCACTCGACGGCGCTCGCGCTCGTCCTTGCCGGAGTCGCAACGGCGGTCCTGCCCACGCCGACCTCCTGGGCCGCGGAGACTGGACTGATCGGCTACTGGAAACTCGCTGACGGCGCGGGGACGGTCGCTGCCGACAGCTCGCCATCGCGGGCAGATGCGACCCTCCGCGGCGCCCAGTGGGCCCCCAACGCCAGCGGCGGCAAGCAGCTCGAGTTCTACGGCGGCGGCGAGTTCGCGGAAACCGCGGACCCCGGCAAAGTCAACCTGACGGGCGCCTTTACCATCGGCTTCTGGCTGCAGCCCTGGGAGTGGCCGAGCCCGGCCTCGCAGGGAATCGTCAGCAAGAAACGCTCCGATCGTGACCGGGGCTATGTGGTCTACAACAACGGCGACACGCCCTCTCGGATCAGCATCCGGGTCGCCGGCACCCGCGGCGGACGCGATGTCACCAGCGCCGGCGCGGTCGACTCCGGGATCTGGCAGCACTGGGCCGTGACCTACGACCCGGTGGGCGGCAGAGCGACGTGGTATAAGAATGGCGTTCTGGACGTGAGCGTGGACGTCGAACCCTTCGGCGACCTGACCTGCGATGCCGCCCTTGAGATCGGCCACGCGCAGACCTGGGGCGGCTTCTACGCTGGCTCTCTGGCCGAGATCCGCATCTACGACCGCACCCTAACCGCGGCCGAGGTGGCCGCCGACCACGCGGCCCGTCCGGCGCTGGCCGTCGCCACCGCCCCGACGCCGGCAGCGGACGCCAACGCGCCGACCACGCCGCACTGGCGCGTGGTGAGCCCGCGCTTCCCCAGCGCTGACGTCGTCGTCGCCGGCTGTACGGTGCAGGACTTCGGTGCCGTCGGCGACGGCCGGACCGACGATACCGCCGCCTTTCAGGCCGCCATGGACATGCAGAGCGCCCACGGCGGCGGCGCCGTCTTCGCCGCCGCCGCCCGCTACGTGATCCGCGGCAACCTGAAGATCCCGACGGGGGTGACCTTGCGCGGTGACTGGGAACGGCCGTCGGCAACGGCGCCGGTGCGCGGCACCCTCCTCATGGCCTACGCCGGCCGCGGCTCCGAGCGCGGCTGGCCGTTCCTCTCGCTCGAACAGTGCTCGGGGATCAGGAACCTGACCGTCTGGTACCCTGACCAGGATGCCGACGCCATCGTGCCCTACCCGTTCTGCATCAAGCAGGCCGGCTGGGAGAGTATGACCGTCGAAAACGTGACCCTGGTCAACCCCTATCAAGGCATCGCTATCGGCCCACAGGGCAATGAGTTGCACACCATCCGTGGCCTCTACGGATCGCCGCTGGCACTGGGCCTGCAGATCGACTTCGTCACCGATACTGGGCGCAGCAGCGACCTGCACCTCAACCCCGACGTCTGGAGCGACTCCGGACTGCCGGGGTCGCCGCCACGGGGCGGCGCGCATGCCCGCTGGATGCGGGCCAACGGCACGGCCATGCGCATCCTCCGCTACGACTGGATCTACAGTGCCTTTGCCGATATCCGCGGCTACCGGACAGGGATCGAGATCCTGGCCTCGGCGCGCGGCGCCGCCAATGGCCAACTCTACGAGTACCACGTCACCGATTGCGACACCGCCGTCTCGGCCAGCGAGGTGCTGTTTGCCGGGATCTCGTTCACCGCCTGTAGCTTCGCCGGCAGCCAGGCGGCCGTAGCCGCACGCGATGCCTTCGGCGCAACGCTGCTCTTCCACTCCTGCGATCTGCAGGGCGGAGTCCGCGCCGCCGACCTGCGCGGCAACAGCGAGTCGACGGTGCTCTTCCGTGGGTGCACCTTCGCCGGCGAGGTGGAACGCACGGCCGGGAATCTCTCCGTGGTCGACTGCCGCTGGACGTCCACCGGCACGCACCTGACCCTGGGCGAGGCGGCCAATGCCGTGACTGTGGCCGGCTGCAGCTTCGCCGGACCGGCCGGGATCAGCAACCGCAGCACCTCGGAATTGGTCCGCATCAGCAACGAGCCGCTGCCGGGACTGCCCCTGCCCACGGTGGCGCTGCCAGAGGAGAAGACCTGCGTGCCCGCGACGGCCGACCTCTACGTGGTCACCGACGCGCCGTGGGGCGCCCGCAAGGACGGCAGCAGCGACGACACCGGCGCCCTCCAGGGGGCACTGGACGCGGCGGCACAGGCCGGCGGTGGGGTCGTGTTTCTCCCCGCCGGCGAGTACACCGTGCGCGGCACCCTGAGCGTCCCCGCCGGCGTCGAACTGCGCGGCGTCTACGATGTGCCACACCACACCCTGGGCAAGGGCAGCACCTTGCGCGTCTACGCCGGGCGTGGCGACGCATCCGGGACGCCCTTCATCACCCTGGCGGCCCGCAGCGGCCTGCGCGGCCTTACCTTCCTCTATCCCGAACAGCAACTGGCGGCCATCGTGCCCTACCCCTTCCTGGTGCAGGGGCGCGGCGCGGACATCTACGTCATCAACATCAGCGCCGTGAACTCCTATCAGATGCTCGACTTCATGACCTATCGCTGCGACCGGCACCTGATCGACTACCCCGCTGGCGTTGCCCTGCGGACGGGGATCGCGATCGGCGGCGGCAGCGTCGACGGCGAACTGCGCAACACGCAACTGCAGACGCACTACTGGAACCGCTCGCCCTATCACGAGGCGCCCGGCGTCCTGCGCGGCGTGGGGGCGCCGGGCACAAACCACGTCTGGGAGTACCAGTACGACCACCTCGATGCCTTCGTCTTCGGCGACTGCCGCAACCAGAAGCAGTACCAGAACTGCGTCTTCGGATCAGCACAGGGCCTGCGCTTCGTACGCCAGAACGGCAAGGGCGCGTCAGGCGTGGTGCTCGGGCATGGCACGGACGGCTCGAAGGTCGCCGCGGCCTTCGAGGGCGTCAGCGACAGCGGCGTCGACCTGATCAACTCGCAACTGGTCTCGATGGTCTCCTCAGACCCCACCCGGCCCCCCGCCGGGCGGCGCTATGTGACCTGCGGACCGGACACCGGTGGGGCCGTAAGGCTGTTCAACAGCACCTTCTGGGGTCAGCCGGAGCGCTCGGTGGTCGTGGCCGGCGGCACGCTCCAGTTCGAGCTTGCCAACTTCGGCAACTACAGCGCCTTTGCGGCCACCGGCGGACGTCTGACACTGGCCAGCACCAACCTCGGGGCCAACCTCGGGGCGGTCGATGAACTGGAGGTCAGCGCGGGCGGGCAGATCACCCTCGTCGCCAACCTGACGCCGTACGGCATGCGGGCCAGTGCCGACGTCCCGGCCACTGCCATCCGCGCGCAGGCCGAGAACCAGCGCAACCTGGCCGTGGCGCCGAATGCTACCGAGGTCACGGTACAACTGGGGCAGGTACAGCGTCGGCGCGGCCTGGGCCTGCGCGCCGAAGATGGCGAATCGCAGAATGCGCCCACGGTCAGGGACGGCCGCAGCGGCTGGCAGAGCGTGCGCCATGCACCGTGGGGCGCCGACGACTACTGCATGTACTGGCTGGTCGACTTCGCCGGCTTCAAGAACGGCAAGGCGCCCCGGCTGACGCTCACCTGCGAGGTCTTCGACGAGAGCCCCGGCGAGCTCCTGGTTTTCTACGACTCGAGCGACCCCGCGATCCGCTCCATCCCGCCGTCCCCCGGCGCCTGGAAAGTCGCCACCACCTTCCAGCTCACCGGCGCGAAAACCTGGAAGACCCTCACCCACCTGCTCCCCGACGCCTTCCTCAGCAACCGCTGCAACGGCGCCGACCTGCGCTTCGACATCCGCACCACGGGCATCCCGCCGACGGTGGCCGAGATGAAGCTCGGGATCACACCTTAGCGGGTTACTTCGGGGCGGGAGCGCTTACCGCCGCTGCCGGCGGCGGCGGCAGCCAGCGCTCCAGCGCGGCCGCCAGCACCTGCGGTGAGATCGGCTTGGCCACGTGGTCATTCATGCCCGCGGCGAGGAACCGTTCACGGTCGCCCGCCATGGCGTCGGCGGTCAGGGCGATGACGGGAATCTGCGGATTGCAGACGCGGCTGGCGGGCTGGCGGATCCGGCGCGTGGCCTCGAGCCCGTCCATTTCGGGCATCTGCACATCCATCAAGACCAGGGCGTAGGGCAGAGATTCCAGGGCGCGAAGCGCTTCCGCGCCGTTGGCAACCGCGTCGGCGCGGAGTCCCATCTTCTTCAGCATACCGAGGATCACTTGCTGGTTGACGATGTTATCCTCCGCCACCAGGATCCGTGCTTGGCGGCCGGCGAACTGATCCCGAATCTCGCGGGCCGTGTGCCGCGTGACGATGGACGCGGGCGCCGCCGCGCCGCGCTCCTGCAGTGCCAGCGCGAGCATGCTCCGCAGTTCCTCGTGCCGGACCGGCTTGGTGGCATAGGCGGCGAAACCGAGTTCCTGGAAGTGGCGGGCGTCGCCACGCGCCCCGACGGAGGTGAGCATGACCAGGCGGATATCGGCCAGGCGCGCGTCGGCCCGGATGGCTCGGCCCAGGGCATCGCCGTCCATCCCCGGCATCTGCATATCGAGCAGGGCCACCCGGAATGGGTCATTCTGCGCCTGCGCCTGAAGGAGAGTCTGGAGTGCGCTGGGGCCATCAGGCTGCGCGACCGGGCGCAGTCCCCAGGCGGCGAGGCGGAGGGTCAGGAGCTCGCGACTGCTGGCGTTGTCGTCGACGATCAGGACACGCACGCCACGCAGGTCTGCGGCGGGACGGCATTCCGCCGAGGCCTCCCCGGCCTGCCGGCCCAGGCGCACCGTGAACCAGAACTCCGAGCCTTGCCCCTCGACACTTTCCACGCCGATCTGACCCCCCATCAACTCGGCCAGTTGTTTCGAAATCGCCAGGCCCAGGCCGCTGCCCCCGTACTGGCGCGCGGTCGAGGCGTCTACCTGGCTGAATTTCCCGAAGAGCAGCCCCCGCTTCGCGGCCGGGATGCCGATACCCGTATCGCGCACCGAGAAGCGCAGGAGGACCCCGGTGCCGGCCGCTTCGACCAAGGCAGCACGGATCACGACCTCGCCGGCCGCGGTGAACTTGATGGCGTTACCCGCCAGGTTGCTGAGGATCTGGCGCAGGCGGCCCGGATCGCCGCGCAGGCGCGTGGGGACGGCAGGATCGGCGGCACAGAGCAACTCCAGGCCCTTCCCGTGCGCCCGTACCGCCAGCGTGCCGGCCAGGTCGTCCAGCAGGCTCGACAGATCGAAGTCCAGAGTCTCCAGGTCGAGCTTGCCCGCCTCGATCTTCGAGAAGTCGAGGATGTCGTTGATCAGGCCGAGGAGTACTTCGCCGCTGCTGCGTACCGCCTCGGCGTAATGCCGTTGCTCGGCATCGAGCGCGCTGTCCAGAAGCAGCCCGGTCATGCCGATCACCCCATTCAGCGGGGTCCTGATCTCGTGGCTCATAGTGGCCAGGAACTCGCCCTTGGCCGTACTGGCCCGCGCGGCCTGGGCCGCCAACTCGGTGGCCTGGGCGATGGCCGCGGAGAGCCGGTGATTGGCCTTCTGGAGTTCCGCCTCGGCCTGCTTACGCGCCGTGGTGTCGCGGACAATCGCGGTGGCGTTCCAACCACCCTGAAAATGAAGGGATGAAAGCGACATCTCGATCGGGATCTCATGGCCGTCCTTGTGGCAGGCCTCCAAATCGAGGGTCCGGTTGACGGCATCGCCTTGGCCCGTGCGCACAAACCTGGGAAGGGCTACCTGATGCGCGGCATGGTAGCGTACGGGCGCAAGGAGTTGATGCAGATTCTGCCCGAGCGCTTCGGTGCTTGAATATCCCAGGAGCTTCTGCGCCGCGGGATTCCAGTAGGTGACGAGGCCCTGCGGATCCATCATGATGACAGCATCCCGGACGGCGTCCGTGATGGCGCGCAGGCGGACCTCACTTTCGCGTACCGCCTCCTCCGCCCGCTTGTGCTCGGTGATGTCGCGCCAAAAGCATTGGTAGATGGACTGCCCCCCCACCTGCAGGAACTGCGCCGTCACATGAACATCCCTGACCTCTCCCTGCCGGGTGCGTTGCCGGGTCTCAAAACGCGCCATGCCACTCTGGATGACAGTCGCAATGCGCTCCTTGGTTTCCTCGGCCCCTTCCGTCACTTCCACGTCCCGAATGCTGAGCTGGGCGAACTCTTCACGGGAGTACCCCAACTGCCGGTGCGCTGCCGTGTTGAACTCCAGGAACCGTGCCGTCTGGGGATCAACGAACAGGATACCATCCGCCGACTGCTCGAACAGCGTACGCCTCCGCAGCGCTTCGGCATGGTGCGCCTCCTCCGCCTGCCTGTACCCGGTAAAGTCTTCGACCGCATACGTGAATCTCGGTCCGAACGAGCCTTTGCCAAGGTGGGTTACCACCACACGGAAATGCCGGATGTTTCCGCTCTCGCCGTGGACGTACTCAAAGATCACCGGAAGCCGGGTCCGCTGGCTTTCCTCGTAGTGGGCAATCCACAGGCGCACCGTCTCGGGCGGAACTCCGATCTGGCTGGCCCGCGCCTGGTGCATCTCCTCCACGGTCCGGCCGAAGAACTCGGCAGCGGTGGCATTGTCGTGAATGTGCAGGATGTCACCATCGATCACTTCGACAATGCCTTGCAGGAACCCGGGGTTGTCAAAAAATGCACGCAGGCTGACCTCGCTTTCCCGTAATGCGTCCTCGGCCTGCTTGCGCGCGGAGACGTCGTGCAGGGTGATGCGGGAGACGCGGGTGCCGTCGCCGGCGGGCGCGACGGTTGCGTCCAGCCGCGCCCGGAACGCCGTACCGTCGTGTCGCCGCAGCCGCAGCTCGCACTCCGTCGTCTTGCCAGCTGCCGCGGGGACGGCAGTGGCCAGGAGCTGCTGGCGATGGCGGTAGTAGAGCTCCTGATCCTCGCTGTGGATGAACTGAGCGAACGCCCGCTTGACCAGCACACCGCGGGCTACGCCCAGCAGCGTGGCGGCCGTGAGGTTGCCTTCCAGGATCAGCCCGGACTCGCTGAGGGTGACGTAGCCGACCGGGGCCAGGTCGTAGAGGTCGAAGTAGCGCTCCCGCGCCGCCTCCAGCTCGCATTGCGCCCGCCGCAACTCCTCGTTCTGCATCTCCAGCTCAATCTGGTGGACACGCAACTCCTGGAGCGTCTGCCGGACGGCCGCGGGCGGCAGCGTCTCAAGAAGCGACAAAGACACCTCGTCGCGCGCTATCTCTTCGGCCTGCCGGCGCAGTTCGGCAGCGTTCCCGGGGCGGTCATCTCTGCTGGCCATGAAGTCTCATTCCCGGGCCCCATTCAGGGCCTGTACATGCCCGGCCGTCAGCCGACCGGTTCTGCTCGGGGAACACCTGACAGCCCAGACCTCCACTCTGCGCCCGCCCGCTGCCGACACCCCGGCAAGGGGCCGGCGGCGTCCCCCCGGACCTGCGATGCAAGCGACGTGCATCTCCTGCCAGACGCAGCGGCGATGGAGCAGCTGGCGCCTATGCATCCAGCACCTCACGGACCTTGCGGGCCAGATCGTGGCGTGAGAAGGGCTTGGACAGGAACGGCATGCCCTCGTTCAGCGCACCACGGGCCTTGAGGACCTCGGCAGTATAGCCGGATATGAACAGGCACTTCAGGTCGGGGCGCGGTTGGGCCAGCAGTGCGGCCAGATCGGGTCCGTTCATGCCGGGCATGATCACATCAGTGATGAGCAGGTGGATGGGGCCTGAGTGTGAGCCCGCGAGGCGCATGGCCTCCTCCGGCGTTTCCGCCGCCAGCACGGTGTAGCCCAGGGCTTCGGGGAACATCCGTGACGTGAGGCGTATGGATGTCTCGTCCTCAGCCAGCAGGATCGTCTCCCGGCCACGGGACGGTCCCTCCGGGGTCACGACAACCGGTTCGGCGTCGGCCGCCTCCGAGGCTAAGATCATGGGAGCCTCGGGTAACGCGAGGCTGGAACACCGTGCTGAAGCCGGGTCTGCTCCTGGCCGTTGCAGGTGATCAGGCGGACGGGCGGTCGGAACCGCGAGAACGCCGGCCCCCGGGGCAAGCACCTCCCGCATCGCCGCGAGCGCGGCTGCGGCATCGTCGCCCTGGGCGGTGAAGCGGAGAAGCGCTCCCGGGGTGGCCGCAAGTACGAGGATGCTCAGTACACTCTTCGCGTCCGCCCTGAGCCCACCGCACTCGATCTGGATGTCGGCACGGTAGCGGCCTGCCGCCTGGGCCAACCGCGAGGCGGGCCGCAAATGCAGCCCACCCACATCGGCTCCGGCCAGGGTGGTGCTCCACGAGAGTGTTGGCGTCAGGGGGTAGTCCACTGCTGGTAACTTCCGCACTCCACCCAACGGCGTTACCGAGAGACTTCGTAGAAGGGTCGTACACGCCGCCGGAAGCGTCTTCCCTAACACTCGTTACCATAGCCTCTTGCGTACCCATCCGGCAATTGGATAATCTCTCGATCCAGATGAGGAAATACCTACCTCCAGGCTGGGGAACAGGGGGCGTTCGCGGAGTGCCGGCAGGGGCAGCCGCGGGCGGGAAGACCGCCAGCCCAAAGGCCTTGGCCAAAGGGAAGACCGGGGCGCCGGCACGGCGATGCCCCACGCGCGGTGACATCGGCAGGCGCACGAGCCGCTGGGGCATCGTGCCGTGCCCGCTGGCCGGCGTGGCCGGCGAGCGGCGCGGGCGGCGTGGCGCGGCAACGCCCCTTGGCTACGGCTCGATCAGAGCTTCCCGCACGGCATAGCGGGTGAGGTCCGCGACGCCCTGCAGGTGTAGCTTGGCCAGGATGTGGACCCGGTGGGCGGCCACCGTCTTCTCGCTCCGCTGCAACTGCGCCGCGATCTCTTTGGTGCTGTGGCCTTCCGCGATAAGTTGCAGCACTTCGCGTTCACGTTCGCTGAGTTCGCCATAGGCGCCGCCCCGCCGCGCGGGCCGCTGGCGCAGGAGTTCCTGCACCACCTCGCCGGCGATCGCCGGGCTGAGGTAGGTCCTGCCGGCGGCCACGGTCCGGATGGCCTCGGCCAGCTCCCGCGAAGCACAGTTCTTCACCAGATACCCGGCCGCTCCGGCTTCCAGCACGGCCCTCACGATCCGTTTCTCGCTGTGCATGGACAGGCACAGCACCTTGACCCGTGGCTGTTCTCTCGCGATCTGGCGCGTGGCGTCAATGCCGTTCAGCTCCGGCAAGCCGATGTCCATGACGACCACGTCCGGCGTAAGCTCGCCGGCAAGCGCGACCGCGCGGCGGCCATCCGCGGCGTGCCCGACCACGGTCATGTCGGGTTCGTAGGCCAGCAGGGCGCTGAGCCCCTCCCGGACGATGGCGTGATCGTCCGCCAGAAGGATGCGAATCGGCGTGGCGTTGCTCATGGGCTACCCTCTGCCGCCGCTGCTCCCGGCGCCTCGATCACCGCCTGCGTCCCCTTCCCGGGTGCAGACTTCACCGTGAACGTACCGCCGACGCTCTGCAGTCGTTCCCGAATGTTGTACAGGCCGAACCCGCCGCTGCGACGGACGGTCACCCCAACCTGCGCCGCGTCGAACCCCCGGCCCCTATCCACCACCGCGATCCGGATGCGGCCGGCTCTCCCGCTCAGACGAACCGTCGCCCGAGCGACGCCGGCGTGCTTGGCGACGTTCAGAAGCAACTCGTGCGCGGCCCGATAAAGGATGTCCCGCAAGCCTTCCGCGACCGGCCGCCGCCGGTGGTCCCACTGGACCTCGAAGTGGACTCCGAGCGTGGCTTCCATGTGTTCGCAGAGCTCCTCCAGGGCGTCCTCGACTCCGACGCGCTGGAGCGTTGGAGAACTCAACTCGAAGACGAGGTCCCGGATCTCCTGGGTCGCAGCACGCAGCAACTGGTCGATCTCGTCAGCCAGTGTCGCACGTTCCGGCGCCGCCGTGGCCGTCTGGCGCAGGACCGCCAACTTGAGCTGAACCGCGACAAGGGCTTGGCCGAGCTTGTCGTGCAGTCCTTGGGCAATGCGCCGCCGTTCGTCCTCCTGAGCGCCGCTGAGGCGCAGGGACAGGATCCGCAGTTGTTCCTGCCTGGCGGCCAAGTCCTTAGCCAGAGCCCTGAACTTCGCCTCCGAGCCGCGCAACGCCGCCGTCCGTTCTTCGACCCGCTGTTCCAATTCCGCCGCCAGCGTGCGCAGGGCTTCCTCGGCCTGCTTGCGCCCGGAGATGTCGTGCAGGGTGATGCGGGAGACGCGGGTGCCGTCGGCCGCGGGCGCGACGGTGGCGTCCAGCCGCGCCCAGAACGCCGTACCGTCGCGCCGCCGTAGCCGCAGTTCGCACTCCGTCGTCTTGCCAGCTGCCGCGGATACAACAGTGGCCAGGCGCTGCTGGCGGTGACGGTAATAGAGCTCCTGATCCTCGCTGATGATGAACTGGGAGAGCGCCCGCGTGACCAGCGCATCGCGGGCCACGCCTAACAGCGTGGCGGCCGTGAGGTTGCCTTCCAGGATCAGCCCGGACTCGCTGAGGGTGACGTAGCCGACCGGCGCCAGGTCGTAGAGGTCGAAGTAGCGCTCCCGCGCCGCCTCCAGCTCGCCCTGGGCCCGCCGCAACTCCTCGTTCTGCATCTCCAGCTCGATCTGATGCACCCGCAGGTCGTGCAGCGTCTGCCGGATCGCCGCGGGCGCGAGCGCCGCCAGATCCTCTGGCACCGACACTGCGTCCTGCTGGGCGAGCTCCTCGGCCTGCCGCCGCAACTCGTCAGGCGTGGGCATCTGAGCCACCCTCCGCGGTTCCCTGTTCCGCTGGGTCTTCCGTGTTTACCAGGCGCTCGGTGGTGGCGATAGCGTAGACGGTCCGCTGCTCGTCGAGCAGCGCGGTCGCGGTCAGCCAGACCTCCTTGACGCTGCCATCCTTGGCCAGGCGCTGGGTGCGGTAGGGGTCCAGGGCCTCGTGCGCCGTGGCCAGTTGCTGGACCACGGTCAGCTCCTGGATCGCGGCGCGGCCGGGCGGGATGCGGTCACGGACGCTCATCGCCAGCGCCTCGGCCTCACTCCAGCCGTAAATGCGTACCGCGCCGGGATTCCAGGCCAGGATGCGGCCGTTGAAGTCCTGCACCGTGATCGCATCGTGGGCATCGCGCACGACCACGGCCAGGCGCAGCAGGTCGTTGGCC
>CAILUI010000339.1 GCA_903837355.1 uncultured Victivallales bacterium
CCCTGATGATCATCGCCGAGGACGTCGAGGGCGAGGCCCTGGCCACCCTGGTGGTCAACAAGCTGCGCGGCACGCTGAACGTCTGCGCCGTGAAGGCCCCCGGCTTCGGCGACCGCCGCAAAGCCATGCTCGAGGATATCGCCATCCTCACCGGCGGCACCTGCATCACCGACGACCTCGGCATTAAGCTCGAGAACGTCACCCTCGACCAGCTCGGCCGCGCCAAGCGCCTCACCGTCGACAAGGAAAACACGACGATCGTCGAGGGCGCCGGTAGCGCCGCGTCCATCGCCGGCCGCGTCAACCAGCTCAAGCGCCAGATCGAAGAGACGACCAGCGACTACGATCGCGAGAAGCTCCAGGAACGCCTGGCCAAGCTCGCGGGCGGCGTCGCCGTCATCAGCGTCGGCGCGGCGACCGAGAGCGAGATGAAAGAGAAGAAGGCGCGCGTCGAAGATGCGTTGCATGCTACCCGCGCTGCCGTCGAGGAAGGCATCGTCGCCGGCGGCGGCGTCGCCCTGCTGCGCGCTACCACCAAGGCCCTCGCTACTCTCAAGTGCGAAGGCGACGAAGCGACCGGCGTGGATATCATCCGCCGTGCTGTCGAAGAGCCCCTCAAGCAGCTCGCTCTGAACACGGGCACCGCTGGCGAGATCGTCGTCATGCGCGTCAAGGAGCTCACGGGCACCATGGGCTACGACGCCAATAAGGGCGAGTACGTGGACATGATGAAGGCCGGTATCATCGACCCGAAGAAGGTGGAACGCGCTGCGCTGCAGAATGCGGCCTCCGTGGCCGGGCTGCTGCTCACCACCGAGTGCATGGTCACCGAGATCCCGGAACCCAAGAAGGACATGCCGCAGGGCGGTGGCGGCGGTGGCATGGGCGGCCATGGCATGGACATGATGTGATCTGATCTGCCAGACGACCTGATGGCGTCGGCGGCCTGACCGCCGCCGTCCCATCGGGGCCTGATCGTACACGGCGTCCGCAACCGCGGGCGCCGTGTTCTTTTCGGAGGGGCGCTTTCCCGCTGCAGTGGGTAGGCAGTTCCATCGGCCGGTACTAGATTGACAGCCGTTACGCCGCAGTGTCGGTCCTGCTGAACAGAGCAGAACATCGCAGCGGCTACCGCAGCAAAGGAAACCTGACATGATGAACCGCAAACTGATGACCGTATGGGCTGGCGTCGCTCTCGCCACCAGCGTCCCCTCGTGGGGCCAGGATGCCGCCGCTCCAGCCAAGCCCGAGGCCGCCGCTCCGGCCGAGGCCGCCGCCCCAGCCAAGCCCGAGGCCGCCGCTCCGGCCAAGCCCGCGGCCGCCGTTCCGGCCGAGGCCGCCGTCCCCGCACCGCCGCCAGCCCCTGCCCTTCCTGCCGGCGTCGCCGCGCCCCGCCAGAAGGGCGCGGCCGCAGTCAACCCGGAACGCATGAAGGATATGCAGAAGCTCCAGGGCCTGCGGCGGGAATACCACACGACGCGCCGGACGGTCACCGAGAAACAGCAGACCCTCCTGAACAACCCGGATGTCAGCAAGCAGGTCACGGAGATCGACGAGCAGATCCGCAAGCTTCAAGACCAGATCCGGAAGCTGGAGGATGGCAAGCCGGAGGTCTACCGCAAGGCGGACGCGTCTCTGCAGGCCGAGTATGACAAGATGGCCGAGACCGAGAAGCAGATCCAGGAACTGGAGAAGAAGCTCTACCCGGCGCGTCCGGCACCCGGTGTGCCCCCGGCCCTGCCCAAGCCGCCCGCAGCCCCGGCTCCGGCAGCGGCAGCAGCCCCGGCTCCGGCAGCGGCAGCCCCGGATGCAGTCCCGGCCCCCGCGCCGGCAGCCCCGGATGCAGTCCCGGCCCCCGCGCCGGCAGCAAAGGCCGCCGACGGCAAGTGACGGTGTGGCATTGGTGCCGTTTGGCGACGGTCCGCGCGCGGCCAGAGGTCGGCTGTGGGCGGCTCGCCAAACGGGGCGACTGACGGCGCAAGCCCCTGCCGCAGGCGGACTTCAGGCCCCTGACAGCCACCTCCACCGGCAGCGGTCCCGCGACAACACGAGGGCGGTATAGCGATGATGGTCCCCTGCACCCCGTGGGGGTTGAGCCCGCCCCGCCGCTGCTAGCCTTGCTGCACCGCGGCCCTACCGCAGCGTCGCCAGCGTCGCTGCGCACGGAGCCACCGCTCCACGGCCAGTCGTACCCCTACGGAGTGATGTCGTGAACCTGTTGGACCGCTACCTGGCACAGACTGAGTTCTCCTCCTACGAGGAGTTCTACAGCCAGTTCAGACTGCGCCTACCTGAGCGCTTCAACTTCGCCGTGGATGTCGTTGATACCTACGCCAGAGAAGCGCCCGAAAAGCGCGCCCTGGTCTGGTGTGACGATGCCGGCCACAGCCGCACCTTCACGTTCGCGGACCTCAAGACCATCAGTGATCGTACGGCAAGCTTCTTCCGGACCCTCGGTATCGGCAAAGGCGATCCGGTTCTGCTGGTGATGAAGGGCCGCTGCGAGTTCTGGTTCTGTATGCTGGCGCTGCACAAGCTCGGGGCGGTCGCCATCCCCGCCACCCACATGATGAAGACCCGCGACATCGCCTACCGTATCCAGAGGGCCGCAGTCGTCATGGCGGTCTGCGTGGCAGACACTGAACTCCTGGCCGGCGTGGACGCCGCCCAGACCGAGACGGCCGGAACCCTCCGCACCAAGGTCGTCATCAACGGGCGGCGGGCGGGCTGGCACAGCTTCGAGGATGGCCTGGCAAACGCGACGGAGCCCTTCAGCCAGCCGACCGGAGCCGACGCTCCGACCTCGGATGATATGATGCTGCTCTACTTCACCAGCGGCACCACCGGCCTCCCGAAAATGGTGCGCCACAACTTCGCCTACCCGCTGGCGCACATCCTGACGGCAAAGTACTGGCAGTGCGTCGAGGACGACGGCCTGCACTACACACTCGCCGATACCGGCTGGGCAAAGGCCGTCTGGGGCAAGATCTACGGCCAATGGCTGGCGGGAAGCGCAGTCTTCGTCTATGACTACGAGCGCTTCTCGGCGCCTGCGGTGCTGGACATGGCCACCCGGCACGGGGTCACCACGTTCTGCGCACCGCCCACCGTCTACCGCTTCCTCATCAAGGAAGACATCTCCGCGTACGACCTGCGCAGCCTGCGCTACTGCGTGACGGCGGGCGAGCCGCTGAACCCGGAAGTCTACGAGCAATTCCTGCGCCAGACCGGCATCCGCCTCATGGAAGGCTACGGACAGACCGAACTGGTCATCACCGCCGCAACCTGGCCGTGGATGACCCCGAAGCCCGGGTCCATGGGCCGCCCGGCGCCCACCTATGATATCGTGCTGGTGGGTCCGGATGGCCTGGCGGTAGACCCTGGCCAGGAGGGCGAGATCGCCATCCGCACCCGGGCCGGTATGCCGCTGGGCATCTTCGGCGGCTACCTGCACGACCCGGACCTGACGGCCAGCGTCTGGCACAGTGGCCTGTACCACACGGGGGACATGGCGTGGCAGGATGGTGATGGCTACCTATGGTTTGTCGGGCGCGCCGACGATGTCATCAAGAGCAGCGGCTACCGCATCGGCCCTTTCGAGGTCGAGAGCGTGTTGATCCAGCATCCCGCCGTGGTTGAATGCGCCGTCACCGGGGTTCCAGACGCCGCGCGGGGCCACGTTGTCAAGGCTTCTGTCGTGCTGGCCACAGGCTATCTGCCGGGCCCCGAACTCATAGCGGAACTGCAGCAGCATGTGAAGCGCGCCACGGAGCCTTACAAGTACCCGCGCCTCGTCGAGTTCGTGGAGTCGTTGCCAAAAACCATCTCCGGCAAGATCCGCCGGACCGAAATCAGGACCCGAGACGAAACCCCAGAGCCTGCGGCGCCGCCCTGAGTCCAGCCGCGACCGGCCCGCGGGCCGCGCGGCACTGCGGGCGCGGACTGGCCTGAATGGCGAATGGACCTATATTAGTGTTGTTTACGACCACACGCGTCGGGCGATGGCGCGACCCCGAGGTCAGCACACGGTGAGCAACCCAGCAGTCGAGAACTCCGAGCCCTACCCGCACATCACCTCCATCGAGTGCAAGGGCTGTGGGCGCTGTATTGAGGCCTGCCCCAGGCACGTGCTGCAGCTCGGCGCGGAACTGAATGCCCGTGGCTACCGTTTCGTGCGTTACCGGGGTGACGGCTGCAGCGGCTGTGCCAACTGCTTCTACGTGTGTCCGGAACCGCATACCTTCGAGATTCGTCGGCCGAAACACCGCTAGCTGCCGATCCTGCGAGGAAGCTCGTCTCCATGGCAACGAAACTGGCCAAAGGGAACTCGGCGGTCGCGATCGGCGCTCTGTACGCTGGCTGCGACTGCTTCTTCGGCTACCCCATCACCCCCGCAAGTGAGATTCTCCACGATGCGTCGTGCCTCTTCCCGCGTCTGGGCCGCCGCTTCGTGCAGGCGGAGAGCGAAGAGGCCGCCATCAACATGGTCTACGGGGCGGCCGCGGCGGGCCATCGCGCCATGACCGCGTCCAGCGGCCCCGGCATCAGCCTGATGCAGGAGGGGGTCTCGTACCTGGCCGGAGCCGAGCTTCCGGCCGTGATCGTGGACGTCATGCGCGCCGGCCCCGGCCTCGGCAACATCGGCCCCGAACAGGGCGACTACAATCAGGTGGTCAAGGGGGGGGGGCACGGCAACTACCGCATCATCACACTGGCACCCAACTCCGTACAGGAGATGTGCGATATGACGACGGCGGCCTTCGCCCTGGCCTGGCAGTGGCGCACCCCAGTGTACGTTCTGGCGGATGGGGTCCTGGGCCAGATGATCGAACCCCTGACCTTCCCCAACAGCGCCATCCACCCCCAGGACGATCTCTCCTGGACCGTCTCCGCCACCGCCGAAACCATGGGGAATGTCGTCACCAGTATCTTCCTGGACTTCTCTGATCTCGAACGCTTCAACGAGCGCCTGCAAGAGAAATACGCACGCATCGAAGCCGAGCTCGAGGACGCGGAGACGCTGTGCTGCGACGATGCCGAGATCGTCCTGGTCAGCTATGGCATCAGCAGCCGCATCGCCCGTTCGGCCGTCGAGCAGTGCCGCGCCGAGGGCCTGCGGGTCGGGTTGCTGCGGCCGCGAAAAGTCTACCCTTTCCCACGCCGCCGGCTGCGCGAACTGGCCCACAACGGCATCGTGCGGGCCTTCGCCGCGGTGGAGATGAGCAATGGCCAGATGGCAGACGATGTCCGACTGGCGATCGAGTGCAGCCGGCCGGTGAGCGTGGTGCAGCGCTATGGGGGAAACCTCATCACGCTGGACCAGGTGGTGGAAGCCGTCCGGAAACTCGCAGGCGGAAGGTTATCACCATGAGCGAGAACATCACCTGCACCAAGGGCATCTACCCGGAGTTCGCCCGTAAGGGCGGCTCGGCAGCTACTGCGACGCACTACTGCGCCGGGTGCGGACATGGCGTCCTGCACAAGCTCATCGGGGAAGCCCTGGTGGACTACGGGGTGCAGGAACGCGCCATCATGATCAGCCCCGTGGGCTGTGCCGTCTTCGCCTACTACTACTTTGACTGCGGCAATGTTCAGGTTGCCCACGGCCGCGCCCCGGCCGTGGGGACCGGAATCAGCCGCGCCCTGGACCATGCCGTCGTCCTGGCGTACCAAGGCGATGGGGATCTGGCCTCCATCGGCCTCAACGAGACGCTCCAAACCGCCAACCGCGGCGAGCGTCTGGCCGTGTTCTTCGTCAACAATACCGTGTACGGCATGACCGGCGGCCAGATGGCACCCACCACCCTGCCGGGAGAAAAGACGGTCACCTGCCCCAACGGTCGCGACCCCCGCCTCACCGGCTACCCCCTGCATATGTGCGAACTGATCAATAACCTGCAGGCACCGGTGTTCATCGCCCGCGTAGCCGTCTCGGATATCGCCAACGTCCGCAAGGCCCGCAAGGCCGTGCGCCGAGCCATCGAAATCCAGCGCGACCGCAAAGGCTACACGTTCGTCGAAGTCCTGGCCGGCTGCCCGACCAACCTGCGGGTCGATGCGCTGGCAGCCAACGCCTTCGTCAATGACGAGATGGCCCGCGAATTCCCGCTGCAGACATTCCGTGACCGCGCCGATGCGGCGCAGCCCGCGGAACCGCTGATCAGTGACTTCAAGGCCGACAGCCTGGCGGCACTGTTCGGACTGGAGGACGTCAAGGATTTCGCCGCTGCCCGCCCCCCCTTGCGCGGCGAGGTCCAGGTCAAGATCGCCGGCTTCGGCGGCCAAGGGGCCCTCAGCCTCGGCGTCATGCTAGCCCAGGCCGCTCAGATGACCGGACATCGCGTCTCCTGGTACCCCTCCTACGGACCGGAACAGCGCGGCGGGACCTCGAACTGCTCAGTCGTCATCAGCGACCAGGCCATCGGCTCTCCGGTCGTCTACCACCCCCATGTTCTCGTGGCCATGAACCGGCCATCCTTGGAGCGCTTCAAGAACGATCTGCAACCGGGTGGAGTCATCGTCTACGAAGCGAATATGGGCGACGTGGAACTGCCTGCGGGACGGCGCGCGATCGCGGTTCCAGCCCAGCAGATCGCCGACGACAATGGCAACGGACGCGCCGCCAACACCGCCATGTTCGGGGTCCTCATGGGCCTCGGGCTGGCACCCATCCCCGACCTCGCCTTCCGGGCAGCGGTGGAAGAGTCCTTCGCCGAGAAACCGAAACTGATTCCACTGAACCTGCAGGTGCTCGAAGGCGCTGCCCGCTGGGCACGGCAACAGGCAACGTAAGCCGTCGCACCGAACCCACTACAGCCACCGGAACTCAGCGCGCGTTACGCAGAATGAGGTCCACGTACTCGAACGACTTGACGGCATCCTGGATGCACGTCTCCGGGAGTTCGCGGCTCTTGACGCAGTCGATGAAGTGCCGGTCCTCCTGGTAGAAGCCGTAGAAGCGGTAAAACTGGTCGCTGCCCGCCAACTGGGTGCCGCTGAAGGTGGCGTTGCTGTCGCCACCTGCCGCCCCGGCGGCGAGGCTGTACTGCTGGGCACCGTCATGGCGCAGCAACTGCCCTTCGCACTGCGCACCCCCCATGCCAAGATTGAGGAAAGCACTGGCCCCGGGACCATGTATCTCGAAGCGGTGTACCCGGCCGCCGGTCCGGTAGTTCGCCTTCACGATACCGATGGTGCCGTTGTCGAATCGGGTGACGGAGTTCCACGCGTTCAGGACGGGCTCCTGGTGAGCCGCCGTCAGCGTGTACGCTTCCACCGGAGTGGCGCCGGCGAGCCAGCGGACCAGATCCACGGCATGGATGGTATCAGACTCGAAGGCGGTCAGACCTCCCTGGTCGAAGGCCCCCGACCCGTACTTGTAGAAACACCCCTCCACCTGCGTGACGTGGGTGATCGCAGCGAAGGCCCGCTTCACTTCGCGCACCAGCGGAATGTAGCGGCGGTTGAAGCCAACCATCAGCAACCTGCCCTTCGCCTCGGCCTTGCGCATCATGCCCTGCGCCTGGTAGAGGGTGATGCCCGGCGGTTTCTCCATGAACACGTCCAGCCCGGCCTCGAGGCAGGCCATGACCACGTGGAAGTGGTTGCAGGGCTCCACCAGACAGAACACCGCGTCCAGCGTCTCCTGGGCCACCATCTGGTGATAGCTGAGGTAGGTCTTGGGGATCCCGAACGCCTCTGCCGTACGGCGGAGGCGGGATTCGACCAGATCGCAGACGGCCACCACCTCGACGTCGTCCATATCCCGCAGCGACGGCAGGTGAACGCTGTTGCACATGCCGCCGGCGCCGATGACGCCGACCCGGACCCGCTTCGCCTCGCTCATCGACCGTTCTCCCTTGCCTGACGGCCGCACCTGACCCTCTCACCCGGCGCGGCATACGCCCGAATCCACCGGCAGATCCCCTGGCCTGATGACCCCTGTACAGTGCTTCCAACCGCCGCACTGTCAACCCGTTCCGCCGCCATTTGGGCGCGCTCGACACCGTCTGGACAGGCACGGATCGCGGCCAGACCACAGCCGCGGACCAGGCCCTCAGCCGGGCGCCACCACCACCTTGGGCGGGTTGACGAAGTCGTGGTACCGCGCTGCCACCGCCCCGGCCACGGTCGTACCGGCGTGGCAGTAGACGCGGTAGCGAAACGTCAAGACCCCGCCCGCCGCAAGCGTGTGGCTGCCATCGATCGTAGGGTCGTTCAGGAAATGGGACAGGCCGAACGGGTTGGCGGTCATCAACCCGTAGTTGCGGACATGCCAGTAGGTCGGGTATCGGAAGTTCGACGGATGGTCGAAAATGGCGAGCCCAACAGTGTGACCGTTGACCGGCCCGTAGTAGTCACACCAGTGGGCACGCTTGCCCCAGGTCTCGGCCTCGTTCGTGCCCCCATAGGAGTTGACGATGGTGCCGGCCCCGGAAGCGTCCATGCTGCTGGCCACGCGGATGGAACAGAGCCCCCCCTCCTTGGTGTCCCCGAAGCGAACCGCCCCCTCGCTGGCTCGAAAACTCACGGTGAGGTCGATGGCCCGGCCGCTGGCAGGCATATCCCAGACGACCACCTCGCGCGCCTCCTCAAGCACCTTGACGCCACCCTCCGATACCCAGTCGACCAGACAGGCCAGCCGCGCGCAGCACGGCCCCGCCGCGCACGCGGTCAGGCGCCGTACCACCTGCTTCGCATGGCCGCTCTCGCGGTTCTCGCTCCAGTTATCCGTGCCGTTCACGTCGCCCCAAGCCACCCAGAGACTCTTGTGGTGCGGGTGATCCTGTTTCTCGCCAGGCACATCCGTGCGCACCGGATAGGCCCGCGTGACGGGGTCGCCGTAGGGGCCGATGAGCGGGTGCAGAAAGGGCCTGGACCACGTCTGACCATAGTGAAACGTGGTGAAGGCGGTTCCGCCGACCAGAACATCGATGCACTCCGCCTGCGGCAGCAGTTGGACCCCCGGCCCGACCGAGACCTCGGCCCCCGCCTCGGTGAGGATGTAGACACAGGTGGTCCGCGCTGGCTGCAGCGGCAGCAGCCACGTGAGACGCCAACGCGCGCCGTCCACGCCCGCCACCGCCAACGGCACCGGCATCGCGCTGCCCTCGGCGCGCAGCGTCAGGCGGCGCGGGTCCTGCCCGCCCAGGTCCGCCACCACCGACACCGGACACTGCACGCGCTCGTGCTCCCCAGACTCCACCACCAAGCGTAACGCCATGGCAAAAGCCCCTCCCCTGCTCAGCACCTCGCCCCTGCCGGCAAGACCGCAAAGACGCGCTTGAGAAACTCCAGACTCGAGCGCGCGATGCGCTCAGCACCAAAGGAAAAGTCGAAGACCTCGACCGAGGCATAGTCGTCATAACCGCTGTCGGCCAGGCCCCGAACCACCGGACCGTAATCCGTGTCGCCCCAGCCGGGACCGTTGCGGTTGGCGTCATTGACATGCACATGGCCGATGTAACCCGTGGCCTCGCGAATGATCGCGTCCAGCGGCCGGCCCTCATCGCACATGGCCTTAACATCGAGGTGCACCCGAAAGCGCGGGTGTCCGACCGCATCGACCATCCGCAGGCCCTCGCGAACCGTGTTCAGCAGATTGGTCTCAGCCCGCGCTAACGGCTCGATGCAGAGCGTCACCCCGCGTTCAGTAGCCGCGGGCAACAGCGCCCGAAACATCTCGCAGGCCCACTGCCAAGCCTGCTCCAGCGTACAACCGGGCATGACCTGACGCTGCTTGGGGGAGCCGAGAACCAGGCGGTCACCACCCAGGTCAGCACAGAGGTGAATCAGAGCCTCGAGATAGGCCTGCGTGGCGCGCCGAATCTGCACGTCCGGATGGGTCAGAAACAGGCCCGGCGGTTTCACCAGGAGCCAGTGCAGACCGATCAACCGCAGCCCGCACTCCTCGGCCAGTCCGCGCAGGCGCTGCCGTTCAGCCAGAGGGATCCGCCGGACATCCTCGGCCAGGGTGAAGGGAGCGACCTCGACCCCTGCGTAGCCAACATCACGCGCCAACCTGAGCACGTCCTCCAAGGCCCAACCATCGCAGAACTCGTTGCACATGGCGAACTTCACACCGTCACTCCCGCAGGCAGCCCCTCAGCGCGGCAGCGGCCGGCTGAGCATGGCCACCAAGAGCTTGACCGCGTGGGCAACATCGGTCGCACTGACCGTCTCCGACGGTGAGTGCACATAGCGGCAGGGAATCGACAGGCAGCCGCTGGGAATGCCCTCGCGCGTAGTCTGGATGGCGCGCGCATCGGTCGTGCCCCCGGGCAACACCTCAAGCTGGAAGGGAATGCCCTCGGCCTGCGCCGTGTCGATCATCCACTCCTTCACCCAGGCCGTGGCCAGCATACCCCCGTCCTTGACTTTGATGGCTGGTCCAGCGTCCAGAGAAACCGCCATGCGCACCGCCGGCTCGGGAGTGTCGCCCGACAAGGTGACATCCACCGCTAGCCCGACCTCAGGGGCGATGCCGTACGCCGCCGTCGTGGCCCCCCGCGTGCCCACCTCCTCCTGGGTGCTGAAGACGAAGTAGCAGTCGTGCGGTGTCCGCAAGAGCGCCCGCGCGGTCTCGATCAGGATCGCACACCCTACCCGATCATCCATGGCCTTAGCGGTCCAGTGACCGCCCGCCTCTACCATCGGCTGCAGAAAACAGGCCGCATCGCCCACGCCCACCGGACAGGTATCGCGACTCGTCGCCCCGACATCGACGAACAGCTTCTCCATGGGCGGAACCTGCTCCCCGCCGGTCAACTTCTCGTAGCTGATGACGCCCACAGTGCCGTTGTCGAACAGCACCCGGCCACCGACCTCGAGCAGCGGGCTGACCCCACCGATGGGATGCACCCGCACAAACCCCTTGGTGTCGATGTACGCTACCATCACCCCGATCTCGTCCATGTGCGCCGCCAGCATGATCCGACGCCCCGTGCCGTCTCCGCGCTTGAGCGCGATCAGGTTCCCCAAAGCATCGGTGCGCACGTCGTCGACACTGCCGGCCAGCTCGCGCAGGATGAGCGCCCTCACCCTCTGCTCGTGCCCCGAAGGACCAAACGTCTCCACCAGTCGGCGCAGGGTCTCTTTCATGGACGACTCGTCTCCGACGCTCCGTCTGCATCCGCCAGCAACGCGGGAGTCACGCGCCGCAGGGACTGCTCCAGCAGATCCACGGTCTGACCCAGATCGCGCTTGCTCAACATAGCCACGGGCGAGTGAATGTAGCGACAGGCGACGCTGACCGGCAGGCTGGGAACCCCACTCCGCGTCAGGTGAATGGCCCCGGCATCCGTGCCCCCTTTGCCGGGCTGCTTGATCTGGCAGGATATGCCCATTTCCTGCGCCGTCCGCAGAACGTGTCGCACCAACCGCGGGTCCGCAATGACCGACCCGTCGGCAACACTGACCACCGGCCCCTTGCCCAACTCCGTGGTCGGACTCTCTTCACGTTGCTTTGGACTGTCATCGCAGATGGTCCCTTCCAGCACAAAAGCCAGGTCCGGCGCCACCGTAAAGGCAGCCACGCGAGCCCCGCGCAGGCCAATCTCCTCCATGGTCGTGAACACCGGGTGGAAGGCAAAAGGGTACGGACCTCGACGCACCAGCTCGATCAGCATGGCGCAGCCCACCCGGTCGTCAAAGGCCTTCCCTACAACCACGCCGCCCAGATCCTGAAACCGGGTGGCGAAGACCGCGTAGTCGCCCTTGGCGGCGATCTTCTCCGCCTCCGCCTTGCCGGTGGCCCCCACGTCGATCACCAGTTGGTCGACCGGGATCGCCCGGCTGCGCTCGTCCGCGGTAGTCTTGTGAACCGGCTTCACCGCAATCACCCCGGGCACCCTCTCCTTGCCCACCAGCACACGCTTGGCCGGCAAGACCCGAGCGTCAATGCCACCGACGGTGACGAAGCGCAGAAACCCCGCGTCGTCGGCATGTGTGACCATCAAGCCGACTTCGTCCAGATGCGCCGCCACCATGACCTTCAGACCGTCGCTCGTACCACGCTGCCAGGCCAGGAGGTTGCCCAGATGGTCCACTCGCCAGGTATCCACCCGCCCACGGATCTGCTCCAGCACCAGGGCGCGTACGTCCTGCTCACAGCCCGATGGTCCGAAGGCGTTGGACAGCGCTTCCAGGATCATCTCGCGCTCCCCTTGCTGTCAACGGCCGCCCAGGTGAGACGGTCCATGAAGTCCCCGCCCAGACCCACGATGAACAGCGCCAGGAGCCGTCCCGTACGCTGCACATCCCGCACGCAGATCGTCTCGGCTGGGGTGTGCATGCTGCGCTCAGGCACCCCCAACAGAGCGGTCGGAATGCCCTCGCGCGTGATCTGTATGGCGTTGGCGTCCGTCCCCGTCCCGCCCGGGGCTGACACGGCCTGAACGGGTATCTCGTAGAAGTCCGCGACGGCCCGCAACTCGCGCCCCAGGGCCGGGTGGATATTCGGCCCGATCGCGAGCGCCGGCCCTTTGTCGAGATCGATCGCCTCGGGACCGTCGAAGCCGGGCTGCCGCGCAAAGCCAACATCGATAGCGATGCCAATGTCCGGGATGATCCCGTAGGTGCTGGTGAAGGCGCCGCGCAGCCCAACCTCCTCCTGCACGGTGGCCACCGCGTAGACGTCCCAGGCGTGCGACATCTGCCGTAGCAGATCCAGGCAGACAGCGATGGCCCCCAGTGCAGCCCGATCATCGAAAGCCTTGCCGACTAGACGACCATTCCTAAGCTCGGCACAAGCTGCCCGTAGCGTCACGGGGTCTCCGACCCGAACCAGTGCCGAAAGCTCGTCAGCACCCAACCCGACATCGATGAACAAATCCTCCATCGCCGTCGGCCGGCTCGCGTCGCCCGCCGCCAGCACGTGCGGAGGCCGAGTGCCGATGATCCCCGGCAGTGCCCGCCGGCCATGGACGGTCACCTCCTGCCCGGGCAGCGTGCGGACGTCGAAGCCGCCCACTTCGGTGAACCGCAGAAACGCCCCCTCCACCAGCGTCACCATGAGGCCGATCTCATCCATGTGCCCGGCCAGCATGATCCGCCGCCGGGGCTCCGGGCCGCTCCCTCGTTTGAGCGCCAGCAGATTGCCCATGGCGTCGGCACGCACCTCGTCGACGAGCGCGACAAACTGCTCACGCACGACGCCGGCCACACCGGCCTCGTAACCTGAGATGCCACTGGCCTCGGACAGCGTCTTGAGAAACGAAATCAGGTCCACCAGGCGCGTTCCTTTCACCGATTCCACTGTGGAACCTAGCCAGCCAAACAGCGCCGTCCACCTCAGTCAAGGCACGACGTGGATCCACACGGGGGTGCCGGCCAGTACCAGCGCGCCGCTCCGCAAGGGTCGGTACCCCCAGCCGGGCTCGGCGTCCGCCCACGCAGACCACGCCGCCGGGAGGTCGGCGATCCTCAGGTCAGCCCCGGGGGCCGCGTAAGCCCACCCAGCCGGCAATGCACCCACGCCCACCCCCGCCACGCCGCGGATCCGCAACGTCCCCCCGCGCGCCGCAAAGACCCGGTAGGCGCAGCCAAACTGCAGCACCGAGTCGCCAATCACCACCACCGGCTCCCCACCGCGGTAGCCGTGGAACGCGCCACGGACCAGCGCCCCGTCAGCCCGCGCTGCCGCCTCGGCCAGAATCCCGGCCACGGAGTCCAGTGGCGCCACCGTCACCCCGACCGCGTTCCAACCGTAGGTCAGGGTCAGTTCCTCGGTCGTTCCCAGCGTCGTCTCCGAAGAGACGCTCGGTCCCGTGTTCCCGGCGACATCCGTCAACCGCAGGCGCAGGGTCAGGCCCCCCTGTGCCAGGGACGCCACCGGAATCCCGCTGACCCGCTGCGGCGCCGCGGTGACGAGACCACCGCCGGTCACGATCCCGTCCCCGCCCTCGGCATCCACGATCTCGTACCAGAACGTTGACCCCAACTCGCCACCGATAACGACGAACGCGGCCTCTGCCGTCAGGGACAGGTCGATGAAATCCGCCTCGAACACAACCGCGTAGCCTGCGGGTGCAGTCGCATCTTTGCCAAGATCATAGGCAGAGGTCGTAACGTTACCGACAGCGTCGGTCGCCCTGAGGGTGAGCGTGAACGAACCATCGCCAAGGGCGCTGAACAGCGGCAGATCCGCCACGAGGGTCAGCCCCGATACGATGTCCACCCAGGTAGCGCCCCCAACGGACGCCTGAACCGCAACCGGTTCCGAGGCAGTGAGGCGGATCACCTCGTCGCCGCTCACCGGAACCGAGACCGGAGGCGACACTAAGGTGATGTCAGGCAGGGCGGTATCCTTGGTGATCGGCGCACTGCTCGTGGCAGGACTGACGTTCCCCGCCGTGTCCCGCACCAGAACGCGGAGCAACAGCGTGCCGTCGGGCAGCGTCACCGCATTCACGGCCGACGCGCTGAAGTCGCCTCCCGCATCGATCGGCAGAGTCCCGCCAAGCTCCATCACTGAACTCACCGAGGCCAGGGTGTAGACGATCGTCATCCCCGCCTCGCTGGTCCCCGTGAAGCCGAATCGAGCCACATTCCCGGCGTTGACCGGAGCGGTCACCGTGGCGAGCCGCGGCGCGACCGGCGGCACGGTGTCCTTCAACGCCGTGCGGCCAGCGCTGTCGGCGCTCTGGTTGCCCGCCACGTCCCGAGCGGAAACCGTCAGCGTCAGCGTCCCATCGCCAAGGCTGGCGACGTCGATGGCGGATACCGCAAAACGCCCATCCGCACCCGCCACGACACTGCCCTCTATCGCCACCGGACCCGCGTCCGAGACGATCCGATAGGACACCGTGGCACCGACCTCCGCCTGGCCAGCACAGGCAAACGCCGAGGCCGTCGCCTGGTTCACCGGCTGCGTCCACGTCTCAACCACCGGCACTGCCGGCGGCACGGTGTCCTTCACCACCTGGTGGGTCACCACCGGACCCGAGTTCCCGAAGCTGTCAGTCAGATACGCGCTCACCGTCAGCATCGCGTCCGCAAGCCCCGCAACACTCAGGGGGCCCAGGCTCGACAACGCCGCGCCCACCGTGGCCGACCCAGACACCGGCGCGCCCCCACCAGCGCTCTGCACGCTGTACTGGCAAACGGCCCCCACCTCCGCCCCCGCAAGCTCGAACCTGAACTGCGTCTGATTCCCGGCATGAACAAAGGCCGGCTCGCTGCGGACCGAGTACCCTGCCGGGGCCAGCGTGTCCTTCCCAACCTGGGCGCTGACCGCGCCGCCAACATTGCCAACCCCGTCACGAAGGCGGACCGTGACCGTGAGCAGACCGTCCTCAAGCACATCAACGGCGATGGCAGCGCTGGTCGGGGTTGCCGCCAGCACCGCAAAACTGCCGGAAACCACTGCGCTCCCAGCCGCAGCGACGCTGTAGAGGCAGGTGGACCCGACCTCCGCTCCGGTCAAACCAAAGGTCAAGGCGTGCCGGTTCGCCGCGTTGATTCGAGCCTGGTTGATGGTGAGGCCGTACCCCGTCGGCGCCAGCGTGTCCTTGACCAGGGAAACCTGTGCGCGGCCCACGTTGGCGGCCACGTCGCTGTCGCGAAAATGCAGCGTCAGAGCGCCTTGGGGCAAACCACCGAAGCCCGCCACCGCCGCCAGCAGGCTGACACCGCTCTGGACAGCCGTCCATTGGCTCTGGTCGAACGACGCTTCTACCGCACCTACCCCATCCGTCGTGAAGGTCACGACCTCGGTGCCGTTCACTCGCGCGCCAGCCACAAGACCGCAGGTCAGTACGGGCGCCACGGTGTCGATCAAGAGGGTTCGGGGGGCGGACCAGACGCCGCGGTTACCGGCTGCATCGGTGGCGGCCAGCTCCACCAGGTGCGTTCCGGGGGCCAGGGCGGTGGCCGTATGGTCCAGGCTCCAGGCACTGCCAGCGCCACCCGCGACACTCCCGATGCTCGCCCCGTCAAGCCGCGCCTCGACCGCACACCCTGCCTCGACCTGCCCGGTGAAGACCAGCGTGCGGTCGTTGGTGATCAGGTCACCCACCACACCGGAGTCCACGGTGATGCCGGTCAGTGCCGGTGGCTCGGGTGCGGTCCCATCGTAGGCGATCGTCCGCGACGTCGGCGGCGCTTGCACATTGCCGACACTGTCCGTCGCACGACTCGTTACCGCGTAGCTGGCGCCAGCGGACATGCTGCCAAGGGCCAGCGGCAGGCGCCAGGCCAGGGTGCCTTGGGCCACAAGCCAGGGCGCATCCAGGCCCGGCTGCCAGGCGGCGCCGTCCCAGGTACTGATCCCAGATCCAAGAATACGCACCACCTTCACCTCAACCACCTGGATATCGCCCAGAGCGTCCGCCGCCGTGCCCTCCACGGCGCCGGACCACGACTGGAAGCCCGTCAGCGTCGGCGTGGTCACCGCCGAAACCGGCAAGCCGGCATCATACAGGAGACTCCCCGTCGCGGCCGCCGCCTGCACATTCCCCGCGATGTCCACGGCACGACTGCCAACACTGTACGTAACGCCGCTGAGCAACTGGCTGCCCGCTAACGGTACCTGCCACGCGAGCCCCCCCGAGGCCGTCAGCCAGACCTCGGCAGCCCCCCAGGTCGCCCCGCTCCAGAAGAACCCATCGGAACTCCGCTGCACCCGAACCTCGACGCGGGCGACCCCGCTGAGAGCATCAGTTGCCGTACCGGAGATCGCCCCGGGCCACGACGCTGGACCGTAGGCCCGCGCCACCACCACCGCCGAACCCGGGGCCGTGCTGTCGTAGATGATGCCGTCCTCGGTCTCGAGGACGTTGCCCACCGCGTCCCGGAACCGCCCCGATACCTGCTTGGCGCCGTCTCCCCCAATCAGTTGCCACGCGGGTCGCGTGGATGCCAGCGGCTCCCACGCCGACCAGGCGCCACCAAGGTTGCGGAAGGACATCTCCGTGGCCCCGCTCACGGCGATGGCCAGAGCGACATCGCGCGTCGACGTGGCCACGGGGTTGCCAACCCCAACCGTGAGCGCGCCGCTCGGCGCTGAGCTGTCGTACGCAACCACGGCCGTCGCCGGACTGGTCTGGAGGTTGCTGGCACGGTCTACGGCGCGGCTGCTGAGGAAATAGCTGGTCGCATCGCTGAGGAAGACGGCAGGGAACGCCTGTGTCCAGGATCCGCCCACGACGGCCACCGACAGACTCACCGCGCCCGCTTGCCAGCCCGAACCGTTCCAGTACAACCCGTCAGTCCGCACCATCGTCAGTTCCACCCGCTCCACCCCTGTCGGGCCCACATCAACCGCCGTGCCTACGATGCTGCCCGGCCAGGTCATGGGGCCGAAAGCCCCGGCGGTCGCCAGTGTCGAGACGGGCGCATCCATGTCGAGAGTCACTGTGTCACGGGTTGCCAGCGTATTCCCTGAAACCACGTCCCTGAACTCCCCATACACGGTCTTCAAACCGTTCCCCGCAGGCAGCGTCATAGACGCGGTCAGGGCATACGCCGACCACGTTCCCGGGAAGGCATCGCCCTCGTTGCGGAAGCGCATCTCCAGCGGGTGCAGGGCCGTCACCTCGCAGACCAGCGTCACGGTCGCCGTGTTCAGGTAAAGAGGGTTTCCGACCCCGACGGAGAAACCGCCCGCCGGAATGTTCAAATCAAACAGGAATATGGACGTCACCGCCGGCGCCTCGACGTTGCCGGCCTGATCCTGTGCGCGGGCCGTCACGGTGTAGTTACGCGCATTCCCGCCAGCCTCGAGATCGGCCACCGGCAGCGGCACGCTCCAGGTGCCCCCCAGCACCGTCGCCGCCAGCCATTGCTCAGACGCCCCCCAGGTGGCGCCATCCCAGTACTCCCCCGCCGCCTTGCCCGTTGGCTGCCGCAGGATCGTCACCTCAACCCTCGTCACCCCGCTGGTGGCGTCAGTCACTGTACCCGATACCTTCCCCGCCCAGGAACTCGGCCCGTAGCCGCCCGCCGTGTTCACCGTCGTCACCGGCGCTACCCGATCCAACAGAATCGTGCTCGACACCTCCAGGAGGTTCCCCCCGGCATCCGCGAAGACCGCCTGCACGACCTTCTGACCGTCCCCGTCTGTCAGCGTCCAGGGGTGCGTCGACGCAAACGGCAGCCACCCCGTCCAGACCCCGAAACCCTCGCGAAAACGCATCTGAGCCGCGCCGCTGACCGCGCAGACAAGCGTGACGGCCCGCACCGACACGGCCACGGTGCCGGCAGATCCAATGCTGAACACCCCCGTCGGCAGCGTGTCGTCGTAGGAAAAGGCCGACTGGGCCACTGGCGCTTGCACGTTGCCCGCTCGGTCCACCGCCCGGCCGCGGAGCGTCATCAGTGTCCCCGCTGGAAGCTGGGCAGCGCCCAACTCAAGACTCCACCGGCTAACCCCAGAGGCAACCAGCCACACCTCCGCCGCCGACCAACCGCTACCGGTCCAGTACTCGCCGCTGTCGGAACGTACGCATTGCACCTCCACGCGCTCCACCCCGCTCAGCGCGTCGGTGGCCGTCCCCGCGACCTCCCCAGGCCACGTCAGCGGCCCGTAGGTACCCGTGGTCGTGATATCCGCGACCGGAAGGCTCGTGTCCAACCCGACGCTGTCCGTCGCGGCCAGCACGTTGCCGGCGGCATCGCGGAACTCGCCGTCAACCGCCTTGCTGCCGTCCCCCGCGGTCAGGGTCCAGGACACGGAAGGCACATAGCCCGCCCACGCCCCCCACGCCTCGCCGGGATTGCGGAAGCGCATCTCCACGGCTCCGCTCACACTCACCACCAACACGGTCGCCGCGTGAGCCAGGTACGCCGGCCCCCCCACTCCTACCACGAAGCCGCCCTGCGGTGGCGTACGGTCTACCGTCAACTCCCCGGTCGTGGCGTCGCTGCTGCTGTTCCCGGCAGCGTCCGTAGCCGTCGCAGCAACATCGTAGACCCCCTCCGCCAGAACCTCCGCCAACGCTGAACCAAGGTCCAGGGACCACCCCCCAACGCCGTCGTTGACGGCAGCCGCGGTGAAACCGGAAACCGTGACCTGAACCACGCCAGCCTCAGACACCGTACCGTGCAACACAGGCTTCCCCGCTGCCGTGAACTGCGGAGTCACAGCCACCAGCGGTGCCGTGAGGTCAAAGCGGAAATCCGCCGCACCCGCCGCCGCCGCACCGGCAGCGCCGAACGCCAACGCCCGCAGCGCCACCAACTGCCCGTCCGCGCCGTCTAGATACAGCGCTGCGCCCAGAGGCAACTCCGTACTGCCGCCGTCAGGAGTGCTGCCATCCAGGGTGTAGACCACCCGCGTGGCATACTCCGAACTGACCGCGACCTCGATGGCGTGATTGTACGACCCGCCCGCGGGGCTGATCACCACCGGTCCCGCGGGCCGATACACCAGCACCGAGCCCACCGCCGACGCCACCGGCTCGTCAGGATAGAAAACAGAGGTGTTGCGCGCATACGGCGGGTAACTCGCGGGGAACGTCAGCGCGGCGGTCCCCCGCGCCAGCCCCTGCAGCGAGAACCCGAAAACAGCAGCCTCCGTGCCGCCCGCCACCTCGGCGCTGACCCGCCAGCCGGAATCCCCGATCTCGGCGCTCTGGTGCAGCCGAAAGAAGACCATGCTGGAGTCGGGGAATGCCGTCATGAAGTCCGCCGGCACCGCCGTAGCGCCCGGGTCATACCCGTTGTGCAGCCGAGACGCATTTACCCACAGACTGCCAGGCACGATCTGGACCCGTGCCGGGTCCCAGGCTACCGACACCTGCAGGTCCTTGAGCAACGGACTCGCGGCCTCCACCCGTACCGCGACCGTTCCCCCCTGCTCCACAGAGTAGGTACCAAGACTGACCGTCGTGGACGCCCATGCGCCGGCACTCGCGGCCACCGCCAAGCCCAGTAGCCTGCTCAACATCCGCATGACCAGCCGTCTCCTGCCGACATCCTCCATCGCGACGCCCCTCACCGAACGTTGACCTCACCGCCCGCTACCTCGTAGGCCTCGTCAAGCCCTCGCCCGCTGGTAAAACTACTCTCTGGCAGAACCACCAGGTGCGTCACGCCGGCGCGCAGCGCCCGCATCCGCCAGACCACAACTGGGCCCGCCACCGCCGCCTCGACGTTCTTCTTCCCCGGCATACCGGTGTGCAGGATCACCAGCTTGCCGCCCCCAGGCGCGGCATAGGCCTCGATGCCACCCCGAAACGCTGGGCCCTCTGGCCTGGCGCTCTCGGGAACCACCGCCAAGGCCTCGGGATCGTACTGCACCACCAGGCTACAACTCTCAAGCGCCGGCGCCGTGAGCCGCAGCACGACGGCAAACTCGCTGCCTGCGGCGGCCTCGCAAGTGCCTAGATCAACCCGCGCCCCGCGACCACACTGCGCCAGATCCTCCGGCATAAAATCCCCCGGCGGACGCCTGCTCCACGCCCCAGCCGGCGACACCGTAGGCGTCTCACCCTTGGCACCAGCCTCCGGGGTGCTCGCTGACTCGGGGCGCGTCGCGCCCGGCCCAGCCTCCGCTACCGTTGGCTTCGAGACTGCCACCTTGGCTCCCGGCGACGACGCTGGTCGACCCGCCGTTGCCGCCGCGCCAGCACCAGGCCCTGTCTGCAACTGATCTCCGGCACGCTGCCGCCCATGGGTCAGAACCCCCCAGAAAACAAGCAGCAACACCGCCACGATCGCCGTCACCACCATCGCGTCGCGCCATCGCTGGGACATGAACTACCCCCTGGGACCACGTGGCCCTGCCGCCATGAAAACCATTCCGTGGGTCGCTCCACCGCGCTCCCTGAGCCAGCCGGTCAAGGAGCGTTGGCAACCCGATCCCCGATACCCCGCCGGAAAACCTGCGGCGCCGCGGTTGCAGCGGCTGCTCAGGGCACAGGCACCACTGCCGGCGCCGCGCTGGGAACCGCTTGCGGCGGCGTCACCGGAGCCGTCACCGGAGCCACCAGCGGCGGTAGCTTCGTCATCGGCCAGCGAACCGGCGGCGCGCCGGCGCCCGGCGCCCCCGCCGCAACGCTGACAGCGTTCGCCTTTACCTCCGGACGGTAGACCATCGTCCCCTGAACGCGCGGCGTCTTCACCGAGTCCGTCAACAGCGTGAACGTCAAACCGTCAAAGGCCTGGATCTCCGCGTTCGCCTCAACCTTCAGAGTAAGGACAAGCGTGAAACGGTCCTCGGCAGATACCGTCAGTGGCAGAGTCTGCTGGCAGCTCCAACCCTCCGGCAACTCCAGGGCCTCGATCGTGATCGGCTTGTCCGGTTCGCAGTTCTCCAGCACCACGTGGGCCCACAGCGTCTCGTCGCGCAAACGCGCCGGCGTGGACGCCGCCTTTACTCGCAACCCCTGCCCGTTGATTGGGAAACGAATGGCCAGATTGGCTATGACACTTGGATGAAATGGGTCGTTGGTAGTCAGGATAATGCCCTTCTGCATAGCTCCCTCGATGCCCTTGGTCGTGAGCCCACCGGTCATCTCGGTGGATTCGCCCGGGGCCAGGTTCTGCTTCTTCAGTTCGACCTTGGTGCACGAGCACCCCGGTCGAACCCGCGTGATCTGCAGCTCCTCATCCCCGGCGTTCTTCACGGTAATGGTGTACGTGTACTCGCCCTTGTTGTCGCTCTGCCGGCCCCAGTCAAACGTCGCCGGCTCAAGCACGATCGAGGGGCCCGCCCAGGCACTGCCCAGAACCAGCAGAAGAGAACTCGCGACCACAATACAGCGAGTACGCATAGCAGCCGAAGACCTTTCAGAAACGCAACCCAACAGTGCGCCGGCACGCTCGGATGCTGCCAGGCATGGCGCTGGGTCCACCCACAGCATCACTCGGTTCTAGTACGACACCCTCCACTGCCGCGGGTTGCCTGGGGCGCGTGCCTGACTCGGCACGCCAATAGCGCCGCTAGTCGGCAAACCGCTGCTGCCATTATAGCCTTGCCCGGCGCCGGCTGCCAGCCCCAAAAAGAGGCACGGCGCCCGCTCCTAGGAACGGGCGCCGTGTGTTTTTGCTCTGCTGAGTCACCGGCGGCACCGCCGCCGGACCGTATACTGCGACCTCAGTTCACCCACCCGTGATCGGCGGGCTGCAGTCCCATGAACTCTCGGGCTGGGGCAGCGGCAACGTCTTGACCCCTTCTCCCACCGGTACCAGCCACCAGCAAGGCAGAGAAGGCGGCGGGTTCAGTGGCAGATCAATGGACAGTTTCGGTACAGCCCACAGCCACGGGCAGCCCAGAATCTTCAGCACGTCGATCTTCACGTTGATCGCAGTCTCGGCGGCCCCGCTAACCCCGTGCGTGGAAGGCACCGTGACTCCGGCCAGAACCGGAACTGAGGGGCTCACAAACGGAGTAAACGGTCCCGTCCCCGCGTACGGCGGGTAGATGAAGGTCGGGTTACCCGCCAGGTTGCGGTAGATGTAGACACCGTCACGCGATGCCGACACGTCCGGGAAGCCGATTGCCAAACTGTTCCCGTTCACGGGAGCGTCGCTCAAACCGTCGACGTTCAGGTCAAACATCCCCAGCAGCCCTGACTGCACACCGCTGACGATGTCGGCATCGGTCGGCAAGTACTCGCCCGCAGCCGCGGCATAGTCCGGCGGCAGAATCGGCACGGTCGAGCAGCTTTGAGCGTCGTTGAGATGAGCGTACTTCAGGGCGCGATAGAGGGTCACGCCGTCAGTCTCCGGATCAACCCGGCCGTTACGATCCACGTCCAACAGCCAGTTGCAGCGGTCGACGTAAACCACGCCCGGATTAGCCTGACTCGCGATCTCGATGCCTTCCAGGTTGGTCGCGTAGACCACCGAAGCCGTCAGCGGCAAGGAATCGAAGCTGCCGACATCGTCCGAGACGCGGAACATCAACCACATGAAGACGCCTTCGCCCTTGTTGACAACGGCCTCGCCCGTGGGGCTATCCATGTACACCACCAGGCGCCCCGTGTCGGCAACCGGGTAGGACGGATCCAGTCCCACACCGTACTCAACCTGCACGCGCGTCTCGCCGGCGAGCGGGTTCGTGGTCGTGGTGCCGTGCGTCCAAGCCCAGTCGTTCCATACGGTCGCCGGGTTCACGCGCTTGGGGTCCCAACGTTCGGTGCCAACCATGTAGCGCAGCCCATGACCATCCGTGCCGCGGAAACACCCCTCGTCGAAGTAATAGTAAGCCGGGAAGGTGATCTCGAAGACCAACTGCGCCAGATCACTGCACGGATTCGCCACGCTGATCGGTACCGTTACCCAGTTGCCCGGACCCGCCAACTCGTAGGGAGTTGATGTCGGTGGCGTATTGGGCAGCGGGTGCGTGCCGTTCGGGTACAGAATCGTATACCCCGTCCCAACGCTCAGCTTGACTGTCTCCGTCACCGTCACCGTGAAGCTGCAGGTCTCGGTGAGGCCGCAGGCGTCGGTCGCAACCGCCGTCACCGTGGTCACCCCCAGCGGGAACGTGTGGGGTGAGGTAATAACGGCCTGCCCGGCGAGTCCGTAGTTCAGGTAGTAGATCACAGCGATGACCTGCTGATCGCAGTTGTCGAGCGCGGTAGCCTCGAAGCTCACCGCCGCGCTGCACTCCCCGTCATCCGTCGGGACGGAGATGTTGTAGGGACACATGATCATCGGCTTGGTGGTGTCCCGAATGGTGATCGTCTGGCTGCACGTCGCGGTCAGGCCGCAGGCGTCCGTCGCGGTCCACGTCACCACTTGGCTGCCCGTGTTCCCACAGAGATCGCTGAAACGGTTCAGCGCGTAGTCGTTGGTCACCGTCGCCGCACCGCAGGTGTCCGTCGCCGTCACCCCGGCCAGCCACGCCGCGATCAAGGAGCCATTCGCCTGGTCGCCGCACTCCAGCACGAGCGCCTGGGTCGGGCAACCGACCAGCGTCGGCTTGGTCGTGTCCTGAATCGTGATCGTCTGGCTGCACGTCGCCGTCAGGCCGCAGGCGTCCGTCGCGGTCCACGTCACCAGTTGGCTGCCCGTGTTCCCGCAGAGATCGCTGAAACGGTTCAGCGCGTAGTCGTTGGTCACCGTCGCCTCACCGCAGGTGTCCGTCGCCTTCACCCCGGCCAACCACGCCGCGGTCAGGGAAGCGTTCGTCTGGTCGCCGCACTCCAGCACGAGCGCCTGGGTCGGGCAATCCACCAGCGCCGGCTTGGTC
>CAILUI010000340.1 GCA_903837355.1 uncultured Victivallales bacterium
CACCGGCACGGTGAAAGCGTGAGAGCGTGATTGCGTGAGGGTTACGGCGCGTGTGCCGGCCGTCTGCCACGAATCCACGCTTTCACGTTCTCACGCGCTCACCCGTAGCGGGAACCGCGATCTTGGAACAGCCCTGGCGCCGCCCCGTGGCCAGAGCCGCCGCAACGGTCGCTGGCAATGAAAAGCCCGGGCCGGCAGGAAAGCGCTGCCGGACCGGGCTCAAAGCGTAGCGCGTGTGGCCCCAGGCCTCAGGCGCGCACGACCCACACTTTCAGGGCGGCCTGCACAGTGTCGTGCAGACGCACGTTCACGGTATACACGCCAAGCTCCTTGATGGGCTCGTCGAGCAGGATCGCCGAGCGCTCGATCTCGACGCCTTGGACCGTTAGCGCCTCGGCAATCTGTACCGAGGAGACTGAGCCGTACAGCTTGTCGTTCTCGCCCGCCTCGACCGTCAGGCTCACCGACAGCTTGGCGATCTTCTCGGCCATCGCCTGCGCTACGGCCAGGCGCTGCTCGTGCTCTTTCTGCATCTCCAGCTTGCGCGACTCAAGGCGACGCATGACGCCCGGCGATACCGCCGCCGCCAACTTGTGCGGCAACAGGTAGTTGCGAGCGAAACCATCAGCCACCCGGACACGGTCGCCCAGGCGACCGAGGTCCTTGACGTCCTCGATCAGAATCAGTTCAACAGCCATCGCTGGTCACTCCTTCGGTGCCGGATTCTCAGGGAACCAGAGCCAGAACGCGGGCACGCTTGATGGCCGAAGAGAGCATCTTCTGGTGCTTGAAGCAGTTACCCGTGATCCGGCAAGGTAGAATCTTGCCGGCTTCTGTCTCGTAGCGCCGCAACAGATCCACATCCTTGAAGTCGATGTGGACGACCTTGTTCTCGCACAGCCGGCAGACCTTCTGCCGGACGACTTTCCGACGACGTTTTCTCCGGTTGGTCGGACGCATGGTTGCCATGGTTGCTCGCTCCTTACTGCAGCACGTTCACACTCGTGTTGGTCTCTGACTCATGACTCGCGGACCGCACCTGCTCGCCGCGGGCGTCCAGCGCCCCGCCGCGGGCTCTTCGACTAGAATGGAATCCCGTCCGGGGCGCCGTCAGCGCCACTCGGCAACGGCTCAAACGCCGGCATCGCCGCCGGGGTCCGCTCCGACCGGCCCCCAGCGACCGGCGCCGCAGCACTCCCCGGCTCCACCGCCGCGGGCCCGGCGTCGGCAGCCGCACCCACCGGGAAATCGCCCCCGATCGGCGGCCCGACAAACTGCACCCGGTCGGCCAGCACGCGCAGCCGACTCCGGCGCTTCCCGGTCTCCTTGTCATCCCACTGATCCAGGCGCAGGCGACCATCAATGAGCGCCGGCGCCCCCTTGCGCAGGTAGCTCGAACAGCTCTGCGCCTGCCGCCCCCAGACATCGATGTCCACGAAGCACGTTTCTTCGCGCGCCGCGCCCGACGCCAAGGCATAACGATGGTTTACGGCCAGGCCGAAAGAACACATCGCCGTGCCCTGAGGCGTATGGCGCAACTCAGGGTCGCGGGTGAGGTTGCCCAAGAGGATGACCTTGTTCAGCGCCGGCATAGGTCACCGTCCACGCCCCCGGTCGCCATCCCGATCACGATCCCGGTCGCGGTCGCGGTCACGATCACGGCCACCACCGCCACCGCCACCCATATCGCCGTAGTTGCCGAAGTCGATGCGGGGGGTGGTATTGAGCTTCGTCGGATCCGAGCCTTCCTCGTAGTCGAAGACCTCAAGACGCAACACCGTGCTGTTCAGGCGGTACCGGTCCTTCAACACGGCCACGCTCTCGTTCGCCAGGTCCACCACCAAGTCCCAGTAGACCCCGGCTTTGTGCTTGCCAATCGGGCGTGCAAACTGACGCCGGCCCAGCGATACGCACTTCTGCACCTTGCCACCCAAGGCCTCTACCTGCGTCGTCGCTGCCTTCGAGAAAATTTCACCACCATCCTCGAGCTTCTTCGGGTCGAGGATGAAGATCGTCTCATAGGTTCTCAATGCCTGCTACTCCTTGTGTCTCTGTGGCACTGACTGCGGCCGCGGTCCAACCGTTGAACCGGTTCATCGCCGCCGGCAGGCCATCCGCCAGCAGTATCTGCACTGCCGCGACGGCCGCCGCCACGCTCTGACCGATCACGGGGACATCCGCGGCAGCCCAGGGGGCCAGCACATAATCGATGCCCGCCCCGGACTCCGGTCTCCCAATGCCCACTCGGAGACGCGGAAACTGGTCGGTCCCCAGCTCCCGGATGACTGACTCGACGCCCCGATGCCCACCGCTGCTGCCGCCTTGGCGAAGGCGGATACGGCCCAGCGACAGATCCAGGCAGTCGTAGATGACCAAGACGCTCTCGGGGCCAAGCCCCAGACGCTCGGTCACGTGTCTCACGGCGACGCCGCTGCAGTTCATGAAGGTCATGGGCTTGACGACATACACCACCTGCTCACCCACGACCGCTCGCCGCAACAGCAGCTCCGGACCGGGCGCTGCCTGCGGTTGTGCCCGCAGGGCCACGGCCACCCCATCGGCCACCTGGAACCCGGCGTTATGCCGCGTCATCAGGTAGCGTGCGCCGGGGTTACCGAGTCCCACGATCACCCGCACATGCACCGCCACGTCCCTTTGCCTTCGCCGCGAAGTCAGCCACCCATGTGGCCTTAATGCCAAACGGACAACGACCGAAGCACGCGGCAGCAACTCCGCCTCTCCGGTCGCAGCCCGCTACCGATAAACCAGGCTCGTAGAGCCCCTGCGTTACTTCTTCTCAGCCTTCTTCTCAGTCTTCTTCTCGGCCTTGTCGCCGCCCGCCGCGGCCCCCTCGGCAGCCGCTTCGCCGGTGGCTGCAACCGCGGCTTCAACCGGCGCGTCTTCCTTGACGTCTTCGACCTTCGGCAGGCGGACCTGGAAGACCGCAACACCCGGATCGGAGACCGCCCGGATGCCCTCAGGCATGGGGATGTCGCGCACATGCATGGTGGTGTCCAGATCCATGCCGCTGACGTCGACGTCAATGGACTCGGGCAGATCGCCCGGCAGACACTCGATTTCCACCTGGTGCAAGACCTGCTCGAGCTGACCACCCCGGGCGGCACCTACCGGCACGCCGTGGAAGTCGACCCCAACCACGGAACGGATGAGCTCGTCCGCCCGCACCGCCAGGAAGTCCAGGCAGAGGATAATGCCGGATACCGGGTGCCGCTGCGACGACTTCAGAATGGCCGTCGTCGGTTCCGCACCGGCGATATTCAGGTTCATCAAACCGGGATGATGCAGCACCTCCTGGGCCGTCGCTTCCGCCAGCGCCAGAGTCTGCACCGCTGCACCGTGGCCGTAGAGGACCGCAGGCACACTGCCGGCCCGCCGCTGGCGCCGCGACGCACTGGTACCCAGTTGAACGCGCGGTGCAACCTCAATCGTCAACGTCTTGGACCTGCTCATGGAACCCCGTTCCTTTCCAGTACCTGCAAACTGGCTATCCCAGCCATGATTGTGAGAACAAGCGCGAGCGGTAACATACTACACGTAGTGAGCCGCCTCCAGTCGGAACAGCGAGGAAACCGACAGCCCCTCATGGATGCGGCGAATGGCTTCGCCCAGGAGGGGCGCTACACTCAGCACCTGGAGCTTCGGGTCCTGCAGCTCCGCGGCCAGCGGTACACTGTCGGTGACAACCAGTTGCCGAATCGGGCTGCGCCGCAGTGTTTCCAGTCCCTCCAGCGTCAGACAGCAGTGGGATACGGCAGCGTAGATGCCGCCGGCCCCCGCCTCAGCCAGGCGCTCGGCGGCCTGTGCCAGCGTCGACGCCGTCGCCGTCAGGTCATCTACCAGTACGCAATCGCGCCCGTTGACGTCGCCGACCAGATGCGACGAGGCGACCTGCGTCGCGCTGACGCGGCGCTTGGCGACCACGGCAAAGCCGGCCCCCAGCATGTCCGCGTAGGCCTGCGCGATCTTCACGCTGCCGGAGTCCGGCGCCACGACCACAGCATCCGGATGCAAGGTCTTCTGCAGATGACCAACCAGAACCGGCGCGGCGTACAGGCAATCCACGGGAATGTCGAAGAAGCCCTGGATCTGCTGCGCGTGCAGGTCCATCGTCAGAATCCGCTCGGCACCCGCCGTCACCAGCAGGTTCGCCACCAGTTTGGCCGTGATCGGCACCCGCGGCTGATCCTTGCGGTCCTGCCGGGCATAGCCGAAAAAGGGCAGCACCGCCGTGATGCGGCCACAGGAGGCCCGGCGCGCTGCATCCAACAGGATCAGCAACTCCATCAGGTTCTCGTTGGGGGGCGAACAGGTGGGCTGGATGATGAAGACATCGTCGCCACGGACATGATCGTCGTACTTGACCGAAATCTCGCCGCCCGGAAAACGCCCGATCGCCAACTCGCCAAGGTGAGTGCCGATCGAGGCGGCAATCCGCCGCGCTAGTTCCGGGTGTGCTGATCCGGTGAAGAGCTTAATGTCCATGCCCACACGCCGCTCCGGTCTGCCGAACGCGAAACGGTTACTATAGCGGCCGCCGACAAAACTGCCACCGGGTGGGAGCCGTCGGGGCGCAGTTTGCGGAAGGGCGATCAAGGGATACCCTACCACCTGCAGCGACGGCCACGCCCGCAGGAACGGTCGTGGGACAGCCGTCTGCAGAGGAGTTTCTGACCCATGCTACGCTGGATTATCCTGGCCGTCTTCGCGGGGACCTACCTCTTCCTCTGCGTCAGTAAGCGGTACCGCGCCCGCGGGCTCTGGGTCGGGGTGCTGCTGATGATGGTGGCCGGCTTCCTATACCCGGAGGGCGACCCCGGGGGCGCGCTGAGACCGGGGGCCGTGCTGACGCAGGCGATCAGTTGGAACGTCCTCGGTGTGCTCGCGGGGGCCATGCTGATCGCCGACCTGTTCCTCGACTCCGGCGTGCCGGTGCTGCTGGCCGACCGCCTGGCCGAGCACTGTCGCTCGACGCACTGGGCCCTGCTGGGCGTGTGTGCCTTTGCCGGCTTCGTCTCGGCGTTCGTCGACAATGTCACCACCGTGCTGCTGATGGCCCCGGTGGCCCTCGCCATCGCCAAACGCACGGGCGCGCACCCCATACCGGTGCTGGTGGGCATCGCCATCTGCGCCAACCTGCAGGGTGCGGCAACCCTGATCGGCGACCCGCCCAGCATGCTGATGGCAGGCTACTTCCACCTCGGCTTCAATGATTTCTTCATCTACCAGGGCCGCCCCTCGATCTTCTTCGCGATCCAGACCGGGGCCATCTTCGGAATGGCCGTGCTCTATGGGTTCTTCCGGGCCGACCGCTCACCCATGGTGCACGTCGAGGTGCCGCCACCCAAGACTTGGGTGCCGGTCGGCTTCATCGTCGTGATGATCGCCTTCCTGGCCACGTCGTCCACGTTCGATCCCGGCTTCTCCTGGCTGGCGGGGACCGGTAACGTACTCCTGGGCGCCCTCGCTCTGGCCTGGTACGGCTGGCGCTTCCCCGGCGCGGCGACGGCCTTGCTGCGGCGCTACAACGCGGGCACCATCTTCTTCCTGGCCGGCATCTTTGTGCTCGCCTACGCCATGGACCGGTTCGGCTGGGTGCAGGCGATTGCCGACGGCATTACCGGGACGGTCGGCAGCAACCGCTTCCTGGCCTACACCCTGATCGTCTGGGTCTCGGTGCTGGTGTCCGCCTTCGTGGACAACATCGCCTACGTGGCGCTGATGCTGCCGGTGACCCGAATGCTGGAGGCCAGCGTCGGCGGCTCCGCCTTCCTCTACGCATCGGGACTGCTGATCGGCGCCTGCCTGGGCGGCAACATTACGCCCATCGGTGCGTCCTGCAATGTAGTGGTCTGCGGTATCCTGCAGCGCGAGGGGTACCCGGTCTCCTTCTGGCAGTTTGCCCGCATCGGCCTGCCCTTCACCCTCGCCGCCACCCTCGCTGGCTACCTCTTCATGTGGCTCGTCTGGGGCTGAGCCCAGATACCCCCGCCAGAATTGGCCATGAGGGAGTGTTGACTTTTAACGCGGTAGGCTTTAACGTCTGAATCGTATTCATTATTGGCTCTTGTTCGCGCAATCGTTCTGAGCACAGGCAAACCGCAACCCAGGAGGCAGACCATGGCAGAACTGAAAGCACCCGCATCCCGACCCGGTTCCAGACACGCCGCACGGCGGACATTCACCCTGATCGAACTCCTCGTCGTCATCGCCATCATCGCCATCCTGGCAGCCATGCTCCTACCCGCCCTCGCCAAGGCCCGCGACAAGGCCCTGGCCATCAGTTGCACCTCGAACATGAAGCAACTCGGCCTGGCCTGGATCATGTATGCCGGCGACAACAATAACAAGCATGCGTGCATGACGATGTATCAGGCCAATAACCAAGTGAATCCCGACGACCACTGGGAAACCTATCTGCTGCCCTACTACACCGACAAGCGGACGAACGTCTGCCCGAGCTCGACCTATGACCTGCCGGTGAACATGGCCTCTGGATGCCACGGCCCCTCGAATGGCCGTTTCGGCGGCTACATGGGAACCTGCGCCATCTGGTTCGACAGCGCTTCCCTCAGCCGCTACAAGTACCCGTCGATGTCGGTCTCCATCGCCGAGTTGCACGCGGCCGGCTGCAACCGCCGTGGCGTCGGCAACTGCTGGTGGGGGCGTTCGAACGACATCCTCACGGCGCGCCACAACGGCGGCACGAACAGCACCTTCATTGACGGCCACGTCGCCTGGGCAAGGGAGGTTGCGGACGCCAGTGGTTGGAAGAAGTACACCTGGGAAGGCAACGATCACCAGGGCAACGGAATGCCTGCCTGGCCGTAGTCGATAGCCTTGGTCGCGTTTGAGTTGGTTCTCGACGGGCGACTGTGCGACGCGCACCGCCGCCCGCTTCCTTTCCGGGGTCTGAGCTGTACCCACCTCGAAGGCCGGCCCCAAAGGCGGGGGCCACCTCCCAATACCGTTACGTTTCTGACCGCACCCACGGTTGCGGAGGGGCAGGCGGATCGGGGGTGCCGGTCCCCGCCCCCGGTCGCCAGTCTGGCTGGTGACCGGCAATCGCCCCGCGCAGCCAAGCAGAACGGGAAACTCAATGGCATGGGGCCGCCTCCCCCCGGTCGCCGGTTGACAGCGCGACGCTGACTGCCTACGTTCGCACCATGTCCCAACCCAACATCCTGGTCATCCTGATCGACGACATGGGCGTTCGCGACCTCGGTTGCACCGGGTCGACGTTCCATGAGACCCCACACATCGATCGGCTCGCGGCCGGTGGGGTCAACCTGACACAGGGCTACGCCGCGAGTTCGCTCTGCTCGCCGGCGCGGGCGGCCATCCTGACCGGGCGCGCCCCAGCGCGAGTCGGGATCACCAACTACATCCCCGGCCAGGGCAGCGGGCGCCTGCTGGGACCGGCCTACCATCACGCCCTGCCGCCGAGCGAGCGCACCATCGCCACCGCCCTGCGCGCCGGCGGCTATCACACCTGGCACGTCGGCAAGTGGCACCTTGGAGGGACCGGCTCGCTGCCGACCGACCACGGCTTCGAGGTCAACATCGGCGGCGACCACCACGGCGGCCTGTACCAGGTCCCCGGCGTCTACTACGGCCCGTGGGTCGGCCGCGACGGCTCGACCCTGCCTGGGCTGGAGCGCGCCGAGCCCGGCGAGTACATGACCGACCGCCTGACCAGCGAGGCCATCCGGCTGATCCGCGACAAGCCGGATGGGCGGCCCTTCTTCCTGCACCTGTCGCACTACGCCGTGCACACGCCCATCGTCTCGCCGCCCGATCTGGTCGAGCGCTACGAGGCCAAGAGCCGGCGCCTGGGGTTGGACTGCGTGCCGGCGCTGGTTGAGGGCGAGCTGCACCCGGCCCTGCACCTCCTGGGGCAACGCGTCCAGCGTCGCCTGCTGCAGTCGCACCCCGGCTATGCCGCTATGATCCACAACCTCGACGCCAACGTCGGCCGCCTGCTCGCCGCCCTGGACGAGTCCGGCCAGGCCGACAACACCCTGGTCGTCTTCCTTTCAGACAACGGCGGGCTGAGCGTCGGCGTCGAAGGCTCGGTGACCTGCACGCTGCCCTATCGCGAGGGCAAGGGCTGGTCCGAAGAGGGCGGCTTGCGCATCCCGCTGCTGCTGCGCTGGCCGGCGCGCCTGCCGGGGGGCCGCGTTCTGGCGACGCCGATGTGGCAGTGCGATCTCTACCCGACCTTCCTTGAGGCGGCGGGCTTGCCGCCCGAGCCTGAACGCCACCTGGATGGGGTCTCGATGCTGAGCATGCTGGCGGGCGCAGCCGCGCCCGACCGCCCCGAGATGTGCTGGCACTACCCGCACTATTCCAACCAAGGCGGTGGCCCCACCGGCGCCATCCGCCACGGCCAGTGGAAGCTGATCGAGCACTACGAGACCGGGCAGCGCCAGCTCTTCGACCTGGCCAACGACGTCGCGGAGACCCTCGACCTCGCCACCACCCAGCCCGACCTGACTGCGAACCTCGCACAGCGACTGGCCGCCTGGCGCCGCGAGGTCGGCGCCCAGATGCCGACCCCCAACCCCTTCTACGCCGACGTCGTCGCCGGCCGCCGGCCCCGGCCCGACGGCAATGGGAACTATGGACCGACTGACGCATGACCGGGCCTGGCCCCTCGTCGGCGCATCCCGCCCCGTCTGGCCGTCCACCCTGGCGACTCAGTTTGCAGGGCCGCCTGTAACCTTTGTGGTGGTGGTGGCGTACTACCGTCAGACAACCACTCCAAGAGCCGCACATGGGTGACACGATGGGAAAAGGCAGCGGAAACCCGCAGCAGCGTAGGCGCGCCAGGCAGTGTGTCCCGCTGCTGGCGCTGGCAGTGGCTGGCGCCCTGGGCTGCGGCGCCGCTGCCGCCGACGGCGTCCCGGCGACCGTGTTCACGGTGACGACGACTCAGGCCGACGGGGCCGGGTCGCTGGCTCAGGCCATCACGCGCGCCAACCAGAGCGCGGGGCCCACGCAGATCGCCTTTGCCCTGACGCAGGCCGACCCCGGATTCGCGGCGACAACGGGGGTCTGGACCCTGCGCCTGGCCGTACCGTTGCCGGCGCTGACCGGCGGACCGGTAACCATCGATGGGACCACCCAGCCCGCAGCGCCAAACCCGCAGCCGGGACGGACGCCGCGCCTCGCCATCGTGGCCGCAGCCGCCGGGGTCGAGCAAGCGTTCAGCGTGGTCTCCGCGGGCCACACTCTCCGCGGCCTCGCCATCGGCGGCTTCCGCTATGGGGTTGTGCTTTACGGCCGCGGGGCCACGGCGAACACGCTTACCGAGTGCCACCTCGGCATCGACGCCACGGGGGTGGCCGCACAGCCCAACCAGACCGGTGTGATCATCGTCGAGGGGGCACACGGCAACACGCTCAACCGCAACGTCATCTCGGGCAATACCCAGATCGGCGTCTATATCGGTGGCCAGGAATCGATCCAGAACCAGCTCCAGGGAAACCACATCGGTTGCAACGCCGACGGCAGCAGGCGGCTGGCGAACGGCCTGGGCATCATGATCTCCAGGGCTCCCGAAAACGTCATCGGTGGAACTGCGGCAGGCGCCGGCAACCTGATCTCGGGAAACGACGATATCGGCATCCTCCTGGTCGGCAAGTGGACCGAGCGCAACCTCATCCTGGGCAACAGCATCGGTACGGACCACGCGGGCGAGCGCCCGCTGTCCAACAACATCGGCATCGTCCTCAAGGCGCTGGCCAACCAGAACACCATCGGTGGCGCCGCGGCCGGCGCGGGCAACCTGGTCTCCGGCAACCGCGAGATCGGCATCTACATCGAAGCCGCCGACGGCAACCGGATCCTGGGCAACCTCATCGGCACCGACCGCAGCGGCCGCCGGACGGTCCAGGACGGTGACCTGGTCCAGGGCAACGGCGTCGAATTCAATACCGTCGCCAAGAACAACGTCCTCGGCGGTCTGGGCGCCGGCGAGCGCAACGTCATCTCGGGACACAAGGTCTACGGCGTCGTCTACTATGGACACTGCGAGCGCAACTCCACCCTCGGCAACTACATCGGGGTCGACAGTTCGGGCGCCGGCGCGCTGCCCAACGCTACCGGCATCTGCGTCGACTGCGCCTCCCACCACAACGACATCGCCGGCAACGTGATCTCCGGGAACCTCAGCTACGGCCTCTTCTTCGTCACCCGGGGAACGGAGTACAATACGTTGCGCAGCAATCGTATAGGCGTTGATGTAAGCGGCACGTTGGCAGTCCCCAATGACATCGGCATGGTGATCTCCACGGGCGCCTCCCACAACCGCGTCGGCGGCACCGATCCGGCCGACCGCAACCTGATCTCGGGCAACCGCCAGAGCGGCCTCATGATCACCAACCGCTTCACCGAGCATAACCAGGTCATCGGCAACTACATCGGCGTCGATGCCAGCGGCGCCAAGGGGCTCGGCAATCTGCACGGCGTCCTCCTCGCGACCTACCCGCAGGCGAACCTGGTGCGCGACAACGTCATCGCCGCCAATCGCTCAGCCGGCGTCATCCTCTACGAATACGCGGAAGCGAATGAGGTGCTCGCCAACCGCATTGGCACAGACGCCACCGGCAAACTCGCTCTCGGGAACCAAGCCGGCGGCGTTGTGGTCGACCAGCAGGCTCGCGCCAACCGCGTCCACGGCAACCTCATCGCCCACAACCTGGGCGGAAGCATCATAGTCGGCAAGGACGCCGGACCGGGGAACCTCCTCGGCGGGAACGAGACGCCATGACCTGCGTGCCTGATGGCCCCTGGAACACCGCCGCCGCGCGCTACGTCGCGGCCGGGTTCGGCCTGCTGCTGCTCGGCCGGCTCGCGGCCGCCCCGATCGTGGTCACCGTCAACAGCACGCGTGACGCCGGGCCGGGCTCGCTGCGCGAGGCCCTCAACGCCGCCAACCGCAACGGCGGCCAAGCCACCATCGCCTTCGACATCCCCAAGGCCGACCCCGGTTTCGACGCGGAAACCGGCACCTGGACCATCACCTTCCGCGATACGGCGCCGCCCCTCACCGTCTCGCACGTCAGCATCGATGGCAGCACACAGGCGGCCCGGCAGGGCGACACCAACCCGCTCGGACCTGAGATCGTGCTCAGCGGCAATGGGCATAGCGTCGAACAGGCGTTCGCGCTGCTCAATGCCTCAGGGTGCACGATCCGGGGCCTCGCCATCACGCAGTTCATCTATGGCATCCAGGTCTACGGCGACGACGCCCACGACAACCGTATCGTCGGCAACTACCTGGGCTGCAACGCTGCCGGCGATGCCGCGCAGGGCAACTACAACGGCATCGAACTGATCAGCGGCGCCCACGACAACCAGATCGGCGGGGCCGCGGCGCGCGACGGCAACCTGATCTCGGGCAATCAGCATATCGGGGTCAAGATCAGCGACGCGCACCGTAACCTCGTCCTCGGCAACCGCATCGGCCTCGAGCGTAACGCCATGCGGCCCCTGCCGAACTACGACGGCATCTGCATCGAAGGCCGGGCCCAGGGCAACCGCGTCGGCGGCACCCAACCCGGCGAGCGTAACCTGATCTCCGGCAACATGGCCTACGGCGTCGACCTCTTCGGCTGGGGAGTCCGGGAGAACGTCGTGCTGGGGAACTACATCGGCACCGACCACACCGGAACCCAGGCCGTACCCAACACCTATGGCGTGCTCTTCGACGACCGCGCCAGTGCCAATACCGTCGGCGGCCGCGGCGCCGGCGAGTGGAACCTGATCTCCGGCAACACTGCCTTCGGCGCCTACTTCTACAACAACGGTACCCATGCCAACATCCTGTGCGGTAACCGCATCGGTACCGATTTCAGCGGCACACGTGCGCTGCCCAACGAAACCGGGGTCCACATCGACGGCGGCACCTTCGAGAACCTCGTCGACGGCAACCTGATCTCGGGAAACCTCGTCGCCGGGATCACTCTCTTCGCCCGCCGCACCGACCGTAACCGCATCATCCGCAACCACATCGGCACCGACATCACGGGCGCCCTGGCGCTCGGCAACGGCGCCGATGGCGTCCGCATCGCCTTTGGTCCCGCTGATAACCAGATCGGTGGCAGCCCGGAGGAGGGAAACACCATCGCCCACAACGGCGGCTACGGCGTGATGCTCGAGTCGGGCACCGGCAACCGCATCGTAGGCAACACGATCCGCAACAACGCGCGCGGTGACCGCCGCGACCCCGGCGCACCCTAGTGGCGGCGCGACGTAGTAGCCGCGCCGCAGCGCAGAGCGCGGCGCGGCCCCCGCGGCTTCTGACGCTTGCATTCCGCCAGCCGGGGCGTAGCGTGGAAAGAACGGCGTTGGCGGGGGAGCAACCATGAGTACGTCCAGAATCCGCGGTGCTATCGTCGGCTACGGTCCAGCCTTCAACTGGGGGTGGGTGCACGCCCGCTGGCTGCAGGCGGTGCCGGAGATGGAGGTCGTGGCCATCTGCGACCGCAGCCCGGAGTGCGCTGCCAAGGCCAGGCAGGACTTCCCGGACGTCGCCGTCTTCACGGATCTGACCGCCCTGCTGCAGCGCCAGGACATTGACCTCGTCGCCATCGTCACCCCGCACAACACCCACGCCGCGCTGGCCATCCAGTGCCTGCAGGCTGGCAAGCACACCGTGGTCGAGAAGCCGATGTGCATCACGATCCCGGAAGCCACGGCGATGGTCGACGCGGCCCGGCGGGCCGAGCGGACGCTGGCCGTCTTTCACAACCGCCGCCACGACGGCAATGTCCGCGCCATCCGCCAGGTGGTCGACAGCGGCGAGATCGGTGAGGTCTTCCACATCGAGGTGGCAGGCACCGGCCATGGCGGCAGCTTCACCTGGGATCGGCCCGGCGAGCCCTGGCGCGCCAGCAAAGCGATCTCCGGCGGCGGGCTCTACGACTGGGGCGCACACGCGGTGGACTGGGTCTTGTCCATGGTGCCAAGCCGCATGACCCAGGTCACCGGCTTCTTCCACAGGTTCGGACCCGACACCACCAACGAGGACCAGACGCGCGCCATCATCCGCTTCGAGAACGGCTGTGTGGCCGAGATCATCCAGTCGCGCGTGGCCTACTACGGCCGGCCCTACCTCTGGCTCATCCTGGGCACCAAGGGGGCCATCGTGGACTCTGGGCACGACGCCATCAAGGGCTACTGCCAGGAACTGAACGGCCCGCCCGGGGGCAGCTTCCGCGTACGCACTGCAGCGGGCGAGCGCGAACTGCCCTACCTGGAATCCGACTGGGCCACCTACTACGCAGACCTCGCAGACCACCTCCTGCGGGGGGCGCCGGTGCCGGTGTCGGCGGAGGATGGACGGCGGGTGATCACGGTGCTGCAGACCGCCGAAGCCTCGTCGAGAAGCGGCCGCTCCGAAGCGGTGCCGTTTGCGTGAAAGGGGGATCTGGCATGGATGAAGCACGCACGAAGCTGGTCCGGGCGCTCGAGGAGACGGCGCGGCGCATCCGCGTCCACGTCGTGCGCATCGCCGGCATGTCCGACTGCCACACCGGCGGCTCGCTCTCGATCGCCGAAATCCTGGCGGCGCTCTACTTCCGGGTGCTGCGGGTCGACCCCCAGAACCCGCGCTGGGAGGGGCGCGACTACCTCATCCTCAGCAAGGGCCACTGCGTGCCCGGGCTGGATGCGGCTCTGGCCCTGCGCGGCTTCTTCCCGGAGGCCCGACTCACGACCCACCTGGAACGCGGTAGCTTCATCACCGGCCATGCCTGCGCCCGGCTGACACCCGGCATCGACGTCTCCACCGGCTCGCTGGGCCACGGGCTCGCGATCGGCGTGGGTGCGGCCCTGGGCATCCGCATCGACCAGGCGCCCAACCGCGTCTTCGTCATCCTCGGCGATGGCGAGTTGCAGGAGGGCTCGAACTGGGAGGCCGCCATGGCCGCCAGTCACCACGGTCTCGATCAGTTGATCGCGATCGTCGACCGTAACCGCTATCAGACCGGCGAGACGGAGAAGATGATGCGCCTGGAACCGCTGGCCGACAAGTGGCGCGCCTTCGGCTGGGCGGTGCGCACCGTCGATGGCCACGACCTGTCGGCGGTGCTCGAGGCGCTGGAGGCGGTGCCGTTCGCGGCGGGCCGGCCGTCGCTGATCCTCGCCAACACGGTCAAGGGCAAAGGCGTCGCCGCCCTCGAAACGCAACACATGGCGCGCCTTGACGCAGCACACCTGCAATCCGCCCTGCAGGAACTCGGCGAGACGGTCACGGAGGTGCCCCATGGCTAAGTGGTTTGGCGATCTGCTTCTGGAGCTGGCCCGCCAGGACCCGCGCCTGTGCGGCGTCAGTTGCGATTGCTGGGGCTTCCTGGCGCCGCTGGCTAAGGAGTTTCCCGAGCGCGCCATCGAGGTCGGCATCGCCGAACAGAACCTGATCGGCGTGGCGGCAGGCCTTGCCCTGCGCGGCAAGATTCCCTTCGCCATCGGCATGAACCCGTTCGTCACCATGCGCGGTTTCGAGCAGATCCGCACCGACCTCGGCTACGGCGCCCGCAATGTCAAAGTGATCGGCGGCTACGGCGGCGGACTGATGTTCGCCGGCTGGGGCTGCACGCACCACGCCCTGGAGGAAATGGCCCTGATGCGCCTGATCCCGACCATGACGGTCCTGATGCCCGCCGACAGCTACGAAACCGAACAGGCCGTGCGCGCTGCGGCCGCCACTGAGGGCCCCTTCTACATCGCGCTGGCAGGGGGTACGCTGCCTGGTGCCAAGCCGGAGGCGGAACGCTCGTTCACGGTCGGCAAAGCGGTCCAGTTGCGCGCCGGCGAGGCCGCCACCCTGATCGCCGTCGGCCCGATGCTCCCCGCGGCCCTGAGCGCGGCCGACCGGCTGGCCGAACGCGGCCTCCACGTGCGCGTCCTTAATATGCACACGATCAAGCCGTTGGATCGGGAAGCGGTCCTGCGAGCGGCGCGGGAGACGAGGCTGCTGCTGACCCTCGAAGAGCACACCGTCGTCGCCGGACTGGGCGGCGCCGTCGCCGAAGTGCTGGCCGACGCCGGCGCCGGAACCCGCCTGCGGCGCCTCGGCGTTCAGGACGTCTTCCCGGTGCTGTCGGGAAACCAGCAGGACTTCCACGAACAGCTCGGCCTCACGGCAAGCGCCGTGGCGAACGAAGTCATACAGGAATTGGGCCGGGAGAGTCCAACGGCGCCGTAGGGCGGGCGGCCCACGCCGGCCACTGGCCGGCCCGACCGCCACTCACCGCGCGGGTCCGCTGCCGGCGGACGGGGGCCGCGCTGCCTACTGCCGGAAAACCATGCCCGCGGACAGACTCAGTAGGGCGGGCGGCCCCCGCCGGCCACAGGCCGGCCCGACCGCCACCAGTGGAGCGGAGCACTCCATGCCGATCTTGGTCAAGCCACTCGACTACGCCGACCCCTTGGCCATCCGCCAGAAGCGGTTGCCACACTGGCGCCAGGATGGCTGCGCCTACTTCGTGACCTGTCGCCTCGGCGACTCGCTACCGGCACACACACTGCGACTGTGGGCAGGAGCCCGGAGCAACTGGCTTCAGTTGCACCCATCGCCGTGGACGGACGCCGAAGCGCTCGAGTACCACGAGCGCTTCACGGAGGCCATGGAACGCCATCTCGATGCCGGCGCCGGGGGGTGTGCATTGGGCCACCCCGGCTGTGCCAGGGCAGTGGTAGACACCCTCACGCATGGCAACGGCACGGAGTATGAGCTTGGCTCGTTCGTCGTCATGCCCAACCACATGCATCTGCTCGTGCTTCCCATGCCGGGAATCGACCTGTCGGCCCTTACGGGGACATGGAAACTGATCAGCGCCCGGCGGATCAACCGCATCACCGGGAGGAAAGGACGCCTGTGGGCAGATGACGCGTTCGACCACATCGTGCGTAACGCCCAGGAACTCGGACGCATCGACGCCTACATACGACGCAACCCAGAGAAGGCCGGACTGCGGCCGGGCACGTATGCCCTTGGCGGGAGTACGGACGGCTGGACGTTCCTGCCAAGCCGACTTCAGTAGGGCGGGCGGCCCACGCCGGCCACTGGCCGGCCCGACCGCAACTCACCGCGCGGGTCCGCTGCCGGCGGACGGGGGCCGCGCTGCCTACTGCCGGAAAACCATGCCCGCGGACGGACTCAGTAGGGCGGGCGGCCCACGACGGCCACTGGCCGGCCCGACCGCCACTCACCGCGCGGGTCCGCTGCCGGCGGACAGGGGCCGCGCTGCCTACTGCCGGAAAACCATGCCCGCGGACGGACTCAGTAGGGCGGGCGGCCCACG
>CAILUI010000341.1 GCA_903837355.1 uncultured Victivallales bacterium
GAGCCGTGTCCCTTTGGAGGGCGAAGCTCCCCAGGCGCGTCGGCGCCGCTGAGCCGTGTCCCTTTGGAGGGCGAAGCTCCCCAGGCGCGTCGGCGCCGCTGAGCCGTGTCCCTTTGGAGGGCGAAGCTCCCCAGGCGCGTCCGCGCCGCTGAGCCGCCGGCCGGGCCCAGGGGAACGGCTCACCGCCTGCAAGCAGGTCCTGCTGGACCGCAGGATTCGCCCTCCAGAAGAGCGCCCCGTCCGGCCTACGCCGGACGTAGCCAGCGCGCGAACCAGGCGCGGGTCTGACGCCACATCTCGGCCGAGAGGACGTGCCCGCTGCCGGCCTCGATGGTGGCGGAGAAGCGCTCCGTGGCGTGCTGGCGGGCGTAGGCGCGGGCGATGACCTCGAGGCCGCGGCGCACCTCGTCGATGGGGCTGCCGTCATCGAGTTCGCCGAAGTTCATGAGCAAGGGCCGCGGCGCGATCAGCGCGGCGATATCGGGGGTGTCGCCGCAGGCGTGCAGGCCGGGAATGAAATTCGGGAAGCAGTGCAGCAGGTGCTCGCGGTGGATGCCGGCATAGGTTGGCAGGCAGCAGTTGCAGACGACGGCGCCCAGCCGTTCGTCCCAGGGGGCGCCCATCCAGGCATGGGTGGAGCCCATGGAGTGCCCATACGAGCCCAGGCGAGCGGGGTCCACCTCTGGCCGCGAGACGAGGTAGTCGACGGCGCGACGCATATCGAGGATGTTCTTCCAGGCCATACACTTGCCAGCCACCGTGTAGCGCAGGAACTCGAAGCGCTCGAAGGCGCCGCCCTCGAGCCGCCCGCTGGGGTCGCGGCGGTCCTCGAAGCAGAGGGCGTCAGGGCAGAGGACGACATACCCCTCGCGGGCCAGGGCCGCGCCGGTGTGATGCATGGGATCGCCGGCCAGGCCGGCGGGCTCGCTCTTGCCCAGGTGCCACTGTCCATTGTGCTGGTGCCAGACCGCGATGGCCGGAGCCGGATGCCGGGCGCTGACGCCGTCAGGAATCAGCAGGTAAGCCGGGACCGCATCGCCGGGCTCGCTGTCGTAGGCCACGGGCTCGATGCGGTAGCCGGCGGCGGCCTGTGGCGCGCCGCGGTTGACGGGGTTCAGCGCGGCGCCGCTGGGCCAGGGGCCGCCAAGGCATTCCAGAAGTCGACGTTTGAACGCCGTGCGGGTCACGGGCTGTACTCCTTCGGGTGGGCGGAATGCGCGGCTAGGGCTTGCCGCCACCGCTGACCAGGCCGTCGCGTGGGGCGGCGGCGGTGGGCGCGGCGCCGGCACGCGGGCTGCGCACGACGGCGCGCTGCTGACTCTGACGCAGCAGTTGCAGTTCCTCCGCGTTCAGCTTGCCGTCGCGGTCGAGGTCGAACTGCTCCAGTGTCTGCTCGCTGTCGCGCTGGCAGAACTCTGCCAGGCGGGTAAACGCAGCCTCCAGTTCGGGGTCCTGCAGGGCGATGTCGCCATTCTGATCGACGTTGCGGATAAAGGGCAGCAGCGCCAAAGCGGCCTCGAAGGGCCGCAGTTCCTCGGGGCTGAGGGAGCCATTCTTATCCTTGTCGAGCCAGGTCAGCAGATCGGCGTGTGCCTTGGCGGCGGCCTTCTCCAGCTTCGCGAAACCGGCGGCGAACTCCTTCTCGTCGACCATCTGGTTGCCATCGGTATCCATCTGCCGGCTGAGGCGGGACAGCGGGCCATTGTCGGTGCCGGGGGTGGCGGGGCGCGCCGCCGGCGCGGGCGGGGGCGTCGCCGCGGCGGGAGCCGGCTGAGCGCTTACGCAGACACTCAGGCAAACCCCGGAGAACAGGCATGCGGTCAGGTATTTCATAGGCATCACCCGTTGGCTGCTATCCCTACGGAGCCTTTAGTTTGCGCTCGCGATGGGCCGCTGTCAAGTCGGGCCACCCATTCGCTCCGGGCCAGGCACGGGGCAGGGCTGTTCCAAGATCGCGGTTCCCGCTACGGGTGAGCGCGTGAGAACGTGAAAGCGTGGATTCGTGGCAGACGGCCGGCACACGCGCCGTAACCCTCACGCAATCACGCTCTCACGCTTTCACCGTGCCGGTGACCA
>CAILUI010000342.1 GCA_903837355.1 uncultured Victivallales bacterium
AGCCACTGGAACCGCATCGCGGAGGCACTGGCCTCACCCTGGCGGAAGAGACGTCCACAGGTGGACGCACTTACGGACTAGGGCATGCCGGGACCTGGGACAACCCAGCAGACTGGTGATCTTAATTAGTTAGCGCTTATGCCGACGAGCCCCTCGACACGGACCCCCTGGGCCTCCGTGAAACGCGGGCTCGCGCCCTGTCGTCTGGGGTACGCAAGCGCTTCGTCACGGGCACCGAGCTGGAGATCGCGGGCACGGCGGACTACACCGACGACAGCGCCTCGACAGCCGTTGCCGATCCGGCCTACGCTTCAGGGGCCTCGGCCACGCTGCGCCAGGATCTGCTGCGCAGTTTCGGCCTCAGGACGAACCGCTACGGGATCCTGACCGCCAGGGATAACTGGCGCACGGCGCAGGAGGGGGTTCGCAACGCCTTGATCAGCACGCTGTTTGAGGTGGAGTCCGCCTACTGGAGTCTGTACTTTGCGGCCGCGGATCTGCAGGTGCGGGAGGAGCAACTGGGCCGCGCCAACCGACTGGTGTCGGTCGCGGAGGCGCAGGTGCGCGTCGGCGAATCGGCCCCGATCGAGATCACGCGGGCCCGGTCCAGTGCGGCGTCACAGCAGGTGGCCATCCTGGCGGCGCGGAGCCGAATTACGGTGCTGCGCCACCGGCTGCTGCGGCAGCTCGGGGTCCTCGAACCGTCGACCGCCGAGCGGCCGTTGGAGTTGGCAGACTCGCCACCGGAAGCCCTCTTTGTGCCGACGCTGGCCGAGTCGCTGCAGATCGCCTATGACCGGCGCCCAGACTGTCGGCAGGCCGAGGTCGCAAAAGCGCAGGCAGAGCGTACGGAGGCCTATGCCGCCAATCAACGCCTGCCGTCGCTGCAGGTCTTCGGTGGCCTGCGTCTGGCCGGACTCGACGAGACCTTCCATGACAGTCGGCAGGACATTGAGCACGCCGAATACCAGACGTGGATGGTCGGCGCCCGCCTGGAGGTGCCGCTGGGGAACCGTACCCTGGAAGGTACTTACCGCGCCGCCTGTCTGGATCGGCAGCGCGCCGCAGCGGAGCGGCTGGCAGTGCGTGAACAGGCCACGCGGGAAGTGGCCGATGCGTTCGAGGACCTGACCACGGCGGCACAGCAACTCGCCGCTACCCGGCAGTCGCGCGACTTGGCTGGGGAACTGCTCCAGGCAGAGGAGAAGAGCTTCCGTCTCGGACGAAGCTCAAGCCTCGACGTCCTCGCCGCCCAGCAAGCCCTCGCTGCGGCCGAGCGCGAGGAAGTCCGCGCCAAGGTGACTTACGCCACGGCACTGAGCGCCCTGCACGTCGTCCGCGGCGATTTCCTGGAGGCGAAAGGGCTCGCCGCTGCCGTGGCGGCCGCCGCCGCCCTGCCGGAGTGAACCCGGAAGCGCGCTACGGCAGGTCGTAGTTTGCTGCCGAGCGCTCACCCCGGAGCCGTGTTGCGGGTCTCAGCCCAGCGCCAACCGCGGCATCTTCTCCAGCACGACGCGCTCTGCCGCGATGCACCAGAGACCGTTGTTGGCGACACAGATGCGGTCGAGTTCGGCGAAGACGGGGTTGGTCTTGCCGAGGGTGCCGAAGTCGGCGATGGCCGTCAGCGGGAAGTCGACCTGGGTGTAGATCAGCTTCTTGCCGCCGGGGATGTCCGGCAGATGCAGGGTGGCCTCTTTCGCGGCCGTGAGGCCACCGACATGGGTGATCATCATGGAGGGATTGATGCGCCCGGCGGCCATCAGTTCCAGGGCGTCGCGCATGTCTTGCGTGTTGCCACCGCTGGTGCCCACAATGTGGGTACTGCCATAGTGGACGTTGTAGAAGTTGAATTTGGCGGAGAAGGCTGGATCGGTCGGGCCGGCGAAGAAGTTCAGGCAGCCATCGCGTCCGAGGATGGCATCGCCCATTTCCACGACCGGAGCCACCGGAGCCATCACGAAGACGTCGTCATAGCCCGTGCCGGCGCTGACGGCCATGAGGTCCTGCAGCGGACTGCCGGTCTTGGTGTTGACGTAGCGCAGGTCGACCCCGTTCGCCTTGGCATCGGCCACGGTGAGAATAGACGCCGCGCGGTCGAGGCGGGCTTGATCGATGTCGGTGACGACAACCAGCGCCGGGCGCCGGTGGCCATGCACCAGCAGGTCGACGAGTCCCAGACCCATGGGGCCCGCGCTGGCGAGGCAGGCGACCTTGCCGCCGGCGCGGATCCCCATCTGGTGGTCGTAGCTGCCGGGCTCCATGTGATACTGGGCTTTGAGGGCGCCGATGATGCAACTCACCGGCTCGCTCAACGAGGCCATGAAGAAGGCCTCACCCGTGTACTTGAGCAGGCATTCCATCTCCATGACGCTGGACGGAATGCGCACGTGCGTCGCATCGCCACCGATGGTCGGAAAGCTGTAGCCGGGGGCGTCCAGCGAGCCCTTGTACATGAGGGCCGGCTGGATCCCGAAGCGGTCACCGGGCGCGAACTGCTGCCGCCAGCGCGTCCCGACCTCGAGAATCCGCCCGGAGAACTCGTGGCCGATGATGGTCGGATTCGTGGCGCAGTCATCGGGAACCCGCTTGTGTTCGGGGCCCTGCTTGGCGGCCTTGTAACTGGACATGCAGATCGAGTCGCAGAGGACCTCTGCCAGGATGCCATCGCTGCCCGCCGGCGGGAGGTCGAACGTCTCCAGGCGCAGATCCATCTTGCCGTAGATGCGCAGTGCGGTTGTCTTCATAGTGCCTCTGTGAGTCCGGAAGGACTTCTCGTGTGGTTCGGGAAACAGCCCTAACGTAGCGCCGGTGCCGGCGCTTGACCACCCCGGTCCGTCCAATGGCTGCCCACATTCGTGCCCGTCGTTCAGCCCGTACCCGGCAATCCGCAGGCGCGGTTCTTTCGCAACCCTGGCCGGCTGGTTATACTATATGCCGACCCCCGGCGACAGGGTCTGGAATGGGCCAGGTCGAGTCCGGTGGCATTGGGGATGGCATGACGTTTCGCGAACTACAGGAGCACGCCGAGCAGTACCTCATTGCCATCATGGGGGGGCGGCGGCATACCGCCTACGACCGCTGCTTCTGTGCGGCGCTGTTCTGCTTGTCCCGCCTGTACCGCGCCTTGGCACAATTGCGACTGACGCTCTACAGCGAGCGCATCCTGCGGCAGCGGATGCTGGGATGTTTCGTCATCAGCGTGGGCAACCTGACCTGCGGTGGCACGGGCAAGACGCCGGTGGTCGAGGTCTTCGCGCGCACCCTCGCGGCGCAGGGTCGGCGAGTGGCGGTGCTAAGCCGTGGGTACCGCAGTCGCTCGCCGCCCCTGCTGGAGCAGGTCCGGGCCTTCTTCTTCAATGACTACGATGCGGCGCCGCCGCGGGTGGTCAGCGACGGACGCCGACTGCTGATGGACTCCGCCACGGCGGGCGACGAGCCTTACATGCTTGCCAGCAACCTGCCCACGGTCCGGGTGGTGGTCGACAAGGACCGCGTCAAGGCCGGCCGCTATGCCATCCAGGAACTGGGCGCCGATACCCTGCTCTTGGACGATGGCTTCCAGTACCTGCGGCTGAAGCCGCGCCTGAATATCCTGCTGATTGACTCCACGGAGCCTTTCCACAACCACCATCCCCTGCCGCGCGGACTTCTGCGCGAACCGATCAAGAACCTGCGCCGTGCCGACTATGTGTTCCTGACCAAGTGCGAACTGGGCCGTTCCCTGCACCACCTGCGGCGCTTCATCCACCGCCATAACCCGCGCGCCGAAATCATCGAATGCACGCACCGGCCGATGTACCTTGAGGACGTGTTCAGCGGCGAACGGCGGCCGCTGGAGGATCTGAAACAGCGCCGCCTGGCCGCGATCAGCGGCATCGCCGTCCCCGCGAGTTTCGAGGACTTCCTGAGGCGCCTTGGCGGTGACTTGGTCTATGCGGAGCAGTACGCTGACCACCACCGCTACCGCCAGCAGGAGATCATCGACTTCATCAACTGCAGCCTCAACAAGGGGGCCGAGATGATCGTCACCACGGAAAAGGACGCGGTACGCTTCCCGCGCCTGGACCGCCGCGATCTGCCCGTCTACTTTCTGCGCGTGGAGATCGATATCCTGAGTGGGAAAGAGAGTTTCGATCAGTGCATCGCCAGGATCTGCTTCCTCTAGTGGGGTTGCCAGACGTCGCGACCGCTGCGGCCCACCGCGACCCGCCGCGACGGGACAAGCGGCCGCGGGCTGTTGCCTTGCTGCGGTTTCCGCGTACAGTAAGAGAGTGTGGGCGAAGGGTGCTTAGGCGGCAGCGGTGGTGCCGGTACGTACGGGTGTGGAATGCAGTCGGTGTGGCGGGTTGTCCAAGGCTGGGGATACAGAGGCCAGTATGACCAGGATGATGAGCAGCCACAGGCGCGCTTCCAGCGTCTTCGTCACGGGCTTGGCGTTCTGCCTGCTGTTTGGGCATCTCTGTCAGGGCGTCACCGAAGGCACTGAGGTGTCTGAACGGCGCCTCGCCGTGCTCCGGCGACTGGTCGTGGAGCGCCTTGCCCAGGACGGACTGGAGGCAGGGCCGCTCAGCGTCACGAAGACTGTCCTGACCGCCTTCTTCAGCGCCGAGCCGGACTGCCCGACCGCGCTGACTCTCGCCGAACCTGTGACCGAGGAGGAGTGCAAACAGGCGGCGCGGCAGATGGCGCGCGACCTGGTGACCAAGAAGTTCCCGGATCTGGACATGGCGGCCCTGGAGGCTGAGGCGTCCAAGCTCTTCCCGATGCACGCCGAGGGTGACATCGTCGAGGTGGAGTTCCAACTGAACCCGGCGCGGCGGGAGCGCCTGCGCGGGCCCTACGCGGGGCGCGGGCCGGACTATATCGTCATCGGGCGGCGGCAGATCATGCTCGCCGACATGGAGGCGGTCGAAGACAGCGCGGCCAAGATCCTGATGTTCGACCCGCAGCGCAGTGGCGAGCTGCGCCGGAAGTATGTGGAACAGAAGGTCCAGGCGCACGCTGAAGCGCGTGACAAGTACGCCGAATCGGTGCGTCAGATCGCCAAGCGTGAACACTACCGCCTGGGTGCCGAGCAGAACGAGGGCCGTGGTTACGTCTTCCTTGACGGAGCGTGGTATGCGGTGCGTGACGCGGTACCCAGGATCGTCGAAGCGGAACGGGCCGAGCGGCAGGCCGAGCAGCAGCGGCGTGCCGAGGCCCTTGCGGCCAGCATTCGGGAGGAGGCTGCGGCGTTGGTGCTGGCGCAGACGGCAGTGGCCGACTTGGGCGCGCCGGTGCGCTGGCGCGATCCGGCCGCCGAGTTGACCGAGCAGCAGGCGCGAGTGGCGGCGGAGGCCAAACGCCTCGCGGCGGTGGCCGAGGAGGAGGCACGCAAGCAGTCCGATGTCGCCGCCGCCGCCGAGGCGGCCCGGGTGCAGGCCGAGGCGGCGGCACAGCCGCCGGCAGCCCCGTCCGCCGCCGCCCCGGCAGCGGCGGACGCCGGACTGCCCTGGCTGCTCATCGTGGTCGCCGCCGCCTTGGTTCTGGTTGCGGCCGGCGGCGCCGTTTTTGCTGTCACCCGTAGCCGGCGGCGGGACCCGGCGAAGTTCTTCGCCGGCAAAGGCCAGGTGCAGAGCGACTTCTGGGCGATGGCCGAGGCTGACCCTGAGCACTTCCGTTACGTGGCCTATCTTTTCCCATCGCAGCCGGCGGCACAGAGTGCGTTGCTGCAGCTATCCTTTATCAAAGAAGGCCCAGGCGGTCAGTTGAAGTGCAGTCGCGAGGTTGAGTTCGGCACCTATCCACACCAAGGAAAGCACGTGGTTTTCATTGGCGGTACCAACCTCCACTACGCCCTCTGGCGCGAGGCCTCCGCCGTCTTGCCGGAGCTTCCCAATGCCGAGTATTTCCGCGTCAGCGAAGCCCCTGACGTGATGCTGGAGATCCCGGATATCGAGCAGTTGTTGCGTGATGAGACGCTGAAAGTCGAGCACGTCGAGAACCGTGAGGGTGAGGGGAAGGACTACTCCCAGTACTACGTCTACCGCGCCCCGGACAAGACCAATGCCCTGGAATTCCTGAAGCGGGCCAATGTTACCGAGGCCGGCGTACACGTTATCGTGCAGACGCCAGAGGGGACGTGGGGCAAGGACGAGAACGGTATCTACCAGGAGTGATGCCGGCGACGGCGCGGCAACGCCGCGTCGCAGGCGTCACGATACCTTGCCGACGCGGATGTCGAGATCCTCGCGGCGTTGCAGGCGGTCCACGCCGCCGTCCTTGACCCAGAGGATGCGGTCGGAAGTGGCCAGCATCTTGTGATCGTGGGTGGCGGTGATCACCGTGACGCCGTACTCCTTGGAGAGGGAGCTGAGGAGGTTGATGATCTCCTCCCCGGTGACGAGGTCAAGGTTCGCGGTCGGTTCGTCGGCGAGGATGATGGCAGGGTCGTTGGCGAGGGCGCGGGCGATGGCCACGCGCTGTTGCTGCCCGCCTGACATCTCGTCCGGCCGATGGGTCAGGCGGTGGCCGAGTCCGACCCGGGTGAGGACCTCCTGTGCCCGTTTCTCCGCCTCCTGTGGACTGAGGCCGCTGAACAGCAACGGCAGGCAGACATTCTGTACCGCGTCGTACGCCGGCAGCAGGTTGTAGGATTGGAAGACGTAGCCGATGTGGTTGCCGCGGAAGTGGGCCAACTGTCGTGGACTCAAGCGCGTCAGGTAGACCCCCGCGACCTCGACCTCGCCGCTGGTTGGCCGGTCCAACGCCCCGATCATGTTGAACAGGGTGCTCTTGCCGGAGCCTGATGGTCCCATGATCGAGAGGTACTCGCCGCGGAAGATCTCCAGGTTGATGTTGCGTAGGGCATAGACCACGGTCTTGCCGAGATCAAACTGCTTATTGACGCCCTGCACGCGGATGAGGATGTCCTGGCTCATGAATCCGGTATCCTGTTGCGCTAGAACGGCAGTTTGATGGCAGACTTGCTGAGGAACGTGATACCGATACCGAAGGTGGTGATCAGGCCCATGCCGCAACCGAAGCCCGCGCTCACCACGGGGATATACTGCCGCCACTTGAGGCCCAGGCGCTTCCTGAAGTAAAACTGGCCGATCAGGGCGCCGATGAACTGGATGACGATGGAGTGGGGGATCGTCTGGCCCAGGCCACGAACCACTCCGTAGGTCAGCATGATGGGCGCATTGAAGAACTGGAGAACGCTGAAGAGAAACACTCCGAAGCCGCTGCCGCAGAAGAAGTAGAGTGGGTTCCAGGCCTGCTCGAACATGGAGTACTCGCCCATGGTCGCAGAGTACATGATGCAGCGGGTAGCCGCATCCAGTTCCCACATGCGCTGAGCGTAAGGGTAGGAGAACGACGGAATGGGGTTAAGGCCCCAGATGAAGTTCATAAAGAATAGGGAACTGATGAGGATGATGGGATAGAGGATGATCTGCGTCTTCCAGATGCTGGTGAACTTGGTGCCGGTCAGTTCACACTGGCGGTAGAAGACGACCATCATGCCGTAGTTTGCGATGGGCATGGGCACGAACCAGCAGGCGATGCCCTTGTAGCCCGAAAGGATCAGGGCGGCTTCGCGGATCATCGGGATCTCGACGACCTGCCCGACCATCCCCTCGAGACGCGCGGTCACGTAGCTGATGAGGGGCGTGTAGACCACCCCGAGGAAGATCAGGATCCAGAGCACGCGGAAGATGTCCGGGTGCCATGACCCATGGTACCAACGCAGCAGCCCGACCGAGAGGCCGATGTAGATCCCGGTGACGACGAAGTAGCAGAGGGCGATGGCCCACCAGGGAATGTCGCCACGGCCCAGAGGGACGGCAGTGGACGCGCCTGCAGAAGCTGCCGCGCTGCCACGAAGGCGGCGCTCGTGGCGGGCGTCGAGCAGGTGGCGGCCAACCTGCCAGAAGCCGACGACGGCAATGGCCACCGCGATGCCGATGGTGAAGCTGAAGTAGAAGTCGACCTGTGTGTTGAACAGGGTCGCGATCGTGTCATCGCCGAACTTCCAGTTGGAGAGCAGCCCGACTTTGTAGAGCACCGGGTTGGCGACCGCGGTGATGATGAGGCCGATGAAACTGCCCACCATGCCCCAGTACGGCATGACCATGCCGAAGATGAGATTGCCGAGGTTCCAGTCGATACCGGTGGCGAACGCCGGCAGGTAACGCCCGGTCTTGCCGGTGAAGTCGGAGAAGGGAATGGGAAAGATCTGGATGGCCGTACCGGTCAGGGCTCCGGAAAGCACGGGCAGGAGCAGGTAGACGGTCCCGAACGCGAGGCCGATGGCGCCGCCGATGGCGAAGACGCGCCAGCGCCAGTTCTCTTCAGCGTTCTTGGCCGCCTTGGCCTCGATATCCTCAGCCATGGCCATGATGCCTTGCGCACCCACTGGAGCCAGGGGAAAGGGCAGTTTCTCGATGTCACTGGTGATGCGGAAGAGGCCGTAGCCGACCACGGTATTGGAGAGCTGGCTGAGGAAGGTGCCCACGACCGCCATGATCAGCACCGGGGCCCAGTCCATATGAAAGAAATTGCGCACCCCGTACGACTCGGGATGCTCGGTCGCGTTGGGGGCCACCCAACGCGGGATTTCGTTGGCGATGCCGTTGGCGGCGGCCGCATCGGATTGCACGAAGAACTGATCCCAGAGCAGGCCCGAAGTTCGGCCGCCCGCCAGGCCCAGGCCGCCCATCATGGAACCGGCCATGAAGAAGAGTACGAAGATCTCGCTCTTGTTGAGGTGTTTATGGGCGCGCCGGGCAACCTCGATAAAGAGGATGACCGTTACCCACTGCGCGGCGCCGCCGATGCCGACGCCGGCAAGCAGACCCATGTAGATGGCACCGGGTACCATCAGCAGGGCGACAAAGATAGCCCCCAGCAATGACGACCAGCGGAAGCCCTCCTCGAAGGTGGAGGGGACCTCCATGATCCGCCGGAATTCCTCGAGCTCGCGGTCAAGTCGCCTTGCCATGCCTATGCGTCCTTGCGCTGGGGAGTCTGTGCAGCGGTCGCGACGTCACCCTGACCGAGCGCCGTCAGGGTGCGCTCGCGGTAGACCTCCATGGTCTCATGGGGGATGGAGCGCCAGATCAGGAACTGCTGCCGCAGGTCATCAAGGAAGACCTTATTGAGGCGGCGCCAGTCCTTCGGTTGCCCCGAGAGCCGGTGGAGTACGACGCGCACCTCATCGATGCCAGGGATCTCACTGGGGGAACTGCGCAGGGCGAAGGTCTGGCTGACGCCCAGGTCGAAGGGGGCCAGGGCGAGGGCGGCGTCCAGGCCCAAGAGGCCGCTGGACTCTTTGACCAGTTGCACGTTGCTGGTCATGAAACGGCCCAAACCTGTATCTGTGTGGTTACCGAAATGCTCGCGCAGGAAGCTGACCACGCCGGTGATGTCGTAGGCGGAGACAGTGAAGGGAAAGACGAGGTCGAGGATGTCGCCCTGCGGCGCCGGCGGGCGCCACATACGCATGAGCCCGGGGTTGGCGCTCCGCGAAGCCTTGACTGCGGGGTAGATGGCCGAGACCAGCACGGTAGCCATGACCAGGAGGATGGTCACGATGGTGTTCGTCGAGCTCATGTTCATCTCCGGCACGCGGACGATACCGTACTCACTCAGCACGCTGAGGATCTTCAGGGTGCCCTGCGCCAGAAGATAGCCCCCGAGGCCGCCGATCAGGGAGTAGACCATGGACTCGGCGAAGAAGAGGGTCGCGACGTGGCGCGGTGCCAGGCCCAAGGCGCTGAAGGTGTAGATCTCCTTCTGGCGGTCGGCGACAGAGCCGAGCATGGTGCCGAAGATCACCAGGCCGCCCAGCACGATCGGGAAGAACAGATCCTTGGCGCCGCTGGCCTGGAGGACGGTGCCGAGCAGGTGCCGGTAGACGCCGTTGTCGCGCGTCGCCGGGATGGGGAAGGGCAGCATGCGAGCGAGGTCTTCGGCGATCTCGACGGCCTCGGTGGTATCGCGGGTGTAGACCATCAGGCCGTAGAGACTGGCGCCCAGGGACTTTGCCGTCGTGGCCGAGACCACGACCACCTGGTCGACGGGGAGGCTGGCCCAGTTGCGCTGGGTCATCATCTCGACCTCTTCGTTGTTCTGCGTGGTCTGCTGGGTACTGCTGGCCTCGGTAAAGTCGGCCGGCAGGATGCTGCTGGTGTCCATATCCTTGGCTGCCGAGATGCGTACCGCGTCCAGGAGCTGGCCGACCGTCAAGCGCCGCCCCTTCATCAGCACCTCATCCCCGGGCTTGACACCGAGGGTACTGGCCACGGCACTGGTGATGAGGACGGTCTGGTCATCGATGGCACCGAAGAACTGCTTCATATCGGGGCGCTGCGCGACCTCGCTCGGGTCGATGCCGAGGACGCCCTTGATAGTGACCGGCTGGCTGGCGTCGGTGCAACTGACCAGCTGCCCCGGGTCGTTCTGGGTTCGCGGCGAGATCCACAGCCGGCGACAGACCACCAGACGATCCCCCCAGCGGCCCTTGATGATGTCGCGGAGGTCTTCGCTCAAGGGCTGCCAGTTGACATTGTGGACGAAGATCCCCGAGTACGAGGGGTTGGGAGCACTGAAGAGGGTGACGATGCCGGACTGAGTGCCAAAGGAGGCGAAGCAGAGGATGGTGAAGGTCAGGAGCACGATGGTGATGGCGGTCAGGGCGGTCCGTAGAGGGCGGCGGCGCATGGTGGAGATGCCCATCTGCATGGCGGCGAGGAAGGTGCTGACGCTCGAGACATCGGCGGCGTGGACGGTGGCGGTCATCCCCTGCAGGGCCTTGAGCTCATACTCGAACTTGCGCATGATGATGAAGATGACCATGGCGCTCATGACCAGGATGGCGAAGCCCAGGAAGATGATGATGGGCGTGTTGGCGATGGCGAAGGCGGGATGACTGAGGTAGAGAATCGTGAAGGTGAGGGCGAAGAAGACGCCGAACCAGGAGATTTGGCGGTACACCGTCGTGGCGCCGACCACAACGCGCTCGAGGGCGAAGGCGAAGGGCACCGACAGACCGAGCAGAATGAGCACGGCAAAGACGAGGTCGTCGAGCATGCTGCGGACCTTGCGATACACCGGTTGCGAGGCCCAGAACGCACTGGTGACGAGGGACTCCCGGCGCATCGGAGAGGCCTCCGTGCGAGACTCGATGAGGATGTCCTCCGAGCGCCCATGCAACTCCGCCAGGCTGCTGTCCTGGATGCCCTTGCTGCGCAGGATGGCGAGACGGGACTCGTTGAGGCGCCAGAGGTCAGCCGACGAGCGCGCTGGCACATCGATGGTCGGCGGCAGGCCGGTCATGGCGAAGCCTTCCCCAATGGGGTCCCTGACCTCCTCCTTGTCATCGAGGACCTCGGCGCCGCTGTTGAGACCCACCAACTGCCGCAGGCTGAAGAGCTTGACGCCGCGTTCACGGTCTTCGCTGTACCACGCCACCATGCCGTCGGCGGTTTGCGTGTACGACTTCTTGCGGTCCAGGTCGGCGTTGGCGCGGGCGCCGAGGACCTTGACCTCTTCGCCGGGCAGCTTTTCAGTGCGCAACTGCGGGGGCAGCGCGGCCTTGCCCTCTTTGCAGCGGAAGACGTTCAGGCGCCAGCGTACGGTCTGGAACGAGTCGATATCCGAGACTTGGGTTACCTGCCCCTGCGGGTTAAAGATGGCGGCAAAGCCGCCGGCGACGGCCCACATGCCCCAGCCGCCCTTGACCGGCCCCAGGCCATAGACGCCACTGCGGCTGGTGCGCAGGATCTGGAAGTCGTCGTATCCGGCCGGCTTGGACGGCGCGTAGGCCAGAGAGTAGTTGGGGCGCAGGCGGAGCTGCACGGGAGCACTGGGCATGGGCGTATTGGGAATGGAGCTGCCGGGGAGGAGGCCCATCACCATCGGTCCGCGCACGGTTCCATCCTTGAAGGATGGGGTGATGTACTCCTTGGCGGCGACGATATTCCGACGCAGCGAGAGACCGGGCTGATTGGCCACGGCGGCTTCCTCGTGGGCCCCGGCGCCACAGAGCAGATGGGCAATGTCGGCGGCCTGTTCGGCGATGACGTCGGCCTTGAGGTTCGCCAGGGTGTCGTCCGGGGTGCCCTCGCGCGCCAGGCTCTCCTGGGCCGTGCCGAGGGCAAGGTTGTAGATGCCGGACAGTCCGGCGATCTCACCACTGTGAATGAGGAAGGGGGGGCCCCAGAGGACACGGGTCTGCGGCAGGTTCTGGTTCGCTGAGGCCGCCAGGAAGTGCGTGCCCGTACCATCGGCTCCGGCATAGGCCTCATGCGCTTTGAGGAAGGTCGACTGGATTTTGCCGTACAGGCCCCAGTGGTCTTCATTGGAGCGCAGCGAGGACTCGCCACCGATGACCAGGCCCCAGGTTGAGGTGGTGTCGCCGAGCATCAGGGAGGCGTGCAGGCCGATCCAGGCATTGCCGATCAGAAGCAGCATGTCCTCGTCAGCCTTCAGGGTGGCGAGTTCCGCGGTCATCTCCTGCTGGCGGAGGCGGATGTCCTCGCGGAAGGACTCCAGCACGATGGCCAGCTTGCTGCTGATCAGGGGACTGAGGACAGGCTTCTCCTTGCCGCCGAACTGGCGCTTGAGGCGGCCCAGAATGCGCTGCAGGTCGTTCCAGGCATCCTTCTCGGGTTCGATCTCCGTATCGACGCTCTTGCGTATCGCGTCGAGGCGGGCCTGCACCTCCGCCGGCGGTGTCTCACCGCGCTCGCGGTACTGCTTGCGCAGGAGGTTGGCCTCGTCGCGTAGCTTGTAGGAACTGTCTTTGAGCAGATAAGCATGCCCCTTGGACTTGTCGCTCAAGCGGTCGAGGAGTTCCCGGCGGACCTTGCCAATGTCCTCGAGTTCGGTTGTGTAGTCCGCTTCAAGGGCCTCGCGGACAGTACGGAATGCGTCCTTCTGGGCGCGACTCAGGCGGGCCGCGGCAGTCTGTCCGGCGACCACGGGCTGGATCACCTCAGCCCCCTGGTCGAAGGTTGCCTTGACCTGGAGGCAGCGCTCGGCAAGTTCGAGGCGGAACGCGGCCAGTTCGGCGGTGTTCGGGCTGCGGGCCTCGAGGTCGGCCTGCTGCTTGAGGTCGGCGGCCAGTTGCTGCAGAGCGGCGCTGCTGTCGGTGGCTTTGGTGGCCAGGGCCTGCGTCACCGTTTCCCGCACCTTGGGCAAGTTCTCGACGGTGCCCTTCCTGGCGAGCGACGTGAAGGGGCCCCCGGCGAAGAACGCCTCCTCGCCGCGGCGCTTGTCGATGAACGTGATGACGCTAAGCCGGGAGCGGACGTCCGCCTCGGCGGCGAGTGGCTCGGGGCTGTTGGCGAGGGTCATCAGCTTGCCGAGGAAGATGTTTTCGTCCTCCCATGACTGGCGGCGGGTCTTGACCGTGTGCTCGGTCTTCTCGGCTTCCAGGGCCCGGTAGAAGGCGCTGACGCCGGCGTGACCGCGGGCCTGGTTGTCGAAGAAGGCGAGGAGGATGTGCCGCCGCGGCCGCTGCTGTTTGATGACTTCGGCGATCTGCAGCAGGGCGGCGCAGTTGGCGGCCCCGCGGGCGCCGGGCGCGAGATTGGGCACCTCGCCAAAGCTGTCGAGGTTGGCCGCCAGGATGATCAACTCCTCCTTCTCCTGATCGAAAATCGGGTCTGTGCCACGGAAGTAGGCAAAGAGGTTGCGGCCAGTAGCGCCCTGCCAGACGACTTCGCTGTGGATCACCGCGTCCTTGCCATCGGGGATGTCCGTGGCGGGGCCGTCGTAGTAGAAACGGGGTAGGTTGGTGCTGCATTCGACGTAGTGTGCGTGCTGGCTTTCGGCCGGGCCGCCCTGCGCGAAGATGACGGCCTGGGCACCAAGGCGGAAGGCCCGGAGCCAGGTGTCGCCCGTGTTGTAGTCCATGACCACGATCGCGCCACGCACCGACGTGCGGTCGAACTCATCGGCCGTGGCTTTGCCGACGTGCACGACGCGACCGTTGACGCCGCCGGTCGGAGTCACGGGGGGGATAATGCCATTTGGGCGCATGGGCTGCAAGGGCAGCGGCGTCGTGCTGCCCGCGATCAGGACATCGCAGCGTTTCACGAGCGTCTGGGTGACCGGGAAAGGCTGTTCGATGACCTGGTCCGGCCCGATCTCCCGCAGGCGCCCGACCACATAGTCGGCGGCGCGGGCCGCCTCCGGCGTGCCGCTGAGGCGGTGTGGCGTCGCGGTCAGTGCCTCGCAATCGGGACCGAAGGCGGCGGTAGCGGGGCGCAGGCCGAGAGTGACGGCCAGGATCCACCCGCCCAGCACGATCAGCCAGCGGACAGGGCGTCTCAGGCTCATGAGCGATGGCGCTTTCCGGTTGTCGGTCCAGTCTCTCATCATTCGGTCTCGCCGCCGATACTGCCGACCTCGATATGCACCTCATCGCGGCGGGCGATGCGTTCGATCTGACCGTCGCGGATCCACATCAGCCGGTCGCAGATGTTCAGCATGCGGTGATCGTGGGTAGCGCAGATGATGGTCACATTCTGGTCCTGGTTCAGGCGCTGGAGGATATCGAGGATCTCCTGGCCGGTGCGCAGATCCAGGTTGGCGGTGGGCTCATCGCAGAGCAGGACGCTGGGGCGGTTGGCGAGGCTGCGGGCGATGGCCACGCGCTGCTGCTGGCCGCCGCTCATCTCGATGGGGCGGTGGTGCCAACGGTCCTTGAGCCCGACGATGTCCAGCAGATCCATGCCGCGCTCGCGCGCCTCGTCGGGCATGACCCCGCCGAAGGCCATGGGCGTCGTCACGTTCTCGAGGGCGGTCATGTACTTGATGAGGTTGTAGCTCTGGAAGATGTAGCCGATCTTGTGGCAACGCAGGTAGGCCAGTTCCTCCGCGGTCAACTGGGCGACGTCGACCTCATCGATGAAGACGCGGCCGGTGGTGGGGCTGTCAAGAGCACCGATCATATTGAAGAAGGTGCTCTTGCCGGAACCTGAGGGGCCCATGACGGAGATGAACTCGCCGGTGAGGATTTCCACATCGACACCGCGCAAGGCCTCGGTGACGACATCCTTCATCAGGTAGCTCTTCTTGAGTCCCACCGTGCGGATGATGACCCGTCCGGCCTGGGCCTCGCCGTCGGCAACGGCGGCCGCCAAGGCGGGGCCGGGGGTCGGGCTCTGCGCGTCTGTTTTGGCGTCCATGGTCGTTCTGCTCGTCCGTCCCAGACCGAATCACTCGATACGCATGGCTTCCATCGGCGCCAGCCGGGCCGCCTGGTAGGAGGGCAGTACCGCGGCCACCGCCGCGAGCCCCATTCCCATGATAATGCTGGCGGCCATACCGGCGAGGAGTTCCCCGGCCGGCATCGCGCCGACGAAGTTGATGCCGAAGGCGGCCAGCATGCGCCCGACGGCGATGAGGGTTCCGAGAATGGCGCCGACGCAACCGCCGACAATGCCCAGGAAGGAGCTCTCCATCACGAACATCAGCATGATGAAGCCGTCCAGCGCGCCGAGGCACTTGAGGGTGGCAATCTCCGTGAACCGCTCGGTGACCGTCATGAGCATGGCGTTGCAGATGCCGATGCCGCAGACAAGCATGGAGACGAAGAGGAGCCAGGCCAGGCGTTCGCCGAGGCCCATGAAGCCGCGTCCGGCGTCCATCGTCAGCCGCTCGGCCTGGAGCAGGTCGGCGTTCTCTTTGCGCGCTTCGGCGAGGCTCACCAGGCGATCGGCGGTGAGTCCGGCGGTCTCCACGCCGCTCTCGGTCATACGGGTCAGATAGCGGGCTGAAAAACGGGCACTGTCGAGGTATTTCCACAGCATCAGGACGTTCACGTCGGCCGGCATGACATTGCCCTGCTGCGCCAGGAGTTGCCGGCACTTCTCACTGTCCATGGTCTTCTCGAGGCGAATGACGTCAAGCAGTCGTTTGGCCTGTTCGGCGACGACCGGGGCCACGGCTTGGGCGTCGAAGATGAAGCCGGCGGCGCGGACGGTGTTGCCGAAGTCACCCTCGCCGACGGCGAGCGCCTCCAGGACGGATTTCTGGCCGAGGCTGCCGGTGATCTGCGCGATGGCCCGACGACGACCGTCGAGGATGGCCTGAGCGTCGACCAGGAGCTGCGGAGTACGCATCAGGAACTGCTCCAGGTCCTCGTACGAGGTGACGAAGCGCACCGACTTGATGTGCGACAGCGCCGTACGGAAGTCCTGCATCCCTTTCTCCGTGCTCAGGCGCTCGAAGATCTCGATCCCGCGGGCGGTGTGGATCGCGGACCGACGCTTGGCATAGTCGAGGTCGGCAAAGAAGGTCATATAGGCGATGGCCAGGACCGCATCGCGGTGGAAGGCGGCCATGCGTTCGACGGGGAGAGCGCCGAGGCCCTGCATCTCGCGAAAACGGTCATCGCCGGGTTGCAGCGCGGCCAGGTCGGTGAGCACCGATTCGAGGGACCCGGGGTTGGTCAGTCGGGCGCTCCAACTGTAGACCAGACGCATCTGGGCAATGCGCTCACGGGTATTGCTGGCCACGGCGCGCTTGATGAGGCTCTCGCCCAGGATGTTCATCAGGAAGGCCACCGCCACGGCGATGACGGCCACGGTCACCGAGGCGCGAAAGAGGCGGTAGCGGATGCCGTCCACCGTGATCTTCACGGTGCGCGCCAGGCCCAACCAAGGCTGATCCGCGATCTGGATTTGTTTCATGAGCGGTCCCGTATCACGATCGCCAACACGCCGCGTTGGATGAGTTTCTGCAGGTACCCCGTGACCGCGGCCCGTGCTTCATGGAAGGTCAGCCGGTGCTCATCCTTGAAACGGTCCACGATCTCCTCCACCGTCAGCTTGCCGTCGCACCACTGCCAGACCTGGCGCCCCAGCGCATCCAGTCCGATCTCTCGTTCCGCCGAGTAGGGCACAGCCCACGAGATGGGGGGCACCAACCAAGGCGGTCGCCGACGCTTGACGTATAAAGTGACGCCAGTCGAGCCATTTTCCACCGCCCTGGCGGCGGTATTTCGGGTGGGCTGGGCACGGAGCATGCCCCCCCAATCCGCTTCGCGGCCCAGGTCGACGGCGTCGCTCATAGCGTCACCTCCAGGTCGGGGCAACAGCTCAGCACGCCCGGTGGTTTCCCGTTCCGGCCACGATCCCTGCTGCGATAGGCTTCACGGTAGATCTGGTAAAGCCGTCCATCGCGTGGGCAGATCCAGGCGCTGGAGGCGACTTCACGGCGCCCCAGCAGCAGGTCGGGAAGGCGCGGAATCTTGCGCTCGGCACGGATCGTTGCCACGCTATGGCCATGACTGTCCTGCTCGCGCTCGAAGGTGGTGCGGAAGCCGCGTGGCGCGCTCCGCCGCAACCAGCTTGGCACAGGCTCGTGCAGCCACTGGGGCAGGAGCCCGCGCCGGGCGTAGCGCTCCCAGGTGCGGCGGCGCTCCGAGCTGAAGGTGAACTGGGCGAATGCCGGATCGGCGTTGCAGTGCTCGAGGAAACTGCCGGTGCGGGTCAACAGGTCCATCCCGAAGGCGCGCCAGCGGACCTGGCCCGCGGGCGTTGGCTCCTCCGCCCGTAGCGACCCCAAGACCTGCGCCTCGGTGGGTTCATGTCTGGCCTTTGGCCACAGGAAGACGACTTCCACGAGGCAGCTCAGGGGAGCCAGGTAGCCGCCGTAGCGCGAGGTGGCGCGCCGGTCTGGCAGGACCCCATAGACCCCCGGCCAGCCGCCGCATTGCAGACGCCGCGTCTCCAGGATGCCATCCTCGTCCAGCCGCGAACGGTAGTCGGCCAACATGCGCTCGAAGTCGGGTGCGTTCGGGACCACGCTCCAGTTGATTTCAAAGCGGAATTGGCTCCGGTCCGCGAAGGCGCAGCGCCCCAGCTTCGGGTTACGGGTGAACTGCAGCAACTCCCATTCCTCAGGGAGCTCCACTCGCAGTTGACGCCAGACCCAGCTCTGCACGGAACCTCCTTGCGTTGGGGCGGAACGCCAGCACTCCAGGCTGGTTAACCGGCGCGATGCTGGGCCACTGTAGCAAGCGCTGACGGTTTTGCAACCGCCGGGCAGCAGGCCGCTGTGGGTCGTCGCCCGCAGCGCACGAATCCCGCGACCCACTTTTGGCAAAGCGCTGCCAGTGGATATGACAGCCATCCGGGTGTACGGGCAAGGCCCGCAGGAGTTGCCGCCTGCGCCCGACTCCCGGAGCCAGGGCCGTTGTCAGAGTCGCGCCGCCGGGCCTGGGTGTCGCGGTCTTTCTCGGGGCCGTCTTCGGTCTCGGTTCAGCCGTGATCCTGCTCTTCCTGCGCAAGCCATGCGTATCCGGAAGTATTCGTGCTGGCCAGTCTGCCCTCGCCCTGCTTGAGCCGCTCTACGGGCCCCCGTCGCCCCGCCCCGATGTTGTTGCGGCTCGCGAGGGCTATGCGGTGGGTGCCCTCAGGGTCGACGCCACGACGCTGGTCAGCGCGCCGTCCAGGTGGTAGTCATGAAGCGTCTTCCCGACGGTCGCCTGGCCCCCGGAGACTCCTGTACTTCCGACTGGATGGGTCAGTCCTCGGACCGTCCGCCGAAGGTCGTCGGCGGCGATGGCCAACCCGTGATCGGCGTCCATGGCCGTTGCGGCGCAGTCATCGACGCGATCGGCCTCATTCGCGCGCCCAATCCGTAGGTGCCGGTGCCCGTACAACCCGCTTGGGCCTGTACCCGTGGCTGTAGTAGCGACGGCCCGCTACGACACCGCTGTTTCCGGGCCTGGTCGAGGAACCTCACCGGTTCGCTGAAGTCAACGGCGGCATGGACCTTGGGGACGACGAACCCGGAGCCGCCCGGTTCGTAGTTCCGCCTTCACGCGGTCCTGCCCGCATGGGCTCGGCGCTGGGGCGGCGGGGACACCCCTACCGGCCCGGCGTGGGGGCCGCAGGGTAGACGCGGAAGCGCAGCGTGCAGGTTCCGGCGTCCGGGGGCGGCCGCAGGTGCACGAGGCCCTGGGCGTCTCGTTTCCAGGTCACCGCGCGTCCGTCCTCGAGTCGGGCTTCGAGCGTTGGCTCCGCCGTCGGCGGGAACCAGACCAGCGTGTCGCCTTTGACGGGGTCGGGTTTGAAGCGGAGTTCCATCCAGCCGTCCTGACAGGAGGCGGCCAGCGGCGTGCCGGCGATGGCGCGCAGGCCGGGCCGGGTCAGATGGACGAGGGCTTCGTCGCGCAGGAGCACGTCCCAACTCCAGGCGGCCCAGCCGGCGAGGTGGGCGTCGAAGGCATCCAACTGGTCACGGAAGAAGCGCGGATTCGCGAAGGCGGCGGCCGAGGGGCTGCACCATTCCCCGAACCAGACGGGCAGGCCCAACCGGGTGCCGCTGTCGACGCCACGCTGAATCAGCCAGCGCCCGCGTTCGGCGTTGCCTTCGTAGGCCAGGCCGATCTCGGTCGAGGTCTCGTAGTAGTGGGGTGCGAAGGCCACGTTGGGGTGGGGGGTGCCGTCGGGTCGCCGCGGCGTCTGCAGGGCGGTCTTGACGCCGCAGCCTGCCAGGACCATCGGTTCGAAGAAGCAGATGTGGTTCGGGTCGACCTCGCGGATGGCGGTTACCAGGCGGTCGTGGAAAGGCTGCTGCTTGGCGGTCTCGAAGCGCTGGACCGCGGGCTCCAGGTCCCGGAACAGCCCCTCCAGCACGCGCAGATCCTGGAGCGGCGCCGCCAGTTCCGCGAACTGCGCCTGCGGGTCGGGGCTGGCGACGGCCGCCATCCACTTGCTCAGCGTCCCGGGGCCGGAGGTCTTGCCGACCCAGGCGAAGAGCGCTGCCAGGATCGAGGCCATGTCGGAGCCGACGTAGGGCTCGTTCATCAGGTCGTAGCCGACCACGGTAGGGTCGTCGCGGAAGCGCCGGGCCACGTGCTGCCAGGCCTTGATGTAGTGCGTCTGAATGCCGACGCCGTCAGGGCCGGGGGCATCGGCCCAGAAGGCATCGAAGCAGGCCATGACGGGCGCGGCCAGGTAGTTCAGGCCCCAGTACGGCGCCTGGGTCATGGGCAGCCCCTTGTCCTGGCAGGCCCAGGCCGGGGCGCCATCGCCGCCGTAGCGGCGCGAGAACAGGTCCTGGTGCATGTCCAGAACCGCCCAGACGCCGGCCGCGTGGCAGATGGCCACCAGCTCTTCCAGGCGCTTCAGGTAGGCCTCGTCGTAGGCGCCCGGCGTGGGCTCCAGCCCCTCCCAGACAAAGACCAGGCGCATGCAGTTGAAGCCCCACGCGGGGTTCCGAGTCGGCAGTTCCTGCTGCAGGGGCCCGTAGACGTTGACCCCATCCTTGGCGATGTTGCCGGTGTTGAAGCCGCGCAGGATGACGACGCGACCCTGCGGGTCCACGATGTAAGGACCCTCGGTGCGCAGGAAGCCGCCGGCGGGGGGCTCGGCGGCGTGGGCCAACCCGGCCGTGGCCAGCAGCCACAGCGCCAGCGCCGCCAGGAGCCGGCGCGGGGTTCGGGTCGATGTAGATGAAGCGAGCATTGTGGCTCCGTCGTGCCTGCGCTGGTGTGCCAGCCTCCGAGCGGCGCCAAGGCAAGCGAACTGGCTCGCCCTGCGCTCCGCGAAAGCGGTGTCTGGCCACCGCACTCCAAAGTACCCCCACGTTGTTGGGGTGCGGTACGATGCTGTATGGCGCAGCCATACCTTGGAGTGCCGGCGGCTTGACGCCGCTTTGGCCGCCTTCGCGGGCGGCGACGCACCTCGCCTTGGCGCCCTACGGCGGCTTCGGTCCAACGTTACCATCGGCCCTCTTCCTTGACTCCGCCAGTTGCGGAGCGAGCTTCCCGTGTGACAGCCCCGAGGGCAGATCTCCATCAGCGAGGGATTCCGTGGCCATGACCCTTCTGCAGCGCGCCCCAATGACGAGTTTGTTACATTTTATCGTAGAGTATTTTACACCCATGCGTAGCCTCCTCGCGGTGTACCTGCTCGGGGCGGTGGCGCTGCGCGCGGCCGAAGGCCCGGCGGCCTGGACGGCGGACTTAGAGAAGGGCGTGCCTGGCGGCTGGCAGGCCTATGGCGAGGGCTGCACGCTGGAGGTGAGCGCGGGGGCAGCGCACGGCGGCACGTACGCCTTGCGAGCGCGTTTCGATGACGCTTCGGGGGCGGCCTGGGCCAACAAGGGCGCCCGCCTCGAGATGCCGCCTGGGCTGAGCTGGGCCGATTTTCGCTATGTCCTGCTCTACTACCACCTCGATCATGCCGCCCAGGCCATCGGCGTCCTGCTGCATGACCGCGCCGGCAACTGGTGGCGGGCGGCAAGCCCCGGCCCCGCGCTGGGGCAGTGGGCCCCGGCCGCCGTGAGTAAGGCCGCCTTCGCCTATGCCTGGAATGACGATCCGAACCAGCCTCCGGGCAGCAAGGACGGCGAGATCAGCGAACTCTTCCTCTTTGCCAACACCGAGGCGGTGAACAGCGGCGCGCGTTACACGCTCGGCCTGGACGACATCGCCTTCTGCAACGCCTTGCCGGATGGGCTGGAGGCGCCGGCCGCCGCGGCGCCGACCGCCGCGCCGACCCTGCCGCCGGAGGAGGGTGGCCCATTCCCTCTGCAGTGGCGGGTTACGCACATGGATGCCCGCGGTTACCTCACCGTCGACGGCCAGCCGTTCTTCCCGCTGGGCATCTACTCGTGCCTCGGCATCGACCAGGCCTCGGGCGCGCATTCGACCAGCCAATTCAGCGGCCCGGTGACCGAGGCGAAGGTGCGTTTCTGGCTCGATGCCGTGCACGATGCCGGCTTCAACTTGCTGCAGACCTATACCATGCAGTTCTACGGCACCGAACTCCGGCCCGGCGTCCTCGGCCCGTGGAACCCCGAGGACGTGGTTCAGGCGAGCACCCCGGAGACCCTGCGCGCGGGCACCCTGCGGCTGCTGGACCTCTGCCAGCGCCACGATCTGAAGTTGATGGCCGGCAGTTTCCAGCCCTACTGCGCGATCTCGCTGCCGGCGGACCCCGCGGCTCGGGCCGCGGCGCTCGCGGAGTGGCAGGCGCGCGTGCGGCCCAATGTGCTGGCCTGGAAGGCGCACCCGGCGCTGTTGGCCTGGTACCTCACCGATGAGCCGTCGTCGGTGAACCAGCCGGTGGCTGATTTGCGGGATCAGTACCGCTTCATGAAGGAACTGGACAGCGAGCACCCGCTGCTGATCGCCTCGTGTGCCGAGTCGGATCTGCAGTACGCCCGCGCCGTGGACATCATCGCGCCCGATCCCTATCCGATCGAGACCGGCGTGCCGCTGCGCGAGCTGCCGGCCCGCATTCGGCCGTTGCGGGCGGTGGCGACCGGCGCGCCGCCGCTGCCGCAGACCTGGGCGGTGATCCAGGTCTGCCAGTGGGTCGAGGGGCGCCGCCTCCCCAGCGAGGCGGAAATGCGCCTGCTGGCGCTGAGCGCGCTGTCACAGGATGTCACCGGCCTGCTCTTCTACGAGTTTCGCAACTACCCGGACAGCAACCCGGAGCACTGGCAGCGGATCGGGCGCGTGGTGCGCAGCCTGCAGACGGTGATCCCCGCGCTGCTGGCGCCGGGAGCCGCGGTCCGTACGGTTGCCGCCAGCGACCGTCGGGTCTATGCCCTGGCGAAACAGGTGGGGACTGGCGCGGGCGCCGTGGGCTGGCTGATCGCCGCCAACCCCTCGCAGAACCTGGCCGGCGAACCCATGGCACTGGGGCAGGTCAGCTTCACCCTGGACTGCCTGACTCTACCCGCGGGGGCGGTGGCGGTGGCACTGGACGAGGATGAGAGTGGCCAGTTCCACCCTGGTGGCCGGCGGCCGGTGACGCTGCGGCAAACGCCACAGGGCCTCGTGCTCAGCGACGCTTTCGCGGCCCTGGCCGCGCATGTCTATCGCATCGGCGTGGAGTAGGGCGTCGCGGGGGCAACCACCGAGGCGCGACAGGGGCGCGACTCTTTGGACTGCGGTGGCTCGACACCGCTGTGGCGGCTCGGAAAGCTGCGTCAAGCCGCAGGCACTCCAAAGACGCTACGCGTCGGTAGGGGATCGCGGCGGTCCTGGCAGTCCGGCTATGCCCTTCCCCTACAGCAGGCCGATGCAGATGCGGCTAGCGAGCACGGCGGCGTCCTCGGTACCGAAAACGCGCAGCGCGGCGGCATCGAAGAGCACTTCCGCGGTGGGGCCGAACTCCTCGTCGCCACGCTGGTAGATGAGGGTCAGGTAGAGGGGGCCGAAGGCGTGCAGGCAGGCGCCGAGGTCGCCCTGCGGCACGGGGGTAGCGTCCCAGCGGCCGAGGTTGGTGCGCAGGGCGTCGAGGTCGTTGCCGAAGCGTTTGACCAGGGGTTCGACGGTGCGCGTCCGGAACGGGCCGAAGTAGAAGCTGCCGCCGGGGAACTCATGGAAGCTCACCAGGCGCTCGGTGCGGGCAACGGGGCCCTCGTGCATGAGGTAGTGCAGGACCAGAATGCGGTCCGCCAGCTTGGCCGGGGCCCCGGAGGCGGCCAGGCGGATGGCGAGGTCGCTGAGGTCTAGCAGCGCGTCCTGCGCGAAGAGGCGGAAGGGCACGCGCCCATCCTGTGCGGTGGGCAGGCCCAGGAGCGGCAGGCGGCGCTCAAGATCCACGTCGGCCAGTGCTGTCAGGGCCTGCTCGAGGGCCTGTTGCTGGGCCTGCTGCTTGGACATCAGCGTTCCCCCGTCAGGCGCGCCCGGACCGTCGGGAAGCGCTCCGGATCGGTGTGGGGGATGAAGAGCGCGCCGGTGTACTGGTCCATGTAGGTCGGATCGGTACTGAGTTCCACGTACGTCATGCGTCGGGCGAGTTCCAACTGCAGTTGCCGATACTCCTGCGAGACCAGGACAATATAGGAGCCCATGAGCGAGGAATTGCCAATGTACTGGAAGCGTTCGCGGGGCAGATCGGGGATCAGGCCCAGGGTGGTGGCCTGATCGAGATCGAGAAAGCGCCCGAAGCCACCGGCGATGTAGACATGTGCCAGGTCGGTGAAGTTGAGCCCGACCTGTTTGACCAGCAGCGCGCAGGCGGAGTAGATGGCGGCCTTGGCGCGAATGATGTTCTCGATGTCCGTTTCGCTGATGAGCAGGGCTTGGCCGGAGTCAGACTCGGAGGCGGCGACGAGGGTGTACGTAGCGCGGCGTCCAACGCAGTGGATGATGGGCGACGGGCGTGAGCGGTCGAACTTGCCTGCGGCGTCGATCCAGCCGGTGCTGAACAGGCCGGCCAGGAGCGAGATCATCCCGGATCCGCAGATGCCCTTGGGCTTGACGTTGCCGATGGTACGCCAGTCGGCCTGCCCGGTTTCGGGATCGACCTCGACTCCCTCGATGGCGCCCAGGGCGGCGCGCATGCCGCAGCCGATGCCGCCACCCTCGAAGGCCGGGCCGGCCGAGCAGGCGCAGGTGATCAGGAAATCGCGGTTGCCGACGACGATCTCGCCGTTGGTGCCGATGTCAATGAAGAGGCTGACCGCTTCGGTGTCGGTGGCCAGGTCGGTGCAGAGTACCCCGGCGGTGATATCGCCGCCGACATAGCTACCGACGCAGGGCGAGAAGGCAACCCAGGATTCCGGGTTGATCTGTAGGCCGACGTCGCCGGCGTTGAGGAAGGGGGTCTCGTGCAGCGTCGGCGTGTAGGGCGCGATGCGGATGTGTTCGGGGTTCAGGCCCAGCAGCAGGTGCGTCATGACCGTGTTGCCGGAGAGGATGGCGTTGGAGATCTCGTGCGGGTTGACGTCATGGCTCTCACAGACCTGCAGGATGAGCCGGTTCACGGTATCCAGCACGCGGCGGCGCAGATCCTCGAGGCGGTCGGGGCGGCGGGCGTAGTTGATGCGGCTGATCACATCCAGTCCGCAGGAGATCTGGTCATTGTAGTCGCTGCGGACAGCGACGATCTCGGCCAGCGGCAGGTAGACCAGTTGCACGGCGATGGTGGTGGTGCCCACGTCCACGGCGATGCCGAAGTGGCGCACGGTGGTGTCGCCGGCCTCGACCGCGATCAGGTGTAGGCAGCCGGATTCGCGCACCAGCGTGGTCGTGATCCGGCCGGCCTCGGCGCGCAGGGCGGTCGCCAGTCGGCGCAGCACGGGCAGGGTGACGCGGACCTCGGCCTTGCCCCATTGCTGCAGCAGGGCGCGCACCACCCGGTCGAGATCCGAAAGGCCGCCCTCCGCCTCCGGTTCGGGGACCTCGAGGTAGCACTTGACGGCCAGGGGGTCGTAGTGCCAGCGCTGCGGCAGGAGCTCGTGGCGGACCAGGCGGGCGTCCGCGCTGGAGTCGGAGAACTTGCCGCCGGCGCGGCCGATCTGCTCCGGGATCTCGACCGTGAGCGGCTCATCCAGAACGCGGGTGCGGCAGGCCAGGACATAGCCGTCGCTGACCGCCCCGGGCGCGAGCACGCCCAGGCTCTGCGAGTCCACCTCGCCGGTGGCAATGCGCACGATGCACTTGCCACAGGTGCCCTTGCCGCCGCAGGGCGACTCGGTGTCGATGCCGGCCGTGCGGGCGGCATCGAGCAGGCCCGTACCGGCCGGCACCGTCACCCGGCGCCCGGAAGGCTGGAAGAGGATCTCAGGCACGGGCCATGAACCTGGCCTTGACGAAGCTCTCGAGATCGCCGGCCTCGGGCGGGCCCACCAGCACTTCCCAACCGGGCAGGCATTCCTCGAGGTCGCCGCTGATCTGGGCGACGTAACCCGGGATGACCAGGGTGCGGCGCCGGACCTGCCCTTCGAGATCGATCTGTTTGGCGAACTTCGCGATGCTGGCGCCGGAGAACTTGCCGGCGGCCCAGGCGGTGAGCACGCTCATGCCCTCGCACTCGGGCACCAGCAGCCAGGCGCTGATACCGCTGTTCTCGATCTCGCCGGAGACGATGAAATAGGTCAGTGAGAAGTTGGTGGTGACGAAGACCGGCGAATCGGGCGTCGGTTCGCCGACGGCGTAGAGCTTGGGCTCGACCTGGATCGGCTTCTGCGGATCGGTGTAGAGGTTCAGCCGCAGCGTCATCAGGACGCTGAGCAGGGCCGGATCGAAGACGGGCAGGACGCAGATGCCGCCGTACTTGGCGATCTCGGTGACGGCGGCGGGGGTGGCCGCGAGGGGATCGGTGCTGTCGACAAAGGCCAGGGACGGGTAGCCGAGGGCCTTGCAGCCATCCTTGAGGGCGGCGCGGCGGGCGATGGCGTTGGTCTGGAAGCGTTCCGCCGGCGAGTGCGTGTCAAACTGCAGCAGCAGCTCGTTGAAGCCGGCCTGCTTGATCTGGGCGGTGAGCTGCACCAGGCCGTTGAGGTCCGGCGCGCTGACGGCCAGGGCGTGGCCATGGGCCTGGGCCGCCGCTACCAGGACCGCCTGCGTCTCCGCCGTCGCCGCGGCCAGGACGCTGCCGGAGCCTTTGACGGCTGCCGCCGCACGGACCAACGCCGCCGCATCGGCGTTGCGCAGTACCAGCGGCCGCTGGGTGACCTCCCAGGCCTGCTTGGCCAGGGCGACGAAGGCATCGGCGTTGCCGGCGGTCCCGTGCACGCAGACCATGTCCACCAGGAGTCGCTCGCCGACCCGCTCGAGCACGTAGTCGCGGATCTGCCGCAAGGTCTGTTCGGTGACCGCGGGCGGATCGGTGTCGCGGACGCTGACCGCGAGCGCCGTCTGGTGGACGAAGGTCTTCTCGTGGCGATAGAGCACGGTCTCCTCGCCCAGCTTGAGGGCCGCCTGGGGACCGAGGCCGATGGCCTTGACCGGCGGCTCGCTGGCCGCGCCAAGCACGCGTTTGGCTTCGTCCGAGGCGTAGGGGCAGAGGGACAGGTCGGCCTGTTTGGCTGCCAGTTTCATGGCGAAGGCCAGGCAGGTGTTCGACCCGCATTCCTTGCAGTTGGTCTTGGGCAGGAGCTTCTGTATCTGCAATCCGCTGAGTGCCATGGCTCGTCTCTCCTGGGCGGGGCGTGTGGGGCCGCGTCCTATTGCTCGGCGCTTCCATCCAGCAGTCGGAAGATGGTTTTCTTGACGGTGATGGCGGCCTCGGGGTGGTACATGATGAGGACATCGGCGCCGGCGTAGAGGAGGCTGGTGGCCGTCGTGGTCTCCCACAGGGCGGCGCGGCGATCGAGGTCGCCCCAGGCGGGGAAGTCCTTCTCGGCCGCCTTCAGTTCCTTGATCTTGGCGCATTCCTGGCCGGGGTTGCCGAGCATGGGGCCGGCCAGCATCTTATCGCCGCCGAGGCCGGTGAGGCGGATGCGTTCCATGACCGAGTAGGTGTACTCCAGGCCGTAGCCCATGGCGCCGGTCATGGGGTCCATGACGATCTGGCCCTGCCTGATGTCCATGTTGGTGAGCAGGATGGTGAGCTGCTTGGCGATGTTGACATCGATGGGGCTCTGGGCGACGACGCTGTGTCCGTAGGCGAGGGCCGCGCCGGCGATGGTGCGGTAGTTGTCCTGCTCGACCCAGTTCAGCAGCAGGTTCTCGCCGGCACAGGCCTGGGCCACGGCTTTCATGACCTCGTTGTTCTTGTCGAAGTGGTTGTGGCCGGTGATGATCAGCGGCACCTCGACGGCGGCCAGGACACGCTTGACCACGTCGACGGCCGCGGCCGCACTGCGGTTGCCCTTCTCGGGATGGGTGCCCTCGAGCCGCACACTGATGAGGTCGGCGCCGTACTGCTCGACGCAGGCCTGCGCCATGCGGGCCGGATCCTGCAGCAGGTCGCCGTAGACGCGGCGCAATACCGCCGGATACTTCTCGCTGACCGTGTCGAAGACCTCCATCGCCACCAGCGGCCGTTGTGGCATCTGGCCTTCCCAGAGGTGGAAGGGCATGGCCGTCTGGCCGCCGATCAGGTAGGTCTTGCCGCGCGTGCCGCCTTCCGCCCGCGACGCCCCGAGCTTGACGGTCGCAACCGGGACCTCGCCGACTTCGCGGCGGACGTTGAAGGCGGTTACGGCACTGAGACGGTCACGGGCGCTGGGACCGCCACTGGTCGTCGCGAATACCGGTCGAGCCGGCGGCGCGGCGGGCGGCACGGGGAGGGGAGCGCTGGTGGGAACGGGACCGCTAACGGGAACGGGTACGGAAGCGGGAACGGAAGCGGGAACGGGGAGGTCCTGGGCGAGGAAGGTGCGCGACAGCGTGGCGATGATCTCGCGCACGACGTCGCGGGTGACACTGGCCCGGACCTCGGCAGCGAGGTCGCTCTGCCACTGCTGCAGGGCGGCAGCGCTGGGCGGCGGGGCCACGGCGGCGCCGTCGTGCGACGGCTTCGACGGGGCGGCGGGCGTGCTGGGGGCGGGCGCGACCGGGGTGGCAGCCACGACGGCTGGCGCGGCGACCGGGGCGGCGACCGCGGCCGGAGCTGGCGCCGCCGGCTCGCTGGCGGCGGCCATGTCCGCCATCTGCAGGGCTGGGTGTCCGACCTTCTCAAGGTAGGCGCGGACCTCGTGCGCCTCAGTGGCGACCGTTTCGTCGGCGATTTGCTCGAGCAGGTCGGGCACGCCCTGCTCCCCGAAACGCAGCTTGAGGTCCGCCGCCAGCAGCTCCTTCAGCTCTTTGGGCATCCAGACCAGGCGCCGGTAGCCGCCCTCGGCCTGGAGGAACTTGCGGCTGGTGAGGAAGACTTTGCCGCAGCCCATGAAGCCGGGAGTCTGCTGGCCGCCGCCGACGCTGCCGGCGAGGCTGGAGAACTTCATGCCGACGGGCGTCTCCCCCTGGAACTCGCGGTTCACGGCCATGATGCCGTTGCACTCGGGGAGGTAGGCGCAGATGACCTCGAAACAGCCGCAACTGGTCATCGGATTGTCCATGATCGAGTACGCGCAGAACGACTGCACCGACTTGTGGCTGGTGCCGTAGACGTAGTCGTTGACGCCCTTCCAGACGCCGCGCACCGGGTCCAGGCAGTCGCCCTTCTTGATGGGCTGGTTGGGGCCGGTCGCGTCGATCTCGTGGGCCGCCTTGCCATCCAGCCAGTTGTAGGCGCCGCACAGCCCGAGGCGTTCGGGGGTGATGACGCAGACGTGGTTGGGGGCGAAGGACTGACACAGCAGGCAGGAGTAGAAGGTGTCCACGGACTCGTCGGTCATGCTGGCCAGGCGGCGATTGCGCTCGTCGTAGACCTTGCGGGCCACGGCGAGGCGGCGGTTGACCTCCTCGCCGGCGGTGACCAGAGTGACCTTGACCTTGTCCACGATCGCCGGGTACTCGGCCAGGAACTTGGCGTGGATGATCTCGCCGTAGTGGCGCAGGCGCAGGCCGCTGGCGAAGCCGGCCTTGGAGACGCGGGTCCAGACGATATCGCGTTGCCCCATGTGCCAGATGCCCTCGGCGCCGTTGACCAGGTGGTGGATCTGGCGCTCGAGGATGGGCTCGAAGTCGGGCTGCATCTTGCGGCCGGCTACCTCGACCCAGATCGCCAAGGGCAGCGCCGTGCCGTCCGGGACGCTGTCGATGTCCGGGCCGATCACCTCGATCTCGCCGTCGTTGATCTGGTCCAGGTTCACGCTGGTGACGAACTCGAAGGCCGGGGTGCGGTTACCGCCGAACTCGACGCGTACGTCGGTCTTGCGGATGCGTTCGCCCTCGAAGGCGGCGCCGTAGGCGACGGGGATGGGGACGTGGGTGATGCGGATCTTGCAGCCGCGCACCTCGAGGGCCCGTTCGACCATGGTCTCGTAGGGCACGCTGGAGACGACGTGCTCGTAGGTGCAGACCCCGGTAGGCAGGATCTGCGGGATGGCGGTGTCCGCGATCACCGGGAAGCCGTAGTTGATGGCGCCCGCGGCAACGGCGTACTTGTCCGGGGTCACCTCGCCCAAGGCCAGGACGAAGGCGAAGACGCGGTTCTTGTTGTAGCGCAGGTTGGCCGCAAAGTCGCCTGGCTGCACCCCGCCAAAGGAGAGCGCGGCGCGGTTGGCGAAGCCGAGGGCGTAGACTAGGCTGGAGACGTCCCGGCCAAAGGGCACCAGGCGCGTTTCCCAGCCTAACTGTACGCCCTCCTCGGCAAGCTGCTCGGCGAATTGCCGGCCCCCGCTACAGCCCCCCATGAAGACATATAAGTTTTTCTGCTGCAACTCTTTAGCGATCTTTACGGCGATCTTGTTAGTAGGTGCGGCTCCGGTGATGGCGGCAAAGCCGGGAGCCGTGCCATCGACGAACTCGATGCCGCGTTCGCGCATGATGACGTCGTTGGCGGCGCCGAGCCAGATGCCCGCGGCCGGGGCCGGACCGATGACCGTCTTGCAGGCTTCGATGATTTCGCAGGCGAAGAGGGCGGCGACGCCGGCGTCCAGGGCGTTGCCCAGATAGGGCAGCCAGACGTCGGCGGTCGGACGCTGCGGCAGGAGCTCGCGGGCGCCGTTGAGCGCGGTCTGCAGGTCCGCCAGGGTTTGCACCTTCTGGCCGGTGAAGCTGTAAATGATGGGCAAATAGTAGGCGGTATCGGGGAAGCCGACCGGCGCCGTCGCGCCCTGGGCCGCGATGGCGTCGTTCAGCTTTGCCTGGGCCTTGGCCACCCACTCTATGGCGCCGGCAATGGCGCTGTCGCAGATGATCTTAGACATTGATCTCTCTCCTGTCCTTCATATCGAGAAGCTTCCGCTCCAGCGCACGGTTGATGCCGAGCCGGTCGCGCTTCTGCTCGATCAGTTCCATGATCTTCTCGACCGCGGGGCCCGGTTCCGGGACATCATAGAAGGCGGCGCCGAAGAGCTTCTGCGTTTCCTCGTGGAGGAACTCCTGGACCTTGTCCGAGCCGGAGGTGTGGAAGGGCAATCCGAGGACGACATCGCAGCCGGAGGCGACGAAGTAGCAGGCGATGGTGACGGCCTTCTCGCTCATCCACTCCGGGGCCAGGCCGACCGCGGGGAGCTGCGCGAGGTCATCGCCGAGGCCGCCCTCGAGCACGATCTCGGTGGCCGCTTCGAGAATGCGGCCATTGTCGACGCAGCTACCCATGTGCAGGATGGGCGGAATACCGACCGTCTCACAAACCTCGCGCAGGCTGGCGCCGGCTGCGGTCAGGGCGGTCTCCGGGGTCAGGGCACCGGTCTTGGCCGAGGCCTGGGCCGCGCAGCCGGTCTGCAGCACCAGCACATTACGGGCGATCAGCTCGCGGACCACGTGGTTGATGTAGGAATCGGCCTTGGTCTTGGGGTTATTGCAGCCGACGATGCCGCAGACCCCGCGGATGCGGCCTTGGATGATGGCATCGTTGAGCGGGCGGAAGGAGGCCCGGAAGCGTCCCCCCAGCATGTAGCGGATGGCCTCGACGCTGAAGCCCGCCACCAGCGGCTGCTGCTGGCTCGGGATGGCGACCTTGGCCGGGTCACGCCGCGCATAGCGGTCGATGGCGCGCTTCAGGAGGCTCTTGGCCGAACTCAGGGCGTGGTCGTCGTCGAAGCGCAGGTGCGTGGCGCCGATGGTCTTGGCGATGTCGGCCGTGCTGACGATCTCGGTGTGGTAGGCCGCGGCCACCTGCGGCAGGCTGGGCATGACGCATTGGACGTCGACCACCATCATCTCCACGGCACCGGTGATGATGGCCAGTTCCTGCTGGTGGAAGTTGCCGGCCACGGGGATGCCGTGGCGCATGAGAATCTCGTTGGCGGTGCAGCACAGCCCGGCGAGGTTGACGCCCTCCGCCCCCGCGGCCTGGGCATAGGCTACGACCTCGGGGTCGTTGCAGGCGATGGCCAGCATCTCGGAGAGTGCCGGTTCGTGACCGTGGACGATGACGTTCACCCGCTTCGCCTCGAGCACGCCCAGGTTGGCGCGTGAGCGCACCGGGGTCGGCGTGCCGAAGAGGATGTCGCCGACCATCGAGGCGAGCCGTGCGCCGCCCCAGCCGTCAGCCAGGGAGGTGCGGAAGGCCTGCAGGAGCAGGTTGCGGTAGTCGTGGTCGACCCCCATGTGCGTGCGGTGCATGGACTCGACGCACATGCGGTCGATGCCCAGGGGGGCGACCCCGGTCTCCGCCCAGACGGCCTGACGCTTGCGCGGCGCCAGGCTCAGGGTCTTCAGCGGCTCTTCCTGCGAGGTGAACTCGCCGATGCAGAGGTGTGCCAGGTCGAGAGCGATGGCGGCGTCGCTGCGGTCGACGGTGGGGATGGCATACTGGGCGGCGGCGCGGTGCAGGGCCTTGGGGTCATTGATCCGGTAGTCGCCGCCTTTGCCCTCCGCCACCGCCTTGAGGCGCAGGACGAGGTGCCGGGCGTGGTCGGAATGGGCCGCGCAACCGCCGACGACTTCGCGCAGGAAGTTGCGGGCCACGATGGTGTCGGCGTCGGCGCCGCAGATGCCGCGCGGGCTCTTGGCCGCGATGCGGCAAGGCCCCATGTGGCAGTTCTTGCAGCAGACTCCCGAGGTACCGAACTTGCACTGGATGCCCTGCGCATCAAAACGGTCGAAGCAGGTCTCGACGCCGTCGTGCAGGGCTTTGGCGATGACCTCGCACGAGGCCTCGTCACTCACCCGGTCTGCGGGTTTCAGGTGTTCTCTGGCCATCCGTCGACTCCTATGCGTTTCACGCCTGCAGAACGATTGCTTCGTAAACGGACCTCACGTCGTCCCGGCCCGCTCTGGGAACCGTGTTCTCCGCCACCCGGCCGCGGGATACGGAGATCCCGCGTTCCAGCGCACCAGGACGGCGTCAACCGCCACCGACCGCCCACGCCACCAGCGCTTCCAGGCGCTGCGCCACCGGGTTCGTGGCGGGCAGCGTCAGCACGCTGGCGCCCTCCTCGCCCAGCCGGGCCAACTCATCGTCGTCCGGCAAGCCGAGCACCTGCTCTGCGCCCAGTTCGGCCCCCAGCTCGGCCAGGCCGCGGGGGAGTTCGTCGCGCCGCACCCGGTTCACCACCAGCACCAGATGGCTGTAGCGAATGTCCATCTCCCGAGCCAGCGCGTGCAGCCGGCGCAGCGTCTCCAAACCGCGTTGCGAGGGATCCGTGACCAGCACCAGCAGGTCGACGGTGTTGACCAGGCGGCGGGAGAGGTTCTCGAGGCCGGCCTCGTTGTCGAGAACCACGTACGGGTACTGCGCCGCCAACTGCGCCAGGACCTCGCGGAGCACGTTGTTGGCGTAGCAGTAGCAGCCCGGCCCCTCCGGGCGGCCCATGGCCACGAGGTCGAAGCGGTCCGCCTCGACCAGACTCTCGGCAATCTTCAGTTCGAGCAACTGCTGTTTCGAGATGCCGGTGGGCAACCCCTGTCCAGCGATCTGCCGGGCCTGCTCGCGGACGCCGCCGACCGTGACCTGTGCCTTGACCCCGAGCACGGCATCGAGGCAGGTGTTCGGATCGGCGTCCACGGCCAACACCGGCCCGCGATCGCGGGCGATGAGGCGAGCGACCAGAAGACCGGCGACGGTCGTCTTGCCGACCCCACCCTTACCGCCGATGGCAATGAGATAGCTCATGATGGGACTACGGGATTACCGGACTACGGGACTGCGGCGCTGGTTCATGGCGGCTGGCGCTTCTCGAGCTGGCGCAGGATCGTCTCAAAACGGGCCCGAACCTCGGGGGGGCAGACATCCAGGACAGCGGTACCGCTGCGGTCCGCCTGACGGATGGACTCGGTGAAGGGGATACAGCCCAGGAGGTCTCCGGCCGGCAAGGCTTCGCGGATGAAGGCCTCGTCCTCGGGGCCGGTGACCTTGTTGGCCACGAAGCAGAGGTCCCGGATGCCGAGCTCGCCGCACATGCGCACGACGCGGCGGGCGCAGTCGAGGGAGCGCTGGCCGGGCTCAACCACGATGACCATGGTGTCGACGCCGCGGGCGGTGCCGCGGCCCAGGTGCTCGACGCCGGCCTCCATGTCCAGGACCAGGGCTTCCTCACGAAAGAGCACCAGGTCGGTCACCAGAGCGCGGATCAGGATGCTCTCCGGGCAGGCACAGCCCCCGCCGCCGCGCGGCACGGCACCCAGCACCAGCAAGGCCACGCCACGATGCAGCGTGGCGTAGGTCTCCGTGATGTCGGAGACCTGCGGATTGAGCCTGAACATCTGGCCATACTGCTGGACCTTGGCGCCGGTGCGCTCTTCGATCAGCGCGACCTGTTCGGCGATGGGGACGATGCCGGCCTGCTGCGCCGCCGACAGGCCGAGAGCCACGGCGAGGTTGGCAACCGGATCGGCATCCACGGCCACCACGCGGCGTCCCTGCTCGGCGAGCAGCAACGCCAGCGTTCCGGCCAGCGTCGACTTGCCGACCCCGCCCTTACCTGAGATGGCGATCTTCATGGCGTCTCCGTACCCCCGGCCCCCGCCTCGCGGCGGCCGCGACGGTCAGAACCCGTACTTGCCCCGCAGCAGGTGCGACAGGGCGGCCGTAGTCTCGAAGACCCGCTCCGCATCGGCCGGGGCCATGGAGCCGGTGCCGCAGGACGGAGTGATCAGGGCCTGGCGCACAATCAGGCCCTTATCGATGCCCTTGGCGGCCAGACCGTCCATCACCTGCTCCAGCTTGACGGCGAGACTCTCCGGAGTCTGCTCGCGGATGGCCGCCGAGGTCGGCACCACGCCCCAAGCCAGCATGCCGCCGGCCTCGAGATGGCGTTTGACCGCGTCGGCGTACATGGCGATGGTCTGGCCGAAGCCGAAGGCGTCGAAGTTGACAATGTCCACGCCCGCATCGATGAGGATGGTCCACTCGGTGTTGCCGCAGCAGTGTACCCCGGCGAAGCCGCCTTCGGCCTTGACTGCCGCGACGCACTCGCTGATGGCGGCGACGACGTCATCGCGGCGGACGGAGACGTAGGTCGAACTGCCGAACGCCGAAAGGATAGGCTCGTCGATGAAACAGATCAGATTCTCGGCATAGGGCTTGAGGGTCTGCAGTTGCCAGCGGCACTTCATGGCCATGGTCTTGATGACCACATCGCGAAACTCCTCGTTGTACCAGATGGCCCGCTTGTTCTCGTCAACGATGGTGAGGGCGAAGCTGACCGGGCCCGTGGTCTGGGCCTTCAGCCATGGCCGCTTGCCGCCGAGCTTCTGCAGCCGCCGCAACAGCCCGTACAGCCCGTGCGAGAAGGCCTCGGAGATGGCCATGGCGGCGCAGTCGCCGGTCCCCGCGTCGGGGTCCATGGCGGTCATATAGGTCTCATAGAAGCCGGCGAAGGCCTCGGAGTAGTCGCCCGTGGTGTCGATGTACATCCGGCCCTTGGCCTCATCGATGACGGCGCGGGGCATGCCTTCGGAGTACTGGATCTCCATCTGTTCCCGCAGGCCGAAGGCCGACATCTGGGGCCAGATGGGCGCGTCGAGCGTCCGCAGCGACACGTCGAGCGCGTGCTCCACCTCGGCAAAAGGCATCGACCCGATCGCGGTAGACATCAACTTGGGCTGGATGCTCATGGGAGCCCTCACTCTCTTTCGACTTCCCGTTCCCGTTCTGGTCCTTGTACCCGTCACCCGTCACCGGGCCGTCAGGCTGAGACCGCCGTCTTCAGGGCGCGGATGTGGTCCGGGGTGGTACCGCAACAGCCCCCGACGATGTTGGCTCCGGCGGCCACGATGGCCGTGATCTGTGCGGCCATGTCGGCCGGCGATTCCGGGAAGACATCGACGCCGTTGACGTTCTTGGGCAGTCCGGCGTTGGCATGTACCAGGATCGGCGTCTGCGGTGCGGCGGCCCGCATCTCGCGGACGATCTCGATCATGCGCTCGATGCCGTTACCGCAGTTGGTGCCGATGATATCCGCGCCGGCGGCGAGGGCGGCCTGGGCGGCCTCCGTCGGGGTGGTGCCCATCATGGTCCGGTAGTCACCGTTCACCGTACGGTCGAAGGTGAAGGTGCAGATCACCTCGCAACCGGTGTTCTCCTTGGCGGCACGAACGGCGATGGCGGCCTCGTCGGCAGCCATCATGGTCTCGATGCAGAGGCCATCGGCGCCGCCCTTTTCAAGCGCCTGGCACTGCTCCTTGAAGGCAGCGTAGAGCTCCGCTTCGGTGATGTCACCCATCAGCAGCATCTTGCCGGTCGGGCCCACCGAGGCGATCACCCAGGCCTGGCTACCCGCCGCCTGGCGCGAGATCCGGGCCGCGGCCTCGTTGATCTCGCCCACCCGCGCCGCCAGCCCATAGTGCGCCAGCTTGCAGCCGCTGCCACCGAAGCTGTTCGATTCGATCATGTCCGCCCCGGCGGCGACGTAACTCCGGGCGATGTCCAGGACTTCGCCCGGACGCTCGACGCACCACAACTCGGGGCACTCACCGGGCTGCAGGCCCTTCTTCTGCAGAAAGGTGCCCCAGGCACCGTCGGACACCAGAACGCGCCCCGCCTGCACTGCCGCCACGATCCTGCCTCTGTCCATCGGCTATCCTCCAACACCTAACCCACGCCGCTCCGCGCACAGGCCACCCGACCGCCACGACCGGGATATCACGACCGATGCCGTCACTACTGGGCACATGCATAGAATAGGGGTACACGCGCCATTGTGGTTGTATATTCCAGGACCTTTATTGTACATATCAGTACGGTAGCGTCGATTGATCGTTGGCTAAGAGGCGATAGGAGCGTCGGTTGGAGCGGTACTGTCGCTTTGTTTCGTCGTCGTTGTCAGTACAGCGATAGCAGGACGGTTGTCGTCATCGTCGTCGGTCTTGAGGCAAGAGAAGGGCGGGTGGATCGGTTCCGATTGCGACCACGACCACGACTACGACCACGACTACGACCACGACTACGACCACGACCACGACTACGAGAAAGACCAAGCGCGAAAGCCTAACCAAGGCTGCTGCACAAGGATAGCACTATGCGCACCACTGAGCGCTTCCATGCCAAGGTCGACGGTGTTCTGGAGACCTGCGCTGCGCACCTGTTCCAGGGCTGCGTCTTCGTGCCCGTTGAGGCCCGCGAGCCCGTGCGTTCCGGGCGCCAGAGCTGCAGCTTCTGTCGTCACCGCACCGAGGACAGCCGTACGGAACTGCACTGCCGGCGCAGCGTCGTCAGTTCCGCCTACCAGTCGCTGCGGACCGGCGAGCCTTTCTTCACCACCTGTTGGCTGGGGCTGAACACCTGTGTCGTACCGGTGGCGCCCGGGGGCCGTTTGCGGGGCGCCATCACGTTGGGGGCCTATGCCTTCTTTGGTGACGTTGGGGACCCGGCCTTTGTGCGGGCCAATATTCCCACGGATCGCGCCGGCCGGTCGGCGGCGCTCGATCGTGACCTTGCCGATCTCTGCACCGTGTCGCCCTTCCAGGCCCGGCACGCCGCGGCCTTCGTCTGGGATGCCGTCATGGCCGCCGGCCTCAATGATGGGAAGGACCTGGCGCGTCGGCACGAACACTACCTCCTGCAGCGTCGTATCGCGGAGCAGATGCACCGCTACTGCCAGGAGCAGACCATGCCCGATGATGCGGCTGAACTGCTGCCGGTGGTCAGCGCCGCACTGCGGGCCGGGGACAAGGAGGAGGTGCTGCAGGTGTTCAACGACTACTGCTGCCGGGTACTGCTCAGCGACGCCTCGAACCTGGAACGGGTCAAGGCCCACTTCCACCTGCTGGCCAGCCTGCTGGCGCGCGAGCGCGCCCTGCTCGGCCGCTGTTCGATGGAGGTTGCCGTCGCCGAGCAGCGCCTCTCCTTCCAGCAGGTGGCGCAGGCCGCCGACAATGAGGACGCCTGCTACGTCATGTTCTGCCGGCTGCGGGCCGCGCTCAGCGACCCGCTCGCGCTGCCGCTTGGCGATCGGCTCAGCGATCGCATGCTGGCCTGGCTGGGCCGGCACTTCGCCGAGCCGTTGACGCTCGACCAAGCCGCCACCGTGCTGCGCGCCAGTACCTCAGCCATCGCCAAGGCCCTGCGCCGCGAGACCGGCCAGAGCTTCGTGACGCACCTGCACCGCTTGCGTCTGTTGGAGGCCAAAGACCTGCTCGCCACCAGTTCCCTGAGTATCTACCAGATCGCGGAACGCTGCGGCTACTACGATCCCAGTCACTTCCACCGGCGCTTTCGGCGCGAGTTCGCCATGGGGCCGCGTGACTTCCGCAAGATGTTGCGCCGCAGCGAGGACCTGTAGCCCGGTGGCCGGCGGGGGAGACGGCTCAGCGCGGCGTGCGCCTCTGTGGAGCTTCGCCCTCCAACTCGCGATGCGCCCCCCCCGGTGACCTATCCCCCCAATGACCCATGACCAATGACCCGTCACTTCCCGCCGCCGTCAGTCCACCCGGTTGCGGCCATTGAAGCTGGCCGAGCGCAGTTCGCCGTGCCAGATCAGGCTGGCCTGCTGCAGTCCGGCGCAGGCCTCGGCGGATGGCGGGCGGTAGAGCAGGCGGAACACGGCCGCCCAGTCATCCAGGCCCAGCAGCGCCCGCGGTTGCGGTTCGCCTGGCTTGGTCACGAACCAGGCTGGGTCGCTCAGGTCGACCGCCATCGTGTGGACGTCGCCGGGCGCGAGGACATGCACATCCTGGTCGGTGGGCGGCGCGGGCGGTGGTTCGTCGGCGCGGGCCCAGCGCCAGGCGCTGGGTTCCTGTTGCCACTGCTGGCGGTCGGACACCATGGCCAGGGAGCGCCCCTGGGGCAGATCGACGATGGCCAGGGACTGCGGGGAGGCGTTGAGTAGGCGGACGGTGAGCTTGCCGGTGCGCAGACGCTGGTCGGGACCCATCTCGAAAACGACCCCGAGGCCCAGCGGCGCCGCCCGGTGGGAGAGCAGCACCGCGATGCCGTTGCGGCCCACCGCGATCTCCATCTCCAGCGGGATCTGCACCCCGTCGCGATTGCGCTCCTGCTCGACCTTGAGGGCGGTGCCCTGCTGCATGAAGTAGCCCTCGATGCCGTAGCGCACGTGGACGCCATTCCCCCAACTGCTCTCAACCCGGCCGCGCAGAAAGAGCCCACGCTCCGGCCGGATGCCCGTCAGCGTCTGCAGGTCGTGGAGACCATCGGCCCGCGGCGCCAGCACCGCGTAGACCTGCCTGCCCTTGGTCAGGGTGGCCTGGGTCAGGTCGGCGCTCCAGCGTTCGCGCGGCACGGTCGAGGCCTCGTAGCCCAGGCGGACATAGTCGCCGCGGAACAGATCGCGGGGGTCGACCGGGATCGTCCGCAGCCAGATGCGGGTGCCGCGCACCGCGACGTGCTCGCGCTCGCCGGCCATATAGCCGAGCACCAGGAGTTGCAGCACGGCGACAAGGGCAGGAAACCAGCGACGCATCAGGCACCTCCTTGCACGCGCTTGCCGCGTGCATACAGGAAGCCTTCGACGAAGAGCGTCACGCCGACCACGAGGAACACCACGCCGCGCGCCAGCAGGCTGTCGAAGAGGTCGACGTAACGGGCGCCGGTGATGGCTACCAGCAGGATGCAGCCCATGGCCACGGCGCGCATCTCGCTGCGTCGTACCCCTTGGGCCATGAAGCTGGCGGCATGGGCCAGCAGCACCAGGTTGAAGGGCAGGGCCGCGAGCCAGGCATCGGGCCGCGGCATGAGCGCCGCCAGGGCGTAGGCCGCCAGCACCGCCAGCGGCGCCAGCCACAGGTCCGGCGGCATCCAGGACCTCCCGGCACCTGTCTTCAGGCGGCGGGCGCCCAGCCCCAGCCAGGCCGCCACGGCCGCCGCCAGGGGCACTAGGCCGTAAGTCAGGCCGCTCCAAGGCTGTTTGCCGCGCTGCAGATCGAGAAGGTCATGGGCGGCGTCCCCGAAACTCAGGATGTAGATCAGCACCAGGTAGGCGGCCAGGCCCAGGCCGCGGTAGCACGGCGCCGACTCCGGAAACAGCGGCGCGCCCTCGTGCAGCCACCCCGCCCCCAGCGCCAGAACGCTGAACGCCAGCAAGACCAGGAACGGCAGGGCGCCGTCTGAGCAGGCCGCGGAGATGAAGGCGAGGGACACCCCCACGGCCACCAGCAGGCAGACCAGCAGCACCCGTGAACGCTCGCGGTAGGCCAGGGGCAGCAGGCCGATCAGCAGCAGCGGCAGGGCGGCATGCACCGGCGCGTTGAAGGCGGTCGACTCGGTCCCGGCCCAGATGGTCAGCAAGGCCAGCGCCAGCAACGCCTGGAAGATCGAGGGCAGGGCCCAGGCCAGCAGGAAGGCGCCCAGTCCCCAGATCAGGAAACCGGTGGGGAAGTGCTCGTTGATGTGGTAGATCTGGGCCACCAGCCAGATGCCGGCGCCGAAGAGCATGGTCCCCCCGACCGTCAGCGCCTCGCCCATGGCCCGGTAGCGCGGCTTGGTCTGGAAGAGGTACAACCCGCCGGCGTGGGCGGCCGCCAGGGCCCCGAAGACGGTGGCCAGTTTGGCAAGCTTGGGCATGGCGTGCCAGTTGTAGGCGAAGAGCAGGATCACCCCCAAGCCGACGATCACTGCCCCCAGTCCGCAGAAGATGAGCGTGGCCCAGGGCCGCGTTGGCGGCGGTACGGGGTAGAGGCCGCGCAGACGCGATGCCTGCTCGGCACTCAGGATGCCGTCCCGCACCCAGCGCTCACTCTCGCCGTGCAGCCAGCGGACTTCTTTGCTCATCGGGCCAACTCCGGTAAACCCCACTCTCTCTACCATACGCCGCTGCTGCCGTTTTCGCGAAAGTGCGGGAAGGCTGCTTGGGGGACACGCTCAAGCGTGAACTCTGAACGCGCCGCCGCTGCAGTCTCGACCCGGCCTGCCCGGCGTCGGCCGGGGGCTCGGCTGGCGAGCACAGTCCTGCTGGCCAGCAGGACGGCGCGCTGCCGGGATGGGCGGCCGCCGACCGGCGGCCGACGGCTGCGGTTCGTGCCGGGTATCCCGGCCTGCCCTTGCCCTCCAGGTGCAGGCGGCTGGGCCGACCCGGCGCGCTGCCGGGATGCTCGAGAGGATCACCTTGGCGGGGAATTGGGCTATACTACTGCATGGAGCCGATAGTAACTCCGCTGCTCGCGCTATCAGTCCGCGCCTGGGTCGCCAGCGTCGGTCGGCTCGCCCTCGCGGCGACGCTGGTCGCCGCGCTTCGCGCCGGCGATCAGGCCCAATGGGGCGACCGCGGCACGCGCAATCAGACCTCCAGCGAGACCGATCTGCCGGAGTCGGTCGATCCCGCGACCGGCCTGAACGTGCGCTGGCGTGTCGACCTCGGCACCGATAGTTACGCTACGCCCGTTGTCGCCGCCGGCCGTGTCTACATCGGCACCAACAACGGCCGCCCGCGCAACCCGGCGCGGCCCGACGATCGCGGCGTGCTGATGTGCTTCAGCGAGCGTAACGGCGAGTTCCTCTGGCAACTTGCCACGCCCAAGCTCGGGGGCGACATCTACCTCGACTGGCCCAACAGCGGCATGTCTTCGCCGGCGACGGTCGAGGACGGCCGTGTCTACGTGGTCAGCAACCGTGGGCAGGTCCTCTGCGTGGATCCCGACGGCATGGCTGACGGCAACGACGGCCCCTACCGCGACGAGGCCGCGCTGTTCGCCGGGCCGGACGGCGCGGTCACCGCGGCCGGGCCGCTGGATGCCGACGTGCTGTGGGTGACTGACCTCAGGGAGGCCATCGGCATCTGGCCCCACGACGCCGCGCACAGCTCCATCCTTGTCGACGGGCCCTTCCTCTATCTGAACACCGGCAACGGCGTGGACAACACGCACCGCCTGGTCCGCCGACCGGACGCGCCAAGCCTGGTCGTGCTGAACAAGGAGAGCGGCGCGCTGGTCGCGCAGGACGGCGCCAAGATCGGCCCACGCCTCGTGCATTGCCAGTGGTCTTCGCCGGCCCTCGGCGAGGTCGGCGGGCGCCGCCTCGTCGTCATGGGTGGCGGCGATGGCGTGGTCTACGCTTTCGAGGCGCTGCGGGATCTGCCGGCGGCCGGCACGGTGGCCGTGCTGAAGACGGCGTGGTGGTTCGACTGCGATCCGGCCGCGCCGCGCGAGAACCCCTGCACCTGGAACGGCAACCGTAAGGAGGGGCCGAGCAACATCCTCAGCATGCCGGTGTTCCTTGACGGTCGCGTCTACGTCACCGGTGGCGGCGACACCTGGTGGGGCAAGTCGGAGGCGTGGGTCAAGTGCCTGGATGCCGGCGGTGCCGGTGAGGTCACGGCGACGGCGCTGCGGTGGTCTGCCCCACTGCTGAAGCACTGCATGGCGACGGTGGCGATCCGCGACGGGGTGCTGTTTGTGGCCGACCTCGGTCACGCCCTGCACGCCCTGGACGCGAAAACCGGCCAGGAACTGTGGTCCCAGGAGTTGCCCGGCGAGGTCTGGAACGGCGCGCTGGCGGCCGACGGCCGCGTCTACGTCGGCGACCGCAAGGGCACCCTGACCGTTCTGGCCGCGGCGCAGGAGAAGCGGCTACTGTCCCAGGTTCAGCTCGACGGCCCGATCAGCGCCGCCCCCGTGGCCGCCAACGGCACCCTCTTCATCGCCACGTCCACCTCGCTCTACGCCTTCGGGAAATGAGGTCGAAGCTCAGCGCGGGGTCAGGCACAACACCTTCACCTCGAGCGGGGCGAGGGTGAGATCGAGTTGGGCGCCCTGGCACACCACCGGCACCTCGCCGAGAACTTGCTCCGCGGCCGCGAACTCCGTTGCGAAGGTGAAGCGGGCAGTGACCGGCAGGCGTTCCGCGTTCACCGCCACCAGGTAGGTCTTGCCGTCCTTGGCATAGAGGCGCCAGGCGACCCCATCCGGGGCGTCGACCTGGGTCGGTGCCGCCACCGGGTCGACCGCGAGCAGGACCGGGAAAAGGCCCTTGATCTCGGCCGCCATCTGCGCGATATCCCGCCAGCGGCCCGCGAAGGGCTGCGGTACGTCGGGGTCCTGGTCCAGCCGCCACAGGTCGAACCAGGAGTAGAACACCAGGCCATTGGCGCCGGCTGCGATGCACTGCCAGGCCATCGAGCGCATCTCGGCGAGGGTCGGCGGTCGCGAGGCCTTCTTCTCGGCGGCGGTCTTGCGGTAGGCGGCCCAGTCCATGATCTGCGGCACCATCCATACCGCGCGGCAGTTGAAGGAGCCGGCCACGGTGTCACGGGTGTAGTCGAGGGCCCGGCGCGGCGCCAGGGTCGGGATGGGGTACGGGTCGGTGCCGATGACGTCGTAGCTGGGCAGGTACGAGCGCACTTCGGTGTACTGGAAGAGCACGACCCAGGTCGGCCGGCTGGGGTCCAGTTGCTCCATCCAATCACGGTGGGCACTGAGCCGTGGCATCATGCTGACCGGCAACTCGTCATTGATGTACCAGGCGATGATGGCCGGGTGGTCGCCGACCTCCTTGACCTTCGCCTCAAGCGCGGGTCGTTCGTCGGCCTCGGCCGTGATCTGCGGCGGGCAGGACTCGATGCCGGCGTAATAGTCCTTGACGCTGTAGATGACCTTGAGTCCGCGCGCCTGGCACTGATCGAGTTGCTCGCGGGTGCCCCCGCCGTAAGGCATGAGGCAGTTGAAGGCGGACTGTGCGTAGAGGTCGAGCTGCGCCGGGTCGATCCCGCCCCAGTAGGTGCCGAGGGGGAAGAACGGCTGGCCGTCGAGGAGCAGCCGGCCATGGCGGTCGATGACGGCGCGCCGCGCCACTGCTTTCTCGACGCGCACGAGCCGACAGCTCGCGCTGCCCTGTGCCCGGCCAGCGTTCGACTGCACGGTGACCTGCAGTTCGTAGGTGCCCGGGCGCAGCGGCGTGGCGTCGAGCGCGAACTCGGCGGTATCCGGAAGCACGCGGGCCGGGGTTACCGTCGCCACCGTCTGGCCCTCGGCATCGCGCACCCGCAGCGACACGGCGACCTGGGCCGGCGCCAGGTCGTGGCCGAGCAGGCGCAGGCCGGCGCGGACGACGACCGGCCCGCCAGCGGTCTCGCCACGGTAGGCATCGGTGGTCATGCCGTCGACCAGCGGCGGCAGGTACTCGCGGACCGCGACATCGTCCCACCAGGCCACGCCGGTCATGCCCTGGCGAACGTAGACCGTCACATCGAAGGCCGCGGCATTCGCCGGGATCGGGCTGGTGATGGCCCGCACGCGCGTCCACTCGCCCTGGGTGCCCTTCACCCCGGCCGGATAGTCGCCACCGATGTAGGCGCCCTCCTTCGTCGACCACTGCAGGCAGACCGTAGCGCCCGTGTCCTCGCCGGTGACGCCCTCGGTGCGCACCCAGGCCTCGAATTCGTACTGCTTGCCCGGCGTCAGCGCCAGCGCTTGCGAACAGAGCAGATAGCGCCCGGCATCGCGGTTCTCAAAGCGCAGGCAGGACATGCCGCTGCGGGGCCGGTCCGTCACCAGCGTGTAGACGGGCGCCGGCGCCGACCAGGCCGCTGGCCGATCCGCTTCGGCGCGCGCCTCAAAACCGGGGTCGGCGGCCAGGTTGGGCCCCGGCGCTGGAGCCTCGCCCTGGGCGCGGGCGACGCTCGTACCCAGCACCGCCAGCAGTGACACAACGCGCACCGCGGTCTGCAGAATCCTCATGGGACTGACCTCCATTGGCCGCCACCGGCGTACCTCGTTGGCGGAGTGTAGCTCCAGCCGCCGCGAGTTCAAGAGTCCTGGTGGGCCGGGGTGTTGACCGCGCGCCGGGGCGGGCCATGTTACGGCATCGGGCCCCGACCCGAGGTCTGGGCTCGGCACGGCGCGTGCACACGGCAGCAACAGGCGGGAGGATCGCAGCATGGCGTTCAATGGTCTTGGTATGAACCTGGGCAACCTCAGCCAGCTTTCCAGCGCGCAGACACGCTCGATCAGCCCGGAGAACTTCAGCGGGGCCAAGGGCCAAGCGGGGATGGCCACCGAGGGCACCGGCAAGAACTGCGCCCGCGAGTTGGGCCAGGGCTGGAAAATCTCGCCGTCGGTCGCGATTGCGGCGGGTCAGACCTTCGTCATGGCCGACATCGAGGGCAGTGGCGCCATTCAGCAGATCTGGCTGACCCCTGCCGGCAACTGGCGCTTCAGCATCCTGCGCATCTACTGGGACGACCAGGAGCAGCCCGCGGTGGAGTGTCCGGTGGGCGACTTCTTCTGCATGGGCTGGGGCAAGTACGCCCAGCTCTCCTCCCTGCCTGTCTGCGTCAACCCCGGCAGCGCCTTCAATTGTTACTGGGAGATGCCGTTCCGCAAGCGTTGCCGGATGACCATGACCAACCTCGCTCCGGAGGCCATGACGCTCTACTACCAGGTCAACTACACGCTCACCGAAGTCCCCGCGGATGCGGCTTACTTCCACGCTCAGTTCCGGCGCACCAACCCGCTCCCCTACAAGCAGGACTACACGATCCTCGACGGGGTGCGCGGGCGCGGCCAGTACGTCGGCACCTACATGGCCTGGGGCGTCAACAACACCGGCTGGTGGGGCGAAGGCGAGATCAAGTTCTTCATGGACGGCGACCGCGAGTTTCCCACTATCTGCGGGACGGGCACCGAAGACTACTTCTGCGGTTCGTACAACTTCGAGAACGGCGAGTCGCACCAGTACCAGCCCTTCAGTACCCCCTACACCGGCCTGCATCAGGTGCTCAAGCCCGACGGGGTCTACCGGAGCCAGCAGCGCTTCGGCCTGTACCGCTGGCACATCACCGACCCGATCCGTTTCGAGCAGGATCTGCGCGTCACCATCCAGGCCTTGGGCTGGCGCAACGGCGGTCGCTACCTGCCCCTGCAGGACGACATCGCCTCGGTGGCATACTGGTACCAGACCCTGCCCACGGCGCCCTTCCCGGCCCTGCCCAGCAAGGACGAGCTCGAGGTGATCTAGTGTAACGTCCGCAAGATTCGTTGTGCTATTCATGAACATCGAACACTGAACGTCCAACGTCCAACGTCGAAAGAAGGACACTCGCCCGTGCGGTGGTACTTCGGTGTTCGATGTTCAGTGTTCGATGTTGGACGTTCAGAGACGCCCGCCATAGACCAACGGAATAGACGGACGGCACACTAGGCGCGGGCCCGATCGACCGGAGGACACTCTGGTGGATGGTCGGCCTCGCCTCTGCGTACCCGAAGGCAAGGCCCAGCCCCAACGGGCGCCCGACGCTGCCAGCGGCAAGCGCGTCAGGGGTTCCACAGGCAGGGGACGTCATACTGCCTGATCATGGGGTCTGGGGTGACCAACGTGAGTTGGCGGGTCACGGCCTGGGCGACCAGCAGCCGGTCGAACGGGTCCCGGTGTAACAACGGCAAGTGCTCCAAGGCCAGGATCGCGGCGGCGTCCAGCGCCAGCGCTTCGATGCCGTGACGGTCCCGCAGGGCCGGGATGAGCTGTGACGGCGGCGCCGGCAGCGGGAGTTTCCCAAGCTGGTACTTGATGACCATCTCCAGCAAGCTGACATCACTGCTGTAGAGGTCGTTGCGGCCGTCGGTGAGGACATCCCTGAGGGCAGGCTGAATCCGCTCGCTGCCGTCGAGGTACCACAGCAGGGCGCAGGTGTCAAGCAGGAGCCTCACGGCTGGCCCGTACCGGCAAAGAGGGCCTCCACCTCAGCATCCGGCGCGCCAAGATCCTCGGGGAGCCCCAGGCGTCCCCTGGCCAGGCCGAACGGGCGCCGCGCGGGGCTGACCTCTGACAGGGGCCGGATCTCCGCGAACGGCCGGTTCCGTGAGCATAGGATGATGGTCTCTCCTCGGCGCACGCGGCGTGCATACTTGGAGAGATGCGTCTTGGCCTCGTTGATGTTGATCATGATCGGGTTCATGACCATGAACATAGTCCTGTTGGGGTCGCACCACAAGCGCCACTGCCGTGCCCGCGTCGGCGTCGCCTTGGCCGCAGTTGGTGCGCGCTCATAAGGCATCGCTCCGGCAGGGCCGGGCGATGCTCTGTCATCGACCGGACCGCCCGGCTGCGGGGCCGTCAGGGCTTCCAGGCTTGGACCCGGTCCTGCAGGTGCCGGTGGGCCGCCTGCATGGCGGTGGTCAGGGGTAGGTAGGGTCGGTCGAAGGCGTCCACCAGGCCCCAGTTGGCCCGTTCGGCGTCGGTGGAATCGCCCCAGCCGAACCAATGCGCGCCGACCACGTAGTCCTGCTGCCAGAGCTGGTCGAGGACGTTCGCGTAGGCCTGTCCGCGCTGGGCCTGGGTGTCCAGGCGTCCCCAGACGTTGGTCAACCCCGTATCGCGCGCCATCGTTCCCCACTCGGAGACGATGACCGGCCGACCGCTGCGCTCCGACAGCCGCCTTAGCCAGTCCAGTTGCGCCTGGTCGAACTCGGTCTGGCCCCAGCGCGAGCGCGGGTAGCTGTTGCAGGCGATCAGGTCGAAGGCGCTGAGCAGGTCGGCGAAGTCGGTATCGAACTGCCCCGCGAAGCGGTTGCTGCACACCAGGTGCCGCGGGTCGTGCTTCTTCCACAGGGCCACGTAGGTGTCGCAGTAGGTCTTGATGACGTGCCGCACGAAGGCCATCAGGTCAGGCGCCACCGGGTCGTTGGGGCCGCGGATGGTCGGCTTGTCCGTCGCGATGTCGCCGAAGCCTCCGTAGGCGTAGGTATGGTGGCCGGACGACCAGCGCGCGTTGAGGGCGGCGATGTCGTCGTGGTAGCGTTCCCGCAGCCAGCGGCTGATCTCGGCCTGGCAGCCCGGCGACCAGAAGCGGTCCATCACCCCCTGTCCGGGCGACAGGGGGTCGTGCATCTGGATCTCGTTGTCGGTCCAATAGCCGATCAGCAGCGGGTCATCCCGGAACCGGCTGGTCACCTCGATGACCCGCGCCTCGGCGCCGCGCTGCCAGTCGGGGTCGAACACATCCGGGAACTGCGTGCGCTCCCCGTTGGGGCCCTGCAGCCACGGTCCCGCCCACAGCAGGTTCCAGCCCGCGAAGTAGGGGACGTTGGGGCGGCGGACAGGCTCGGCGCCGGCCAGCAGCCCGTCGTCGGTGTTGAACCCCCAGCCCAGCAGGCGTGACAGTGCGACCTCCCGCCAGGTCGCCGGGTCGGCGTAGTGGTCCGCGACCCAGCGGCTGTAGTGGCGCGAGTAGTAGCCCTCGTGCATCACGGCGTTGCAGGCCGTGCTGAAGAACAGGTCTCCGCCTGGGTCCACCAGCCACCAGCGGCCACCGATCTTCTGGGTGTGGAAGGTGCCCGTTGCTTCACCCCGGCTGAGCGTCGGGCGCTCCGACTGCAGCTCTGGCGTTGCTGGCAGCCAGACCACCATCTCGACGCTCGCCTTGAGTTCCGGGAAACGAAACGTCAGCAGGTGGGCGCCCCCGCGGCGTGGGGCGGAGAAGAGCTCCAGCCGCTGCTCGGAAGTCCCGCCCGGCAGCGCCCCGTCCAGCTCGGCGACCACGGTTGCGGCCATCTCGGCACTCAGCGTTGACAGGGTCGCATGGAACGGCGTGGACGCCGGCAGGGGCCGGCGCGGTTTCAGCACGCCGCGCAGCACACCCGCCTGCGGGTCCACTTCCACAACCAGCTCCGGCAAACGGCGATCCAGCGGTCGCCGCAGGGGGTAGATGTCCAGGATCCCGGCCGGGGGTGCGGGGACCTTTGCCTGCGCCACCGCCGGCTCCCAGGTGCTGTCATCGAACGTCGCCGTCGTCCAGCCCTCGGGACTTGCGCGCGAGCACCGCCACGAGGTGTCGCTGACCAGCACCTCCTCGTCGAGCGCCAGGTCGCCCCACCCCAGCACCGCCGCCGCGCCGGCCGGGTTCGGCGCGGTGCCATGGTTGAGGACAGCGAGCGCCACCACGTTCCGCCCCGGGCGCAGGAGGCTGGCCACATCGAACTCGGCCACGTCCCGGCCCGCCTTCCCGACTTCGGTGCCGTTGACGAAGACCGTCGCCTCGTCGTCGCCTGCCGCCTGCAGCCAGGCCGTGCGTGGCACGGCCGGCAGGTCGAAGCCCTTGCGGAAACTCGCACGGGAGCCACCCGTCGCCTGTTGCGGATCCTCGCCGGCGATCCAGATGACCGCCGGCACCCGTTCCGGGGCCCCGGCGGCGGCGGGGTCCTGCAGCACCTCCACAGCGTCCAGCCAGATCTCCCCGCGGCCGGTGGTGGCAATCTCGAAGGTGCGTACGCGGAAGCTGCCGAAGGCGCGTTCGGCGTAACCGAAGAAGTCCGCAAAGGGCAGCTCCAGCACGTCCCAGCGCCCCTTGGTCAGCCCCAGGGCGACCTGGAACTGCGGGTTCGCTTGTTCCCCGTGCTCGTGGGTCCGCAGATTCACCGTGCAGAAGCCGAACTCCGCCGCCGCCGGCACGAAGTAGCGGACGCGCAACTGCGTCCCGGCGATGGGGATATCCAACCCCTGCAGCAGATGCACCATGCAGGCGCCGGCGTCATCCACTCGTCCCCAGAGCGCCCGCTGGCCAGAGTAGACGTTGTCCGTCCGCACCTCCTGCGCCATCGCCTGGTTCGACCACTTGCCCCAGCCTTGCAGGCCGTCCTCGAAGTCCCAGCGCTGCAGGCAGCGCAGTGAGGCTGTAGCCGGTGCGCGGTCCGCGTCCTGGCCCCACCCGCTGCTCATCATGAGGCACAGGGCGAGGATCACCGAGCAAGCCACGAAACGCAGCTTCGGAGCCATCCGCACAGCCGTCTCCCGTTGAGCCGTTTTCGCGAAAGCGCCTGGACGTTACGGGCCGAGGCGGATACGGGCTGGGGCGCTTGCATAGACCCAGTACGCGCGGCCCGGCGCGAGCGCCCGCCCGGCGCCGAACGAGGCCATAAGGCGCGGATCCCAGCCCCAGGTCGGGCCGGCGAGGGCTCCGGCCGGAGTCGTGTCCAGCGGCAGGTCCAGGGCCGCGTAGGGCGGCAGTCCCGTCGGCCCCACCAGATTCCAGCCGGGATCCAGGGCGCGCACCGGCGCCTCGACCGGCACGCCCTGGACGATCCGCGAGGCCGCCCGGCCCGACCAGACCCAGTAGCCCTGCATCGGCTCGGCTCGCAGCACGGGCTGGTAGCCCCCTGTCGCGAACTCCCAGAGTGGCCCGCGTACTCCCGCCGGCAGGACCTCGGTCAGGTTCGGGTCCAGCGGGTACAGCGGCACCGAGATCAGGTTCCACCCCAGGCGTAACTCGAGGCTGAATGTCTGCACCGCGTAGATGGCGCCGAAGCCCTCGGTCAACGCCAGATCCCCGTTGGCGTCAGCCAGGAAGCCAGCCGCCGACTGGCCGACGCTGCTGTTCAGTTCGAAGCCGCCGGCGGCGGCCGGCGCGGCCGTGCCGCCGCCGGCACGGTTCCAGGTCAGGTCATAGTCGCCGCCGCTCTGGGCGCGCAACGACCACGCCGGCAGGACGGCCAGCGCCGTCGCCAACGCCAGCCAGGAGTGCAGCGGGCGTAACGCGGCAATCGGGTTTCTGTGCCTGTCCATACTCGTCACCTCCGCCTTCCCGCCAACGCCTCAGCGCTTCCCGGCAAACGCTTCCGGGCAGAGATAGGTGCCGCGCTCGGCTGCCGGTTTGTCCTCTTCGACCACAATCGGGTGCAGCTTGGCGTAGCCGTCCTGGCGGATGCCGGTGACCTGCCAGGAGACCTCCAACCCAGGCGTGCCGCCGGCGATCCTGAAGCGGTTGCCCTTCACCTTGTCGGCAATGTGCAGATTCGGCCCGGGGCCGCCGATCGCCGTAAGCTGATAGCGGAAGTCACGGTTCAGGGTCTCGACCCAGGCCGGCAGCTCGACCCAGGCCTCGCCCTTGGCGTCGAGCACCGCGTTACCGTTGTAGACATTCATCATATCGGGGCTCTCGACGAAGCTGTGCGACAGAGTCTTGTTCGCCGGGTCCAGCGGGTGGTCGATCTTGAAGGATCCCGCGCCCTTGGTGAGGGTCCCGTTGACCTGGAGGTTGCTCGTGACCGTGACGTTGCCGGCCAGGTGGGCAGCGAGCCCCCCGGTGCTGGACGCGTAGAGTGCGGGGCTGGTGCCCCCGTTGATGGCGTACACCGCCGCATAGGCCAGGCCACTGGAGGCATGGGCGTAGGCGCGGATCCCGTCACCGCTGCCGTTGTTGGTGACCGTCGCCGCGAAGTCACTGGCCGTGCGCTCGGCCACGAGGCTAGCCGCGCTGAGCGTACCGGTGACCGTGACGTTGCCGTCCAGATAGGCAGCCGGACCACCGGTGCTTTCCGCGTGGATCGCGGGGCTGTTGCCGTCGTTGTAGACGTAAACGGCAGCCTGGCTGAGCCCGGCCGACGTCTGGGCGGCGACCGTAATCCCGTTACCGGTGCCAAGGTTCGTGAACTGCACCGCGCTCATGCTGTTCGCGGCCAGGACCCAAACCCCATTCGCCGCGCGGATGTTGAATGAGTCAGCGTCGCCAGGTGCGAAATCCGTGTCGCTCGAATCCGCCCACACGAACTGGCCTGGTTGGGTTGCCTTGGCGCGGCGTCCGGCCGCGAAGCTGTAGTCGCCGGTGGCCTCGTTCAAGAGACCGCCCGGTACGGTAGCGCGTGAGCCTGCGGCCTTGTTGCCGCCGCCGCCGCCGACCGTCGCGCCGATGCCCGTCGCCTCATTTCCTGATCCACCTGCCACCGTGGCAAAGCGGGACAGGGCCGTCCCCGGGTCCCCTGCCAGGTTGCCCATGCCGCCGCCGACCACGCCGAAATCGTCGGCGACCTGGTTCGGAACCGGGGTGCCGTGGTACACTCCCCCACCCGCGACCACCGCCCCGACCACATCGGCAACGACGCTGTTCCCCGAGTACCCGCCGATCCAGTTCGGACCGTTTGTCGATCCCGCGTTGCCCTCGATGCGCAGCACCCGCGCGCCATTGACCCGCAGTTCCAGCGGCTGGTTGTCGGTGGTGCCGAGGAACTGCGTCGTCGGGTCCGTGCCGCTATTGCCGGTCAGGCTCCAGCCCGAGCCGGGCACGGGCGTAACGGCGATGGTGATGGTGTTGCCTGCGTCGTCCGGGGTGATGGTGATCCCGGCGCCAGCCACCAGGTCGAGATTGCCGCCGTCGTTGGTGACCCCATCGAGGCTGCTGAGCACCTCCGGGGCGATCATGGCGACGGTGATGGCATCGGCCTGGCTCTCGTTGACAAAGCGCGCGTCGAAGGCGCTGCCGTCGGCATAGGCGGCAGCCAGGGCAACGGTGTCGGCCGTGACGCTGATGCCGGTGCCCGCGCCGACGTGCAGCGTCGCACTGCCGGACTCGCCGCCGCCACTCAGGCCGCTGCCGGCCGTGACCCCGGTGATGTCGCCGCCGGCGTCGTTGTCCGCCGCCGCCGCCCAGGCGGTACCATTCCACTTGGCCACCTGCCCGGCCGCGGCGGCGAGCCCGGCCAGGGCATCGTTGTCGATGCCATCGCCGAACCCGGCCGGCAGCCCCTGCAGATCGGCCCAGCCGACCGGCGCGGTGGCCGGGTTGCCGTCAATCAGCAGCGCGGGCGTCACGAAGGCGCTGGCATGCGCGCCATCCAGCAGATCGGCATCGAGGCCGCTGCTGGCGCCATCGCCGGCCAGAACGGTCGGCATGATCTCGACGTCGCGGGCGATGGCACCCGGAATCCGGGCGTCGTCGAGGACGCCGCTGCTGAGGTCTGTCGCCACGTGTGCGTGCACCGCATGCGCCAGCGCGCCGAAATCGGCACTGAGGACGGTGCCGGTCAGGGTCAGGCCGGCGCCAGCACTGTAGGTGGTGTCGTTGTCGGCGGCCGGCGCCCAGGCGGCACCATTCCACTTGGCCACCTGCCCGGCCGCCGCGGCGAGCCCGGCCAGGGCGTCGTTGTCGAGGCCATCGGCGAAGCCGGCCGGGACGCCCTGGAGGTCGGTCCAGCCGACCGGCGCGGTGGCGGGGTTGCCGTCGCTCAGCAGCGCGGGCGTCACGAAGGCGCCGGCGTGCACGCCGTCCAGCAGGTCGGCGTCCACGCCGCTGCCGCTGCCGTCAGCGGCCAGCACCAGGCCCAGCACCTCGGCGTCGCGCGCCACCGCGGCTGGGATGCGAGCGTCGTCGAAGACGCCGGTGCTGAGGTCCGCGGCCGCATGTGCGTGCGCCGCATGCGCCACCGCGCCGAAATCGGCACTGAAGACGGTGCCGGCCAGGGCCAGTCCGGCACCCGCCGAGTAGGTCGTGCCCGCGGCGCCATGCTCGTCCGCCGCCAGGACCCAGGCGTTGGCCGCGTCGTTCCACTTCAGGATCTGCCCGTCCGACGCGCCGTTCCGTCCCAGGTCGGCCAGGCCAATGGCGGCATCGGCGATCTTGTCGCCGGTGACCGCGTCGGCGGCCAGCATCGCGTTGCCGATGGCGCCGGCCTGGCCCTCGTTGAGGAAGCGCGCGTCGAAGGCGCTGCCGTCGACCAGGCCGGCCGGAACGCTGACGAGGTTGGTCCAGTGCACCTGTCCCCCGCCGCCGCCGGCCGACAGCTCGGTCTCGGTGTAGTAGCGCTCGTCGTGCAGGTGCGCGGCGACGGCGAACGCGGCAGCGTGCTGCCCGTCCAGCAGATCCGCGTCCAGGCCGCTGCCCGCCCCATCGGCCGCCAGCACCAGGCCGACGACTTCTGCGTCCCGCGCGATGGCGGCGGGGAGGCGGGCGTCATCGAGGACGCCGCTGCTGAGTTCGGCCGCCGCATGCGCGTGCACGGCATGCGCCACCGCCGTGAAGTCGGCACTGAACACCGTGCCGGCCAGGGCCAGCCCCGCACCGGCCGCGTACGTCGTGCCCGTGGCCGAGATGGTGATGCGCTTGCCGGTGGGGTCGGGCTCGATGGTGACATTCGGTCCGGCCACCAGGTCCACATTGCCACCGTCGTTGCTGACCCCATCCAGACTGCCCAGCAACGCCGGCCGAGAACTCAGGCCTGACCACGGCGCGCCCAGCGCGAACAGCGCCTGCGGCGCGGTCAGGAGCGCCTGCCGCGGCGCCAGCGTGACCCAGGCGCCCGTCCCGGCCGGATGGGCCACCTCGGTCTCCAGCCAGAGCTGCTGACCGGCGAAGACGCCACCGAAGTCCAGGGCCAGCGCGAACAGTCCGCCCGCGACGGGCAGGGCGGGGGCCGTCTGGGTCGGGCCGACCTGCAGGCCGTCGGTCTCGGCGTCCCACAGCCGGAAGCGGAAATCGCAGGCGCCGTTGACTGGCGCCCCTTCCAGCTTGAGCTGCCCCTGGTAGGAGAAGGCCGTACTCAGAGCCTCCTGGCCGTGCAGGGCCAGCGCCACCCAGGTCAGTAGCACCGGCAGGATCCGGACCGTGGTGACAGAGCAAGAACGCATCGGCATGGTGAACGCCTCCCTCAGCCAGTGGCTCTCTCCCGACAACCGGCAGGTCTGTCCGGCGGCGCCGCCGCGTCACCGGTGTGTCCACCTAACCGTAGCCAGAAAACCCACCCGCGCAAGTCTCGGCGGCCAAGGCTCGGCGGGCAGCGCCGCTTCACTCCACCCGCACCGTCGCCAGGCCGTGAGCTCGGAGGGGTACCGCGATCGTGCCGTCGGTGATGGTCAGGGGCTGCTGGGCCTCCTCGACCAGACTGCAGGCTGTGGCCTGCGTCGCCGGCAGGTGCGGGTCGAGACGCAGGCGGGCCGTGGTCGCCTGGCCGCTGACCTCCCACAGGCGCACGATCAGCGCCTGTCCGGCGTCGGCCTGTTTGACGCCGATGACGATGACGTTGGGCTCGGCCACTGTGATCAGGCTGCCGCTCGCGTCGAGCAGGGGCGCCGTCGGGTTGGGCTGGAGCACGGGCACGGCCAGCAGCGGCGTCGAGGCGCTCCAGCCGAAGCGCGCCGCGGCCACGCTGTCGGTCCGTTCACGGCTGGTGATGGCAAAGCGGAAGCGGGTTTCGCCGCCCTGGCCGGCGAGGTAGTTGGTGTGCCAGTAGTTGTTCATCACGTAGGCGTAGACATGGCCGTTAACCATTGGCAACTCGGTCTGCCAGCGGCCGCGGTTGACGTCCTGGAAACAGACCAGGGGGGCGTCGGGCGTGGCCCAGGTGACCGCGACGTCCGCGGCACTGACATCGACGAAGTGCTGCACCGTGAACCAGTCCAGGCAGGCGCCGGGGAGCATGTCGGTGTTGGCATTGACAATGCCGGCCGGCACCTCGTAGCGGATCGTCGGTGCCGCCGCGGCGAAGGGGAAGGCGAAGTAGACCCCTTCCTTGGCGTAGGTCAGCTCCTTGGTGAGTTGGTTGTCGATGTCGATGCGCTTGATCTCGTCCCAGACGCAGACCGTGGTGGCGATCTTCGGGGCAAAGGGGCCCGAGGCTTCGACTTGCATCAACTCGCCCAGGCCGGGGCGGCGGAGGCGGCGGAGGGTGGCGTTCCCCGAGGTGCCGATCTTCAGGGTCGGCTCCGGGCTGCCGGGGTTGGTCACGATGCGGGTGCCCTCGCCGCCGGCCACGTAGACGTACTGATTCAGGCGGTACGGCGCCTGGGCATCGACCAACTCGCGGTTGAGGTCCTTGTCGCGGATGCTGACGATGGCACCGCTGTCGGGTGCGAACTCGATCCGGTAGAAGCGGCTCTCGATGACGTTGCCCGGCGCCGGTTCGAAGGTCGCCGGCACGGTCGCCGCCGCGGTCAGCGCGAGGGAGCGGTAGCCGCAGGCGGGGACGTCCTTGACCAGCAGGTAGGTATCGCCCTGCGGCGAACGGTAGGCGGGCAGGCTCGCGTCGGCCACCGCCATCCCGTCCGGCAGCCGGACCTGGACCACGTCCGTCCGCGGCCAGCTCGAGGGGTTGAGCACGATCACGGCCGGCCCCGGGCTGCGGACCAGGGCGGCCAGGGCCCGGGAGCCCTGTTCGAGCACCTGCGTCGCCCCGGCGGCGGCATCCACGGCAAACTGGGCCTTGATCTTCCACTGCGCCTGGGTGAACTCGCTTTCCGGCTGGCTGATGGAGCAGTGTGCGCCCCAGGTGTGTTCATCGTAGAGCATGCAGTTGCGCCAGACCTTGCCGATGGCCGCCGTGTCCACGGGCGTCGCCTTATCGAGCCGGGCCGCCAGCGCCAGCATCTGCTCGCCGTTGGCCACCGCCTCGTGGGCGTTGCGGTTGAGGGCGGTCTCGCGTGCCGACGAGCCGGCCCCATCCTCCCAGTAGGTGCCGGCGCTGCCGCGGACCACCGGCAGGCGCTCGCCGTACTGCTTCTCGATGTACTCGAAGAAGTCAGCGTTGTGGCAGAGGATGATCTGCGGGAACTCGTAGCGCTGGTTCCACTCCTGGGCGACGGCGGCGAGTTTGGCATTGAGGGCGCAGTTGTCGCTCACGGCGCCATGCAGGAAGACGGCATCGTAGGGGTAGTCCGTGCGGGCCTCGTAGCCGGCCAGCGCCCCCAGAACCCGGGGCCGGGCCAGGGCGACACTGTGGTCCAGCCCCCAGCCGGAGGCCTGGGCGTAACCGGGCATGTAGAGCATCAGCACGCGGCTGCCGTCCGGGCCCTCCCACCAGCACGGGCCGCGGCTCTGCAGGGGCGTGAAGGTGAAGGCGCGCTCGTTGTTGATGCCGCTGCTGAGGTAGCGGATGCCGGCGCCGGCCAGCAGCGTCGGCAGCGTGGCCTCCTGGGTCGGCACATCGCTGATCATGGCGCTGCGGTAGGGGATGCCGTACTGACGCTTGAGGCCGTACGCGTACGCCGTCAGCCGGCAGGCCTCCTCGGGCGAGCACAGGCCGGTCAGGATGTTGGCGTAGAGGGCCTGCACCCCCAGCCGGCCCTCTTTGGCGTAGCGCACGAAGTCGGCCACCTGCTGCGGGCTGCGCGTCTGCAGGTAGTTCTCTGCTTGCCAGGCCACCTCGAGGTTCCAGCGGAAGTCCGGGAACTCCGACAGCAGCCGCAACGCCGCATCGGTATTCTGATCGTGGCGCTCGGCACAGTTCGGCTGCAGGTCGGTGTAGCCGATATCGGTATGCGCGCTGGGGGCGACGAAGATGCGCCACTGGCGCTGCGGCAGGACGCGGACGGTGGTCGTTTCGCGCTGCGTGCCCAGGATCGCCGTGACCTGCACGTCGAAGGGCTCGGCGGAGACGGGCACCACCGCCTCGGCGGCGAGCGTGCCGAAGAAGGCGGAGGGCCGCTCCAGGCGCGGTTCGCTGCGCTCGCCGGCGGCTTCGACTACCAGTGACGCCTCGGCCACCGGCGAGGACAGCGTCAGCGCGATGTCCACCGTCCGGCCGACGCGCCCGTCGCGACGCACAAAGAAGGGGGTCGCGGTGGCGGTGAGCTTCTGAATGGCCGGCGGCGGCAGTTGCGCGTCGGGGTCGTTGCGCAGCGCGAGTGCGTCGAACTGCACCCAGGAGCCATCGCTGCAGGCCAGGCGGATCTCATTGAGGCCGGCCTGGAGAAAGGCCGCGGGAAAGGTCAGTTCGAGGTGCTGCGGCCGGCCCAGGCGGGCGTTGCCAAGCGACCCATCGCCGGCCCCGGGGGTGAGGGCGAAGGTGCCCGTACGCTCGCCCAACGAGATCGTGTAGCGCGGTGGCTGGCCCTGATGGACATCGACGAAATCCAGGCGCAGCGTCCAGATGCCTCGCGGCTCGCCGGGCAGCGTGAAGCGGAGTGTCCACGGCTGACCGCCGTTGGGGGCCCAGGCATCTGCCGGCCCCGGTTGGATGAAGGGCCAGTCGCGCGCCGGGTCGCTGCGGCCGATCTCGAACACCGGCGCCTTGGCGCCAAAGGCGGCCGCGTAGGCGGAGTAGTTCCCGGGCATGGCGAACTCGGCGTAGTCGCCATCCGCCTTGCCGATCTGCCAGATCACCTGCTCCGCGCCCCCGAGCAGGGCGGAGACTGCCAGCAACCCCAACGCCAGAACTCGCGACATGGCCAGGCCCCCCTCTGCAGCTAGGTGTGCGCTCACGCTGAACGGCCCAGCACTGTACACCCGCGGACGCAGCCACCGCAAGGCGAGCCCTCGGGTTTCGCGAAAACGCCAAGGAGCCCAAAAACTGCTTCCGCGAAAACACCAAGGGTGGCCCAGCGCCGCTTTCGCGAAAACGCCAAGGGTGGCCCGGCGCCGCTTTCGCGAAAACACCAAAGAGCCCAGCGCCGCTTTCGCGAAAACGCCAAGGGTGGCCCGGCGCCGCTTTCGCGAAAACGCCAAGGAGCCCAGCGCCGTTTTCGCGAAACCGTACTGGCGCCCGTGGCAGACCGGAGAGCCGGAGACGCTTGCCTTCTGGCTGCCCGCGGGCGACCGTCAGGCGGCGGCGGGTGGCGGCGCGGCGGCGGGGCTGCAGAAGGCACGGATGGCCTCAAGCAGCAGCAGCAGGGCCAGCAGGATCAGGATCAGCGCCACCCACGGGACGGGGCTGGTCGTGAGTCCCTTGAAGGCGCCGGCCGTTGTGAAGAAGCCCTGGCGGATGAAGCGGTAGAGGGCCCACATGCTGACGCTGTACATCCACACGGCCGGGAGCCCGGCCACCGGCCAGACCCAGAGGGCGCGGCGGGTGCGGTAGAGCCAGACGGTGACACCCAGCAGCGCCAGTGCCGCCAGGAGTTGGTTGCAGGCGCCGAAGAGCGGCCAGAACATGCGCCAGGCGGGGATCGGTTTCCCGGCGGCGTCCTCGAGTTTCTGGACGACGAAGAACAGGGGTGTCGCCGTGGTGATCAGGGTGGCGAGCCAGCGGCCGGCCTGACCGTGCCAGCCGGTGAGTTCCTGCAGGATGTAGCGCCCCAGGCGGGTTCCCACATCGAGGGTGTCATAGACGAAGGTGGTGAACGCCAGCAGGGCGAAGGAGACCGCGAAGGCGACCGGCACATGCAGAACGTGCAGGAAGCTCCCCATGCCCAGGCCGTAGATCAGGTTCGCCTTGGGCTGGCCGCCGGCCACGGCGGGGTGGTCGGGCGCCAGCATCATTACGCAGCACAGCGAGACCACGGCCACCATCGCCTCCATGAGCATGGCGCCGTAGCCGACGACCTTGGCATCGGTCTCGCGGCGGAGTTGGCGCGAGGTAGTGCCCGAGGCCACCAGTGCATGGAAGCCGGAACAGGCCCCGCAAGCGATGGTGATGAAGAGGATGGGAAACAGCGCTTCGCCTTTGGGGGTGGTCCAGCCGACGAATGCCGGATACAGGATCGGCTTGCCCCCGAAGACGATGCCCAGGGCGCCGCCGGCCAGCGCGATGATCAGGAAGTAGCCGCCCAGATGGCCGCGCGGTTGCAGCAGCAGCCACATCGGCACGACGGAGGCGAGCACGCAGTAGGCCAGCAGGATCACGTCCCAGATGCGGGTCGCCTCGCCGTCGGAGACGCCCAGCAAGGCGGCCAGGTCGAAGGGGGCCAGCGGGCCGGCCCAGATGGCGACGCCTACCAGCGGCAGGAAGATCAGCGTGGCCCAGCCCAGGGTGAGCTTCGTATAGCGTAGCAGCAGTCCCATGACGAGCGGCAGCAGGAGGTAGAGCAACGATGAGGTGGCGATGCCGCCGCCGGAGATCACGGTGCCGTCCTCCAGGGTCTGGCGGCCGACGAACGATGACGCCACAATGTCGGTGAAGGCCACGATGATGTACACCAAGGTGATCCAGATGAAGATGAGGAAGAGCACGTATGAGCGCTGGTTCATGTGCTCGCGCACGACCTCGGCGATGGAGCGGGCGCGATGGCGCACCGAGGCCACCAGCGACCCCAGGTCATGGATGCCACCGATGAAGATCGAGCCGACCACAATCCAGACCAGCGCCGGAACCCAGCCGAACATCACGCCCGCCAGGATGGGACCGACGATGGGGCCGGCGGCGGCGATGGCAGAGAAGTGCTGGCCAAAAAGGAACTTCGGTTCGATGGGCACGTAGTCGACGTCGTCGCGCATCTCGATGGCCGGCGTCCTGGCCTTGGGGTCCAGCCGCAGGAGGCGACAGAGCAGGCCGCCGTACCAGCGATAGGCCAGCCCGAGAATCACGGCACTGAACAGCACCACAGGCAGCAGGTACATGACGAGGTCCCTCGCGTTCCGGCCTGGGCCGGCGATCACGGCGGCGGCGCCGCGCCCTGGGACCTCAAGGTAGCCGGCCGCCGGTCGCGGTCAAGGACAATGGCGGCGCGTCGTCCACGGCTACGGCCGCAGCCCCCGGCTGGCGCCGGGAATGCGGAGGCGAGGCTGCAAGGGTTGCCGGTTCAGAGTCCACGCTTGGGCGTGTCTCCCAGGTGCCACACGTAAACCCTTACTATCACTTTGTATAGAACGGCAAGATCACCGGCGCCTGGCCGCCGAGGGTCGCTTCGAGCTGTTTCCCCCAGGCGATGCGGAATGCATCACTGTCGTTGCCAGCGCTCAGGCTGACTGCCATGGCGCCGTCGTCTTCGCGGACGCTGAGGTCACGGGTCTGCGCCGGCTGGCCGGCAGTGACCGGTTCGATCAGGGCGACGAAGTGTGTGCGGTTGCCCGCCCGCGTCACCAGCGCCAGCGGTACGCGTTCGGTGACGCTGGCGCCGACGCCGGTACCGGTGGTGACCGTCGTCGCCGGTGCGCCGGCCATGGTCAGGTGGACGGTGATGGGCGCCGCGGTGAAGGCCAGGCGTACCGGGTCGGCGGTGCGGCCCTCCCTGGCGTCCTGGATGAACTCACTGCCGGCGAAGCGTCCCTTGAGGTCGGTCCCCGTTGTCGCGACGGAGTCGTCGATCTGCTCGCCGCGGTTGTGGTAGAGCCAGTCGAAGCGGCGGCTGGTGTCGGCGGTCAGTTCATCGACGATCAGCAGGTAACGCTCGGTCTGCAGCAGCACGCGGCGGTGGAGGACTCCGGGGTAGGCCTGGTCACACTCGGCGGCGGCGACCGCCAGGACGGGGGTCGCCGAGAACAGGGTCAGGCGGGCGGCGACACCTTGCTGGGACTGGCCATCGACGAGCACGGTGTTGTGGGCCAGCGTGGCTTTGTACCACAGCGCGTGGATCGGCAGCCGGTAGGCCTGGCTTCGTGCCCGGCCGGGGTCGACACCGAGTTCCTGGCCGTAGCCGAAAAGGACGAAGGACAGCTTGTCGAGGTGGCCGTGGTAGCCCCCATACTCCCCAAAGGCGAAGGCGCTGGTCAAGGCTGCCGGCCCGGAGGTACGCAGGATGGCGTGGCCGGCGCCCGTGAAGACCTCGCTGTTGAGGGTTGGCGTTGCCGCGCCCGCTGCCGCGTTGCGGCCGTAGAGCACGCTCTCCCAGGTGGGTGTGGCGGCTAGCAGCGGCAGCAGGGCCGGGTCGGCGCTGGCCGCGTAGGCGGGCTCGAACAGGTCGGCATGGCCCCTGGCTGAACTGCTGACGTCGTCGCCGAAGCGTGGCAGGGTGCCATCGGGCAGGGCGTAGCGCGCTGGCAGGGTGAACAGGCTCTGGAAGCGCGGCGTCGGCCAGAGGTCGATATCGAGCCGGCGGGCCGCCTCAACCAGGTTAGCCAGCGCTTGCAGGGCGTAGAAGTGGTACCCCCAGCTATTCTCGTACCACATGCCGTCGGGGGTTACCGAATGCTGCATCTGGAAGAGGAAGCCATTGCCCGCTTGGTGCAGTCCCTTGGCCTCGACATTGGCGGCTTGGCCGATGAGTTGGTCCAGCGGCGAGTCTGGTCCGCCGAACACGGCTTTGCGCATCCAGGCCACCTCGCCGAGCACCGCGCCCGCACTGAACATGGCGGCATTGTGCCAGCTCTGCCAGTTGTTGACGCCGGCCTTGTACTTGTCGATGGTCTCGAGCATGGGTAGGAGGAGTCCCACGCGGAGGCGCTGGTGGTCATCCGGGGTGAGGAGCGCCTGTTCGTGGACGAGGTCATAGGCGGGGGCGATGTAGGTACAGAGGGCCCAGGCTTCGCCGAGCGTCTGCTCGAAGAGGTGTCCGCCCGAGATCCAGCGCCAGGCCAGGTTCCAGGTGGTGTTGGCGTGGTAGGGGTAGGCTTGGTAGCGCTCGGCGTAACCGAGCAGGATAGCCCTGGCGTGGGCTGCGTACTTGGGGTCGTCGGTGATGGCAGCGGCCCAGGCGGCATCGAGCAGCCCTTGGAGCAGGACCTGATGCCGGGCGGTGAAGAGGACATCGTCATAGGGCGGACCGGAGTAGATCGTGTTGCAGAGCGGGCACTTGTGGTGCGTGGCGTCGACGGTCTGCAGGGCGACCTGGCAGCGTTCGCACTGGTACCACTGGTTGTGCTGCCCGCCCCGCGGCGGGAAGTCGGGTGGCTTGGCCAGCGCCGCGTCGGCGCGCTGGACCACGGCCGCGACCACGTCGTGGGTGGGTCCCGTCCCGGCCCAGGCGCTGCGCAGTCGGTCCCGTTCCGTCGCGGTGCAGGCGATGCGCGGATAGGGGCGGGTGGCCGCCAAGGTCACCGCGGGGGCTTTCCAGGTGGGCTCGGCGGCGCTGCCCAGGGTCAGGGCCAGCATCGCTGCGACCAGCCGCGTGGAGCGTCCTGCAGTCAGGCCAAGCAGTGTCATGGCGAACGGTCCCATCAATCCGGCAAGGCCGGTGCTTTTCGCAGGACCAGGCAGCACATGGCCCCCGTGAAGTGCGTCTGGCCGCTGCCGAAGCGTGTTTGTGGGGCGAGGTCCCGCATCTCTTCGGGGTTGAGGAAGGGCTCATCGAACGAATGCAGCCAGAGGAGGCCGAAGCGGAAGCCGCCGAACTGGCGTCGCACCTCGGTGCTGACGGCGGGCGGCAGGCGGCGTACCAGGTCGTAGATCAGCACGCACTGCCCGTCCTTCAGTACCCGCCAGATCTCGTTGAGACAGAGGGTCAGATCCTTCCAGTGGTGCATCGAGAGCGTGGACACGACGAGGTCGAAGGAGGCGTCGGGAAAAGGCAGGATGCCGGCCCCGGCAAGGTGCAGTTCCACGCCGGGGGTATCGGCGAGGTTGCGCGTGGCCGTGGCCACCATCGCCGGCGCGATGTCCATGCCGACGAGCGTGGCCGTGGGGAGTCTCTGGCGGAGTGCCGTGAGCAGCCATCCCGGACCGGTGCCGATGTCGAGGATGCGGCCGCCCTGCACCTGCGCGGCGACCTCGTCGGCCACCAGGTCATAGTGCCGCCGGAAAGCGCTGGTCTGACTGACGGAGTTATACCAGGCCGACAAGGGCCAGAAGATGCCTTGCGGGCGCAGGCGCCGGAGCCACTCCCTGGGGGTGTTTGCCATCGCGCGCGGACCTCCGCCGTAGCCGGCGCGGTTAGGGCTCTTCCAGGGGGCCGGGACGCACGATCACCGGGGCCGTCTTGACCAGCGGCCGGATGGCCAGCCAGTCGACCCCCTGGAAGACCGGATCATCCTCGGCTCGGACCTCTTCGTCGCCCTGGTATGGGCACATCGCATCGACCCAGACGATGAGCCGCTGCAGGCTGATCGGGTCGACCTTGACATCGTGGTGTTTGCCGCTGGAGGCGCGTTCGATCAACCGGCTGCGGTAGGAGAGGCGGGTCAGCGGTTTCGGCGTCACATAGGCCGCCGGATCGAGGGTGCTGTAGGCCTCGACCAGGATGGTATCGGCAAAGCCGAACCCTGGCGGCGGGTTCGCCGGGGCGTTGTAGGGCGCGCCCCAACTGGGCCGGCCGATCAGGGTTTGGTAGGGCTCGGGGAAGATCGGCTCGCTGGGCCGTAAGGTCATGTCGAACGTAGCCCGCGCCTTGCCTTCGCCCTGGTGGCACGTGCCGCAGTACTGATCCAGTACCGGCTGGACATAGCGCGGGTAGCTGACGGTGACATCCGGCCACGGCGGAGGCGTGATCGCCGGCGGCGCTGCCAGGGCGGCCTGCATCGGCGCGGGGTTCACCGGGGCGCGGCTATGACTCTCATGGCAGCCGGTGCAGCCCCGCCGTTCGCCTGGCATCAGGCCGACGAAGCTACGCATCGTCTGCAAGGCCAGGCCGCGCTCGTCAAGCAGTTGGAAGTGCAGTGCGGTGCCGGGCGGAGCCGTGAAGGCGAGCGAGCCGTCCGCCTCGATCGGCACCGTCCCCAGCAGGCGCTTGACGCCCTCGGACTGGACGGCGGAAACCACCGGTCCGGTGGACAGGTAGGGCCGCTTGTACCAGTAGGTGTAGGTCTTGGGATCGATGGCCAGCACGCGCAGGAAGCGGGCCTTGTCGCGCAGTTCCGGCGGTGCGCCCTGGTAGACATTGCCGCTGTAGAAGACGCCGGACTCCGGCTGCAGGCGGTCCTGGGGGCTGGGCCAGGTCACGCGCTCGGCCAGGACCGGGGGCGTGGGCCGCGGTTTGAGCGGCATGGCGTGCAGGATGTTGTGCGTCCCCTCATAGATCAACTCGCGGTTGCCGTCAACATCCATCAGGTAGAGCACGAACTTGCCGGCACGCTCGGCCGAAACCAGGAAGTCGGTCGCACTCAGAGGGTAAGGCGAGTAGTAGCCGGCATAGTCGCCGCTCGCGTGGTAGCGGGATGACTCGACCGGGTCACTCGGGCCATTGCCGCTCTCGGGCCAGACCTGGTCCACGGTCACCTTGGTCAGTCCCGCCGGGAAGTTGTAGCCGCCGTCGGGATCGACGATGCCGATACAGCCAGCGAACCAGTTGTGGTGCGCGCTGCCGGTGAACATGACGCGCCGGCTGCCGGGGATACTGCGGGCATCTTTCATGAGGTCGGGCCAGACGCTCTGGTTACCCCAGAAGGTACTCACCTGGGTGCCGTCGGGGTTGATCGTCCACAGGCCCTGCGCCCGCCACAGCGGCTTGTCGGTATACTCCCAGCGGGTGTAGATCACGCGGCCGTCGTTCATCACCGAGGGCAGGTAGTCGGGCTCGTTGTTGGCGGAGACGAGGTAGAGGTTGCGGCCGTCACGGTCGCAGCGGGCCAGGACGTAGGCGTTGGTCGGCGGCATGCAGCGCACGTAGGAGTGTGCCCGGGTGGTGCTGAACAGGAGGTGCTGCCCGTCGGGCAGGTAGATGGGATCGAAGTCGTCGTACGGCCCCTCGGTGAGCTGGGTCAGGCCGCTGCCATCGGTCCCGATCTCATACAGGTGGAATGACTTCTCGTTGTGGGGTTTGAAGCAGAAGAGGACGCGTGTCCCATCCCAGGACAGGTCGGGCCGCCAGAACGAGCCGTGCAGCGGCGCTTGCGGCATGAGCTGGGTCAGGCGACCCTCGGGGCCCAGGCCATCCAGGGTCAACAGGCGCGCGCCGGGCACGGCCATGTAGCCGAGGCGGTGCCGCGTTTCGTGGCGCCATTCGGAGCCCTGCGGGTAGGGCATGTCGACGAACAGCACCTTGGTGAAGTCGACGCTGGGGTTGCGGAAGGCGATGCGGCGTTTGGCCTGTCGCACCTGGAGATAAAGGTCAGCCGCCGCGGCCTCCGGGGCTGCGGCCTGCTGCTCGAGGGTATCCAGGGCGGTCAGATCGGCGGCGAAAGGCGCCGCGTCGCCGCCCGTGGCCGTCAGGCGCGCCGCGAGTTCGCGCGCCCAGCCGATTTCGCGCTGGACGCGCTCCACGGTGGGCTTGCCGCCGGCCTGGTGCAGCCAGTCGCGCGCCAACGCGGCCTGCGCCTCGTCGGGGCTGAGCGACCGGGTCACGGGCGTGTCCGGATGCATGTAGGGCGCGACGGGTTCGTTGACCGCGGGGCGGAAGGTAATGCGTGGTGCCGCGGCGAAGGCCAGCGTGATCCACTCCGGGGAGAACTGCGCGGCGTCGCCCTGTGCCGTGAGCTCGGTCAGGCGCTGGGCGAGGGCGTCGGTCTCCGCCCAGGCGGCGTGCGCTGCCGCCGGCTGCTGTGCCCACTGGGCTTCGGTGAGCGGCTTGTACTCCAGTGCCATCTCCACGAGGCGGCCGACGGTCTTGGCGTGGATCTCGTTGCCGGGGGTACGCAGATACTCCGCCAGGCCGATGCCGAAGCCCTGCTGCAGGCGGCTCGTCTCGTCGCCGTAGGCGGCCCGGAAGCGTGCCACCAGGGCGCCCATCACCTCGGCATCCAGCACGACGGTCTTTTCGATCAGGTTGCGGCGCGTGGCGGCCACGCTGTCGGCGAAGCTGGTGCCGGCGACATAGACGGTCCCCACCGAGGCCTCGATGGCTTTGAGGTGCTGGTCAAGGGCATCGCGCCCGGCCTTATAGAGAGCTGTAATCTGTTCTGCAGTAAGTGATTGTGAGTATATTCGCAAGTCGTCCATGCCGCCCTGGAAGAACTCTCCCTGGCCGGTACTGGAACCCACGAAGGCGGGCGCGTCCGACTGCGGCGTCAGCCGGCCGGGTCGGGCCAGGGTACCGACCTCGCGCCCGTCGAGGTAGACGCGCATGGCCTTGCCGTCGAAGGTCCCGGCGCAGTGGTGCCAACTGCCATCATTGACCTGCTCCGGGGTGATGGCGGCATCGCACTCCTCGTAGCCGTTGACATTCAGCCCCAGGGAGAGAATCCGGCCATCGCCCTGGAAGGAGAAGAGGATGCGGTTGGGGCACTCTTGACGGAAGATCTCGCGGAAGCCGCCGAGGTCCGTGGGCCGCACCCAGGCGGTCACGGTCAGGAATTCCAGCCCCTGCAGCGCCAGCCCGTCGACCCGCAGGCGGGGCTCGCCGCGCAGGACGACGGCCTTGCCATGGACCCCGCGGACTCGGGGCAGGGGCCGCTCGGCCTGGATGTCCATCCCGCCTGCGGCAGCGCTGTTGCGGGCGCTGGGAACGGGGCCGCGTTCGTTGAAGGTCCAGTGGGCCAGCGGCGCCAGGTCAAGAGTCGGCTCGCCACCGGCGTCGAGTTCGGCGAGGGTGGCCAGTGAGGTGAGGCCCTCGGAGTGGGCCTGTGCGATCTCCTCGGCGCTGAGGGCCGTGGCGTAGATCCGGACCTCGTCGATGAGCCCCTGGAAGCACTCGCCGCCATTGGACGAGCCGATGCAGCCGGCCGCCGAGCCACCCGCCAGGATGCTGCCCGGGTGTTCGGCCTTGCCGATCTCGCGACCATCGAGGTAGACGCGCATGACCTTGCCGTCGAAGGTGCCCACGCAGTAGTGCCAGCGCCCGTCGAGCACCTGCGCCGGGTCGATGGTCGCGTCGCACTCGACGTAGCCGCCGATGTTCAGTCCGAGGGAGAGGATGGTCCCGGTCTCCTGGAAGGCGAGGAGCACGCGCTGTTCGCCGTCCTCCTTGCGAAAGATCTCGGTGTACCTCTCAAAGGCCGTCGGCTGCACCCAGGCGCTCACCGTGATCTGCGCCAACTCGCCGAAGGCAGGCTTGCCCGAGGGTGCATGCAATTGGTGCTGGCCCGTGAAGCTCATGGCCATGCCGAAGACGCCCGGTACGCGCTCCAGCCCCGCCGACGGGGCTTCGGCGGCAGCGTCGCTGCCATTGCCGGTGGCGTCCTGGCACAGCGGACCCGCGTCCTCGTCAAGGCTCCACTGCGCCAGCAGCGGCGGCGCCGCTGACACCGGCGCCGCCGTGGCCCACAGGGTGAACAGGAGAGGCCCCAGGGCAAGGATGGCCAAAGACTGAACTCTCATGCGTTCTACCTTCCTACGCTCGTCTGTCGTCGAGCCTTCAGTCGGGTCCGGCTCCTGTGCAGCAAGAGCTCGCGGGGTGCAGAGCACCCGTGGACGCTCGCGCTCCAGCGGCGGCCGGTGTTTCGCCCTGACCTGACCTGATCGGGCGGACACTGTGCCCCGCGGGGGCTGAAGGCTCTACTCCGTGCTAACCCAACACTTCAGACCTGGTATTCGGTACGGGCGATCACACTGTCCTGGAGGGCGCGACTGAGGTGGGTGAAGTACTCGCTGTAGCCGCCGATGCGGACCAGCAGATCGCGGTGTGCCTCCGGGTCGGCCTGCGCGGCGAGCATCTCGGCGCGACTGAGCACCGAGAGCTGGATCTGCATGCCGCCCCGGCTGAAGAAGGTGCGGATGAGCGCTGCTACCGCCCGCTGCCCGTCGACCTGCTGCAGGGTTTCCTTCTGGAAACGCAGATTCAGCACCGGGGTGCCGGCCGCCAGGTGCATGGGTAAGGCGGTCACGGAGTTCAGCAGGGCCGTCGGGCCGTGCGTGTCGCGGCCGGCCACTGCCCCCACCGAGTCGTTGAGCGGCATCCCAGCCAGGCGGCCGTCCGGGGTCGCGCCGATCGCCTCTCCGGCCTGGGCGTAGGTGGCGAAGACGATGCACGAGGGCAGGAAGCGCCCGCCGCGCACCATGCGGTGTGACAGCAGCTCCCGGCAGGCGAAGTCCATGAGGTCCGCACCCACGCCGTCCACGGCCGGGTCATCGTTGCCGAACTTCGGCGCGGCCTTGAGCGGCCCGAGTACCTGCTCGTAGCCCGCGAAGTTCGCGTCCAGGGCCGGCACCAACGCCTCCCGGGCGACCTCGCCGCGCGCAAAGACGCTGTGCTTGATCGCGGCCACCCCGTCGATCAGGTTGGCGATGCCCTGGTAGGTCACCACCGACCAGTTGTAGCGGGCCCCGCCCGCCTCGAACGAACGGTGGTTGCGGACGCAGTCCCGTGTGAAGAAGGTGCGGTAGAGTTTCGGGTCGCCCGCCGTGAAGCGCCGGCGCAGCGCCGCGTTGGCGGACTCCACGAAGCACCGTGCCTGCTCACGGATCTGCGTTTTCACCGCCTGCAGGAAGGCGTCGAAGGTGACGAAGTCCGCAAAGCGTCCCGTCGCCGGTCCGGCCTGGCTGCCGGTGCTGGGGTCGACGCCGTTGTGCAGGGCCAGTTCAAGGGCCTTGGCGAGGTTGAGTGTGCCCTCGAGGCTGCCGCAGTTGGAGAGGCCGGCGATCATGGTCTCGGTGCAGCCGCCGAAGCCGATCTCGGTGGCATCGGCCGGGGTCAGTCCGAGGTCCAGCCCGAGCAGGGTCTCGATGTAGAGATCGTCGTTGTAGAGCGCCGGTCGGCCGCTGCCTGCCGAGAGCACGTTGAGCGCCTCGAGGAGCAGGTTGTCGGGGGTGTCGCGAGTGATGCGGAAGGCGACGTTGGGGCGGCGCTGGCGGTTCCGTCCGCAGGCCAGCACGAACTCGCGGGTCAGGGCGTTACAGCCGTCGCGGCCGTCGGCCTGGCGCCCGCCGATCTGCAGGTTCCAGCCGTTGAAGCGCTCGAAGGTCTGCCAGAGTTCATCGATCAGGCGGCGCGCAAAGCGCAGGTCGAGGGTTCCGGCCTCCATGTCCTGCTCAAACAGCGGCCCCAGCGCCTGGTCGACGCGCCCGATGCTGTCGCAGCCGTCGAGCATCCAGGTCAGGTTCACCGCGAGAAAGCCCTGCAGGAAGGTCTCTGCCGGCTTCAGGAAGCCGTTCTCGAGGGCGGCGGTGATGGCGGCCAGGTCGTCGCGCCGGGGCCCGCTGGCCTGGTCCCGGGCGGCGCGCAGGGCCGCGACGGCGCGCTGGTAGTACGAGCGCACCCCGGTGCTGTAGTCTTTCAGCGCCAGCAGCAACGGCAGGGCCTCGGCGTCGCCGCCCTGCGCCTGGACCGCCGCCAACTCGCGGTCCAACTCGGCCTCCATGGCGTCGAACCCTTCGCTGACAACGCGCCGGATGTCGGGGTTGCTGTGGGTATAGCCGCCGAAGTGCGGCAGCCGCGCCCCCAGGTCCGCCAGCAGCGCCTCGATGAAGGCGGCATGCTGTGGGAAGCGCTGTTTCTTCTCTGCCGCGATGGCCGGACGGAGGTCCAGGCCGCTGTGGTGGTTGAAGTTGCAGATGAAGGCCGCGCCCGTCCATTCGCCATGGTGGATGTTACGGGCTTCGAGGAAGGGCTCACAGGGGATCAGCAGCCGGTCCGCGGGCACGCGTACCGGCATGTTCTCGTAGAGCCGCCGAAAGGCCAGACCGTAGGCGCGCGGATACGGCAGGTCGAGCCCCTCGTAGAAACCGAGCGCAGCCCACTCGCCAAGCTCGCGTAAGATGGTTGAGTCCATGGTACCTCTATCCCGCCGATCCGTCCGATCTGACGGATCTGACGGATCTGACGGATCACTGGATTTCTGGCATCGGCGGGGCTTTGCCCGCCAGCTCCTGGGCCTGGACCGCCGGGAAATAGCTCCCGTAGAAGATCGCGTTGCAGTCGATCCAGGTGGCGATACGGCGCAGTTCTGCGTCCGTGAGTACGACCTTCTCATGCCCATCGCGGAGGATCTTCAGTAAGCGGCTGCCGCGCGCGCCGTAGATGCCGCCGGGGGGCGTGACCTCGATGCGGTTGCGGGCGCCGAAGCGTGGTACCAGTGCCTTGGCGGCGTTTTCCGGGTTCGTGGCGCCACCCCAGAACGCCTGGAGGCTACCGCAGAGGCTCCAGTAGGACTCCGCGAAGCCGTCGCGGGCCGTGGCGGTGAGATTGATGCCGCCCTTGGGCGCCTCCGCGCCATGGCAGGAGAGGCAGTGCTTGTCCCAGACGGGTTGCACGACGTCCATGTAGCTGAAGGGCCGTCCGTCGAAGGGGCCGACCCGCAGGGCCGCCGGGGGGTGTGCCTGGGCCAGGGGCCGGGTCGCCGGCGCCACCGACATGCGGTTCTCATGACAACCGCTGCAGGAGGTCTTCTCCCCGGCCTGGAGTGCGGTGGTCGAGCGCATGGTCTGGTAGGCATCGCCGCGCTCGTCGAGCGCCTGGAAGAAGATGGCTTTGCCGCTGGGAACCAGGAAGCGTGCCGAGCCGTCCGCTTCGACGGGCACGGTACCCAGTACGGCGCGCGTGTTCTCTTCGCCGGCCAGGCCGATGGGCGGCAGGTTGGAGATGGGCGTCGTCTTGGGCAGGATCTGGATCACGCGCAGGGCGCGGATGGTGCCGCGGGGGACGTCGCCCAGGCCGCGGTAGATGTCGGTAACCACCAACTCCGCCGTGGGGGGCGCCTCCGGCACGAGGGTACTGGCCAGCACGGGCGGCGCCGGCCGTGGCCGCAAGGGCGTGGGGTTGGTGCTGCTGATCAGAGGGTCGCGGTAGAGCAACTCCCGGTTGCCGGCGGCGTCCAGCAGGTAGATGCCGAAGACGTTGTCCGGCTGCGCTGCCGGCTCGAAGCGCAGGGGCTCCGGGCTATAGGCCACCAGGAAGCGGCGCTCGGACAACGGCCAGGGGCTGTTGTAGTAGTCCTCGATGCTGCCCTCCGATTCGGGGAAGCGCTGCGGCGTCAGGCGCGTCAGGGCTGCGTGGGCGCTGTTGCTATCGACCGCCGGGTCGAACAGGCAGAGGGGCCCGCCGGTTACCGAGTGGTGCGCCGAGGCCACGAAGATCAACTTGCCGCTGTCGGGGATGGCCTTGGCCTGGAAGGTGCAGTGCGGGTTGGGTGTGGCGTTGCCCCAGATCGCCATCTGGTTGGTGCCATCGGGACGCATGGACCAGAGATTCTGGTGCGTCACCGCGTCGCGGTCGATGTAGTCCCAGCGCGCAAAGATCAGGGTGCCGGCGTTGGACACCTCCGGGAACCACTCGTTGACGTCATTCCACGAGAGCTGCCGCAGGGCGCTGCCGTCGACGGCCATCCGGTAGATCGTGTAGGAGTCCCAGCGCTTGCTGAACTGCCCGCCGAAGCAACGGCTGTAGGCCTGGCGGCGGGTGGAGCAGAAGGCGACGCCGCCGTCCGGCAACCAGGTCGGCATGACGTCGTCGTAGGTCCCCGTCGTGAGCTGGCGCAGGCCGGTGCCGTCGCTGCCCATGGTGTAGACGTGGAAGTAGGCCTCGTCCGGGCCTTCCTCGTTCACCGCCAGGCTGGCGGGGTCGATCGGGGTCTCGGCGACGGCGACGTGCGAGAAGACGACCTGCGTGGCGTCGTAGGAGAGCCGTGGTTCCAGGTAACTGCCCGGTGGCAGCTTGCCGGTGGTCAGGTCGCGGGTGCGCAGCGAGACGCCGGGGTCTTCCAGAGCGAACAGCCCACCGCCGGGCTGCTGCCGCCAGCCGTAGTACTGCATCACCTGGTGACTGTAGTTCGGTGGCCGGCGCTTGCAGATGAGCAACGGTTGTGTGCCGACCTCGGGTGCCGCCAGGGCCAGGTCACGTTTGAGGGTGCGTACCTGCAGATAGACTGAACGCCACTGCTCGAGCGGGAGCTCGGTCTGCGCCGCGCGCGCCGCGACTGCCTCGAGGCGCGCCGGGTAGCCGGCGCTGCGCTCTGCTGAGAGCTCACCCAGCAGGGCCCTGGCGCGCGCCAGGTGTGCGGCCACTGCCGCGGCATAGGACTCCGGGGTCTCCTGGATGCCGTCGTCGCGGTACCAGTCCGCGATCGCCATCAGCAGCAGGGTCGGCTCGGGCGGCCGCTGCATGTCCTGGGTGGCCGTGGCAGCGGCGGCGGCGATGGCCTGCCGCAGTTCGGGTAGTCCGTCCGCGTCGGAGTCCGCCAGCGCTGCCGCCGCCAGGCGGGTCTGGCCGGCGCTCCAGCGGCCGTCGTAGGGCATGACCAGCACGCGGGGCAGGGGCAGGGTGGCGCCGGGCTCAAGCTGCGCCGCGGCGCCGCTGAGGGTGACCTGGCAGGTCAACGCCTCCGGCCGGCTGGCCACCAGCCGCCAGCCCGGTGTGGGTTCCATCGCCAGGGCCAGCCCGGAGGCGTCGGCGCCGTCCGCCAGGAGCAGGAAGGGGAGGCCGTCGCGCTCGTCGATCACGACGGTGCCTTCGGGCTGGACCGCCGTCAGGCGCGGGGCGAGGTCGCGGCCCAGAGCCACCAGCCGCGGCGGCCGGATGGCAGGCAGTTCGCCGGTCACCATCTCGTAGAACCAGCCGTCCTTGCCCGGGGTCTCGCCGAAGGCTACCGAGGCGAGGAATACCGTGCCGTCGGCGTAGGTGACGCTGGGGTCCCAGTGGGTCGTGTCGCAGGCGATGCCGCCGCGCTTGTGGACCACGAAGCGAAGGTGGTCGCCCTGGCGGACCTCGAGGTCGAGCGCGGGCTCGACCCCGGTCTCGTCCTTGCCCTCGATCTCGGCCTGCCAGACCTGCTGCTCGCCGTGCAGAATCAGGGCGCGGATCCCGTCGCCCTCGAGGTGCAGTTTGCCAACCCGGCCGGCCACCCGTACCCGGCCGTCACGCGGGACCGTGAAGCGGCGAACGCTGGCGGTGTTTTCGCCGGGGTGGTGCCAGTCCTTGCCGACGCGGGTCCAGTCGGGGCCGGTCCAGAACGTCGAGCCGTACCAGGTGCCGGTGCTGTAGGTCAGGGCCCGGTAGTGGGACTCGGCCGGATCCGCGGTCTGTTGTTCGTAGAACCAGCCGCCCTTGCCCGCAATCCGGCCGAAGGAAGCGGAGGCTTGGGACGCGGCTCCGTCGCTGTAGGTGACGACGGGGTCCCACTGGGTCGTGTCGCACGAGATGGTGCCGCGTTTGTGGATGACGAAGCGCAGGCGGTCGCCGGCGCGGACGTCGAGGTCAAGGCTGGGCTCGGCCCCGGTGCTATCCTTACCTTCGAGTTCAGCCTGCCAGACCTGCTTCTCGCCGTGCAGGATGGTCGCCCGGATGCCGTCGCCGTCAAGGTGCAGCTTGCAGACACGACCCGTCACCCGCACGCGGCCGTCGCGGGGCGCCACGAAGCGGCGGACGCTGGGGGTGTTCTCGCCCGGATGCTGCCAGTCCTTGCCGACGCGTGTCCACTCGGCGCCCATCCAGAAGGTTGACCCGTACCACTCCTCGGTGCGGTAGCCCAGCGGCTCGAAAGCCTGGTCGTCGGGACGCTGGCCCAGGCGGAACGACAGGCTCAGAATCGGCAGCGGATCGACGCGTGCCGCGGCGCTGCCGCGGTTGGCCAGCAGGCCCTCCACCAAGACTCCGCCGAGATCGCCGACCGGGCGCGTCGTCACCGTCATCTCGACGCCGGCCGGTAACTCCGGCGGCAGGGTGGCCGGGTCGAGGGTGCTCGCCAGCGTCTGCGGCGGTACCCCGGCAAAGCGCCCGCACAGCGCCTCGGCCGGCGACTGGGCCCGGGCGCTGAGCGTCAGCGCCACCAGCAGCGCTGCCCCGCGCCACACCGTCCCCGCCGTAGCTACCAGACCTGTCCTGCACATTTTTGTCTGAGCCATGCGACGCTCACCCTTCAGAGTCCAGCCTTCAAGCGGTCTCCTGAGGACACGCTGAACCGTGAACTCTGAACCATAAGACATGATCATATAGATACAGGTGACCGGTCAGAGGCGTCTCAGTACCACTTGAAGCCCCCAGGGAAGAGGCTGACCATGACGTTCTTGGTTCGGGTCAGGGCCAGCATGCCCTGCTTGCCCAGTTCGCGGCCGATGCCGCTGGCGCCATAGCCGCCGTAGGGCGCGCTGGGGAAGACGAAGTTGTGCAGGTTGAACCACACCGTGCCGGCCCGGACCTGCCGCGCCAGGGTGTGCGCCGATTTCAGGTTGGTCGTCCAGATGCTCGCCGCCAGGCCGTAACAGGTGTCGTTGGCCAACTGGACCAGTTCCGCGGTGCTCGCGGCCTTCGCGATCACCACCACCGGCCCAAAGATCTCTTCACGCCAGATGCGCATGGAGGGAGTGACATCGGCGAAGACCGTGGGTTCCATGAAGCTGCCCGCGGCCAGGGCGCCCTGGTTCAGCACGTGCCCGCCACAGAGCAGTGTGGCGCCCTCGGCGCGGCCCGCGGCGACGTAGTCCATCACGGTCTTGAGGTGCTCGGGGTGGACCAGCGGACCCAGGCGCGTGGCCTCGTCGCGCGGCAGGCCGACGGGGATGGCACGGGCGCCGGCGACGAAGCGGCTGACGACCGCGTCGTAGACGTCGGCATGGACGATCAGGCGGGTCAGGGCACAGCAGCACTCGCCCTGGTTAAGGAAGGCGCCGAAGAGGGTGCCGGCCACGGTCTCCTCGAGGTCGCAGTCCGGCAGGACGATGCCGGGGCTCTTGCCGCCCAGCTCGAGGGTGCAGCCCTTGAGCTGCGGCGCGCAGGCACTGGAGAGCCACTCGCCGACCTCGGTCGAACCGGTGAACGAAACCTCGTCGATGGTGGTGGATTCCGCAAACACGGTGCCCGTATCGCCACCGCCGGCGGGGACGATGTTCAGCACCCCCGCGGGCATGCCGGCCTCGCGGAAGAGCTCACCGAACAGCAGCGTACTCAGCGGCGCCCAGGAGGCGGGCTTGATGACCATGGTGTTGCCCGCGGCCAGGGCGGAGGCGATCTTGCGGGCGGCGGTCAGGAAGGGGAAGTTCCAGGGGATGATGGCGCCGACCACGCCGATGGGTTCATGGATGGTGTAGTCGAGCACATCGTTGTAGGGCGAGGGCTGGACGTGTCCGGTGACCTCGACACAGATGTCGGCGAAGTAGTGGAAGGTCGCGGCGGCGCTGGCGACATCGATATTGCGGCTCTCGAAGATGGGCTTGCCGACGTCATCGGTCTCGACCTGGGCCAGGAACTCCTGGTTGGCCATGATGGCGTCGCCGACCTTGTGCAGGAGTGCGCTGCGCTGGTAGGGGTTCAGCGGTCCCCAGACGGTCTTGAAGGCGAGGTCGGCCGCCGCGATCGCCTGCTTGAGGTCGTCCCGGCTGGCCTTCTGGACGTGGGCAATGAGCTGGCCGGTGGCCGGGTTCAGGACGGGGATGGTCTCGCCGGAGGTGGCGTCGACATACTGGCCAGCGATGAAGAGTTGCGTGCGCAGATCCATGGGTCAGACCTCCTTCCGCGTGGGGTTCGTCAGTTTGCCGATACCCTCGATCTCGACGGTCATGACATCGCCGTCCTGCAGCCAGAGCGGCGGTTTGCGGCCCATGCCGACGCCCTCGGGGGTGCCGGTCATGATGATGCTGCCGGGCCGCAGGGTCATGCACTGGGAGACGTAGCTGACGAGCTGGCGGCAGGAGAACACCAGGTCCGAGGTACGCGAGTTCTGCACGACCTGGCCATTGAGGGTCATGCTGATCGCAAGATCGTCGGCGTTAATGCCGGTGGTGATCCACGGCCCGATGGGGGCGAAGGTGTCGAAGCACTTGCCGCGCGCCCACTGTTTGTCCAGGCGGATCTGGCAGTCGCGGGCGCTGACGTCGTTGCCGCAGGTGTAGCCCAGGATGTAGCGGTCGACGTCCGCCTCGGCGACGTGCTTGGCGGTGCGGCCGATGACGATCACCAGTTCGGCCTCGTAGTCCACCTCGTTCGGCGCCATCTTCGGCAGGAGCACGGGCTCACCGGGACCGGTGATGGCGTTGAGGGTCTTGATGAAGATCAGGGGTGCCGGCGGCACGGCCATGCCGCTCTCGGCAGCGTGGCGGCGGTAGTTCAGGCCGATGGCGACGATCTGCGGCGGTTCGACCGGCGCCAGCAGTCGCGCCGCACTGCGGGGCACCAGGGTCGTTCCGGGGCGCCAGTCGCCGAACAGATCCCCTGCGATCAGCCGGTACTGGTCACCCTCGACCGTAGCGTAACTCACCTTGCCGTCCGCGGTGGCGATGCGTGCGATGTTCATCGTCGTTCTTCTCCTTGCCTTGCCCCGCCGTGGCGGGATACCTCATTGGGTCGCCGGCTGGCTGGAGCACCGTGCTCAGGGTGTCGCTCGTACAGCGTTCTCGCGCCACACTTCCGGGTTCAGCAGCGACGAGGGTCTCTGCCCCTTGAGGGCAATAGCCATTTCCTCGGCGGCGCGCCGCTGCAGGTTGGGGATGGCCGCCGTCGAGACCCAGGCGCTGTGCGGGGTCAGGATAACGTTATCGAACTCCCGGAGCGGGTGGGGTTGCTTGAGTACGGCCGCCTCATCCTGGAGCACGTCCAGGCCCGCCCCGGAGACAGCGCCGCTGCGCAGCGCTTCCACCAGGGCGTCGGTGTCCACGACCTCGCCGCGGGCGCAGTTGATCAGCAGCGGCTGCCGGCGCATCTTGGCGAACGCCTCCCGGCCGAGCAGGCCGCGGGTGGCCGGCGTCGACGGGCACTGCACGATGATCGCATCGGCGCTGGCCAGCAGCGTGTCCAGGTCCAACGCCTTGCCGCCAGCGCTGTCGGCCGGCAGTGCCGGGTCGTGGAACACCACCTCGCAACCGAAGGGCTGCAGGCGCGCGGCAATGGCGCGCCCGATGCGGCCGAAGCCCAGGATGCCCACCCGCATCCCACGCAGCGCCTTCAGCGGCTTGACATAGGCCAGCGACCACTGCCCCGCCTTTACCTTGCGGTCCGAGATGGAGAGCTTGCGATTCAGGCTGAGGAAGTGCGCCAGGGCATGGTCGGCCACCTCGTCGATGCAGTAGTCGGGCACGTTGGCGACCATGATGCCGCGGCGCGTGGCCGCCGCCAGGTCGATGGTGTCGACGCCGATGCCGTAGCGCACCACGGCCCGCAACCGCGGCGCCGCCGCAAACACCGCGTCGTCAATCCCGGGCAGATAGGTGTTGAGCAGCCCGTCGGCGTCAGCAACCTGCGGGATCAACTCGGCGGCGGATTTGCATTGCAGCACCACCAGGTCGACGTTCGCCGTGGCCAGGATCCGGCGTTCCGTGTCGAAGGTCTCAAAGACGTAGTCCGTAACCAGTACTTTCAGCCGTTCCATAGTCGCTCTCCCACATTGCGAATGTGCTCGGTCATCGCCTGTGCTGCCGCCGCGCTGTCGCGCTCCTTCACCGCCTCCATGACCCGCGCGTGGAACTGCAGCGAGGCCCGCCGTGAGGCGATGTTGTCAGGATAGCGGACCTGTACCTCGCAGAGCAGATCCGTGATCGAGGCCATGATGACGTGGAACACCGGGTTGCGCGTGCAGCGCGCCAGCTCCTGGTGGAAGGCCATATCCGGCTCCACGAAGCGCTCGCGCTCATCGACGTTCTCCTGCATGCGCCGCAGGCACCCGTCAAGCGTCGCTACGTCCGCGCTGGTACGCTGCTGCGCCGCCAGGCTGGCAATCGCCGGCTCCAGGTGCGCGCGTACCTCGACAATGTGCCGGATCTCAATCTCGGACTGCGCCCGCAGCAACGGTGATAACATGCCGAAGGTCGACGCCATGTCCAGAGGCTTGACGAAGACTCCCTTGCCGTGCCGCGCCTCCACCACCCCCAAGCCCTTCAGCATCGACAGCGCCTCGCGCAACGGCAGTCGGCTGACACCCGTCATCTGCACCAGATGCGGCTCCGAAGGCAACTGGTCGCCGGGCTTCAAGCCGTTCGTCGCAATGAATGAGATCAAGGCCCGCGCCGTGGCTTCAACCATGGTCTCAGGCTTCTCGACCAGTAATACCGCCGCCGTCGTCATCGCCAACTCCTCAGCTCATCATATGAGTTATAGAGTAAGCGCCCTTGGTACCCCTGTCAAGCGTATGCCCGCCGGCCGGGGCTACAGGATGCCGCCCTTCAGGCCTCTGCAGGCCTCAGAAGGGGGCGTAGGCCGGGTTGCCGGCGGGGATGATGGCGGCCCCTTCGATCTCGATCAGCCAGCCGGGGCGGCAGACGGGGGCGCGCAGGATGACGTAAGGCAGGTCGGGGAAGCGGCGCCGGAAGGCGCGCTCGATCGGCCGGCGGTCGGCCCCGTCGCGCAGGTAGATCAGCACATAGGCCATGTCGTCGAGGGTGGCCCCGACGTCGGCCAGCAGCGCCCCCATGTTCTCCAGCGTGCGCTCGAGTTGCCGCAGCACGTCGCCCGGGTGCACGATCTGGCCCTGGGCATCGATGCTGGCCGTACCCGAGATCAGCGCCTGGGTGCGATCGCCATAGGTGACCGCGGTACCGCGTTCGAACGTGACCCCGTAGAGGTGGGTTGGGCTGAGATGGTCCAGGGCCTGGAGGTACTGCACCTGTCCGGCCGCCAGTCCCTGCACGGCCAGGGCATCGAGCATGACCCGTACCGCCGGGTCGCCGGCGCCGCCGGCAATTCCGGTGCTGGCCAGATAGTGCGTGTCCTTGGTGAGTCCGTGGTCGGTGAAGAACTCACGGCGCGCGCGGACGATGCCCTGGTAGTCGGTGTCGAGGGCCGGGAGATAGATCCAGGTGCGCAGGGCGTGCTCGAGCAGGGTCATCCCGCGCTCGGCCAGCATGCGCTCGAAACGCACGAGGGTGCTGCGCATCTGGTCGTACGAGGAACCCTCCCCCGGCTGCGTCAGCCCCACGGCGGCCAGGTGCGTCCGCCCGTGGTGTTCCCAGAGCACCGCGCCATCCGGGGCGACCGTGGTCCGCGGCGGCGTGGCGGGGTCGGCCACGTGGTAGGCATAGAGGGCGACCTTCGCATCGGGAAGGGGCGGCTGCTCAACGCAGGAGACGGCCGCGCCGCGCGTCAGTGCCGAGGCCCGCAGGGGCTCGCACTGGTTGATCAGGTCGCTGGCAAAGACGCGCCGGAACACGGCCGTATCGGGCGCCAGCCCGAGTTCGGTCAGGGCCTTGGCATAGGCCTGCTCCAGGCGCTGCAACTGGCGCGTGAAGCTGCCTGGCTGGTCGGGGACCAGCAACAGGTGCGTCTCCTGGGCGCCCGTTGAGGGAAGATAACGCCGCGCCTGACCGCGGATACCCGTCGCCATACCACGCAGGTCGTAAGACTGCATCAGCCTGTCACTCTCTCATCTCTCGTCTGCCGCCGCCCACCGGCCGGCAAGGGCCATAACGTGCATGGTCGGCGTGTCCCGCGCAAACGCTTACGCAGAGATTCTGTCTCGCGGCCGGCCCTGGGCTGAGGCCACGTGAGCCACTAGACTTACTAGACTTAGGAGACACGCCGGGCGCGCCGGCTGGCAACCGCCCCGGAGGCCGGCATGTTATTGACGTCTGCGGTGGCTGCCGCTGACAGAAAGCAGAGCATGCGCATCGCGCTGATTACGCCGGGTTCCGGCGACCATTTCTACTGCGAGAATTGCCGCCGTGATCTGGACACGGTGCAGGCCCTGGCCAAGCGTGGGCAGGACGCGGTGCTGGTGCCCCTGTATCTGCCCATCGGGGCGGCGTCGAGCGCGGCTGCGCCGCCGGTGTTCTACGGCGCCGTCAACGTCTATCTGACGCAGTTTCTGCCTGGCTATCGACGCCTGCCGCGACGGTGGCGGCGCTGGCTCGATGCGCTGCCGGTGCTGCGCTGGGCGGCCGCCCGAGCGGGTTCGACGCGGGCCGGGGGGCTTGAGACCCTTACCCTGTCGGTGCTGCGTGGCGAGGACGGTCGTCAGGCCGATGAACTGACGCGTCTGGTCGAGTGGCTGCGGCGCGATTTCCGGCCGGACGTCGTGCATCTCTCCAATGCCCTGCTGCTCGGCCTTGCCGAGCGCATTCGCGCCGAGGTCGGCGTGCCCGTCGTCTGCTCGCTGCAAGACGAAGACACCTGGATCGAGGCGATGCCGGCCCCCTGGCCGACGCGGATCTGGGAGACGATGGCCGAGCGCGCCGCCGGGGTGGAGCTGTTTCTGGCGGTGAGCCGGACCTACGGCGCGGCGCTGAGCCAGCGCCTGCGGCTACCGCCAGAGCGCTGGCGCGTCGTCTACCCGGGCATCGACCTGGCGAGCCGAGCGCCGGTTGCACCCCCGCGAGTGCCGACGCTGGGCTACTACGCGCGCCTCTGCCCGGCCTTGGGGCTCGATCTATTGGTCGAGGCCTTTCTGGCCCTGCGCCAACGTCCGGGCTTGGCGGCCCTGCGCCTGCATGCCGCCGGTGGGATGACGGCGGATGACCGCCCGTTTGTCGACGGCCTGCGCCGCCGCCTGCAGGCCGCGGGGGCCGCCGACCAGGTCGAGATCGCGACCACCTTCGAGCCTGCTGCCGTGAGGTCCTTTCTGGAAGCCGTGACCGTGGTCAGCGTGCCTGTGCCTGGCGGTGAGGCCTTTGGGCTGTTCACGCTCGAAGCCTTGGCCCACGGCGTGCCGGTGGTACTGCCGGAGGCGGGGGCCTTCCCGGAGGTCGCGGGACTGACCGGCGGCGTCCTGCTCTACCCGCCCGCCCAACCCGAGGCGCTGGCCGCGGCCCTGGCCAGGGTCCTGCTGGAGCCCGACCGCCGTGCTGCCCTGGCGCTTGCCGGCCGGGCCGGGATCAGCCAACACTTCGACCTGCAGCGCTGCACCGTGCCGGCACTGCTGCAGGTCTACCAATCCGTCACGGGGTGATCGCGATGCAAGAGCCGCCGGCGAACCTGGTTGAACTGAACGCGGTCACGCGCGTCTTCGCGCCGCCGGGGCAGCCCCCGGTCAGCGTCCTGCGCGAGCTCTCACTGACGATCCCCGCCGGTGAGCGGCTGGCCATCCTCGGACCGTCGGGGTCGGGCAAGAGCACCCTCTTGAACCTGATCGGCGGGCTGGACCGGCCTGACCGCGGCAGCGTCCGCGTCCACGGTCGCAACCTGGCCGAGCTCAGCGACCGGGACCTGGCCGAGGTGCGCAACCGCGAGATCGGCTTTGTCTTTCAGTTGCACCACCTGTTGCCGCAGTGCTCCGTGCTCGAGAACGTCCTGGTGCCGACCCTGGCGCGCCGCGACCGTCCGGACCGTGCCGCGCTGCAGGCCCGGGCCCTGGATCTGCTGGAGCGAGTGGGGCTGAGTACGCGCCGCGAGGCCTTTCCGGGAACCCTCTCCGGGGGCGAGCGGCAGCGCGTGGCGGTGGCGCGGGCGCTGGTCAACCGTCCCTGCCTGTTGCTGGCTGACGAGCCGACGGGGTCGCTCGATGCAGACGCCGCGGCGGCCCTGGCGGAGTTGTTGACGACGGTGCATCGCGAGGAAGGCATCACCCTGGTGGTGGTGACGCATTCGCAGGAGTTGGCCCGCCGCATGGACCGCAGTCTGTGGCTGCGCCAGGGGCAGCTTCTGGTCCAGCCCACGGAGACGCCATGACCAGCGCTCTCCTCATTGGTCGCAGCCTGCGCCACTACCTGGCGGCCCACCTGGCCACGGCGCTGGCGGTTGCCGTTTGCGCCATGGTCATCACCGGTGCCCTGCTCGTGGGCGATTCGGTGCGCCACAGCCTGCACCAGCGGCTCGCCCTGCGCCTGGGCCGTACGACCCACGCCGTGACCTCCGGGGAGCGCCTGGCTCAGGCCGACCTGGCCCGCCGGCTCAGCGCCGACCTCGGCCTGCCCCTGGCTGCCGTGCTACAGGTGCCCGGGATGGCCTCGGCGCCCGACCGCAACCAACGCCTGAACCGGATCGTGGTCCTTGGCATTGACGACGCCTTTGCCCAACTGGCCCCCGAGGCCCGTTTTCCCGTGCCTGGCTCCGGCGAGGTCGTGCTCGGCGTCGGCACCGCGGCGCGCCTGCAGGTGGCTGTCGGCGAGGTGCTGGTGGTGCGGACGGAGAAGTTGACGGCGTTCCCGCGCGAGACCCCACTGGCCGCGGCGGCCGAGGGCCAGGCGGTGCTCCGCCTGACGGTCCGAGCGCTGGTCGACGCGACGCAGTTGGCCGACTTCAGCCTGCGGGCGGAGAATCTGCCGCCGAACAACGTTTTCGTGAACCGGGCCGACCTCTGCCGGGTCCTCGACCTGCCCGACCGCGCCAACCTCTTCCCGGTGGCCGGCGGCAGTGCCCTGACCCGCGAGCGCCTGGCTGAGGCCCTGGCCCGGCAGTGGACGTTGCCCGACCTCGGGCTGACCGTGAGCGCCCTGCCGGAAGCGGCGACGGAGGTGACCTCGGAGCGCCTCTTCATGGACCCCGCCGTCAGCCGGGTCGCGGCGCAGATCCCCGGTGCGGCCACCTTTCTCACCTACTTTGCCAATGCCCTGCAGTGCGGCGAGCGGGTAACGCCGTACTCCTTTGTCACCGGCACCGACGCTGCCTGGCTGCCGAGCGACCTGGGCGACGACGGCATCGCGGTCACACAGTGGCTCGCCGACGATCTGGGCTGCCGCGTCGGCGACGTGCTGACGTTGAGCGCCTTTGCGGTCGGACCCTTGCGTCTGCTGGAGGAGCGTCAAACCACCTTCCGCGTGCGCCATATCCTGCCGCTGGCAGCGCCCTTTGCCGACCGTTCGCTGATGCCGGCCATCCCCGGCCTGGCCGATGCCGAGCGCTGCGCCGAGTGGGAGCCGGGCATCCCCATCGACCTGAAGCGGGTGCGGGCCCAGGACGAGGACTACTGGAAACGCTGGCGGGGGACCCCCAAGGCCTTCGTCAGCCTGGCCACCGCCCGCCGCCTGTGGGCCAACCGTTTCGGTGACGCGACCGCGATCCGGGTGACTGCCCCGGTGGCGGTAGTAGAGCGGCGCCTGCGCGAGACCCTGCACCTCGATGCTGCCGGCATCCTGGTTCGGCCCGTGCTCGCCGAGGGGCAGCAGGCGGCCGGGCAGTCGGTGGACTTCGCGCAGCTCTTCCTCGGGCTGAGCGGCTTCCTGATTGTCGCCGCTCTGCTCCTGACCGGACTGCTGTTCGGCCTGTCGCTGGATCGCCGTCGCGGCCAGGTGGGGACCTTGCTCGCCCTCGGCTTCACCCCGCGGCAGGTGCAACGCCTGGTCCTCGTGGAGGGGCTCTGTGTGGCTCTGCCTGGCGTTCTTGCCGGCGTGGCCCTGGGGTTGCTCTACAACCGCGTGGTGGTGCTGGCACTGGGTCGGGTCTGGCAGGCGAGCCTCGGCTCGTTGGCGGTGGCGCCGGCGGTGACGACAGGCTCACTGGTCATCGGTGCGACTGCCGCCTTTGTTTGCGCCGCCTTGGTGCTCTGGTGGCGCGTCCGCGGTCTCACCGCCACCGCGGTTGGGCGGCTGCACGGTGGCACTGGCAGCCTGACGCCAACGCGGCGCCGGGGCCTCGTATGGGGCCTGCTGGGGCTGGGTTTGGCCGGCGGCGGTGCGATCCTGGCCGGGTTGGGCGATCCGGGGCCGGAGAGTGGGTCGGCCGGGCTGTTCTTCGGGGCGGGGACGCTGCTGTTGCTGGGCGGCCTGGCCGCGGCCGGGGCCGGCCTGCAGGGACTGCTCCGGGCGCGCTTTGGCGGCCTGAGCCTGCGCAACGCCGCCCGCCAGCCTGGCCGCAGCCTGGCCGTCTGCGGCACTCTCGCCTGTGCGGTCTTCCTGGTCGTGGCCGTGGGCGCCAATCGCCGCCGTCCCCCCGAGGGCGCGGGCCGGCGCTCGTCGGGCACGGGCGGGTTCGCTTTCTACGGCGAGACCTCCCTGCCACTGCTCGCCGACGCCAACACCACGGCCGGGCGCCAGGCGCTGGGACTGGATGAGGCCACTCTCCCGGCCGGACTGAGCCTCGTGAACCTGACGCTCTCAGAGGGCGATGATGCCAGTTGTCTGAACCTCAATCGCAGCGCGCGGCCGCGCCTTCTCGGCGTCGATCCCGTGGAGCTTGCCAGCCGCGGCGCTTTCGCCGCGGCGCAGGCCATGGCCCCGTCCGCCGCCGGCAGCCCGTGGGAGTTGCTCAATCAGGATCTCGGTGCCGATGTCATTCCCGCCATCGCCGATCAGAGTGTGATCGTCTGGGGCCTCGGTCTGCGCGTCGGCGCCACCCTGACCCTCGCCGACAGCCGCGGTAAACCCGTGCGCCTGCAGTTCGTGGCCGGTTTGGCGAACAGCGTTCTCCAAGGGCAGGTTCTGATCGCCGCGGCGCGCTTCCGGGAGCTCTTCCCGGACGCTGGCGGCGTTCGCGTGCTGCTGGTCGAGGCGCCCGCGGGGCAAGAGCAGCGCGTCGCGGCGTGGCTGCAGGCGGGGTTGGCGGACAGCGGTCTGGAGTTGATGCCCTGCCGGGACCGCCTGGCGGCCTTCGCGGCGGTGGAGAATACCTATCTGGCGATCTTTCTGGCGCTCGGTGGCCTGGGCCTGGTGCTGGGCTGCGTCGGCCTGGGTGCCCTGGTGACCCGGCACCTGCTCGAGCGTCGCGGCGAGCTGGCGCTGATGCGCGCTGTCGGCTTCAGCCGTGCCGCCCTGGTGGGGCACGTCATCGTCGAGCATGGCGCCCTGCTGGCTGCCGGGCTCGCCTGCGGCGCCTTGGCGGGCTGGGTGGCGGTGTACCCGGCCGTAGCTGGGCCAGGCAGCCGTCCCGACCGGCTCGGGGTTGCCCTCTGGTGCATCCTGATCCTGGTCAGCGGCATGCTGTGGATCGTCGGCGCCGCGGTCCGGGCCAGCGCGGATACACCCGTGGCCGGCCTGCGCGACGAGTGAGCGTTGCGCCCCGCGCCGGAGGCCGGGTACTAAGGCCATTAACTTTCTGGCCGCACCCTCGATGGTAGACGCGCTGGGCAACCGGCGGCGTCTCAGGTCAGCCGCCGCTTCCACTCCACGCAGGGGGCAAAGCCCGCATCATGCCGCTCCGTCCCGTTGCCGCTGCGCCACTCGATGGTACCCGTAGCATCGCCCCGGCAGTGGGTGCGGGGGGTGTTCGCCATGCGGCGGGCGGTGATGATGTACGTGGCGATGGTCTGCTCGTCTGCGCGGACCTCGGCGGCGGTCATGGTGTGCTCCCCTGGTTTCACGGTGAACGAGGCGCTGAACATCCTGATCTGGAGTTGCTTACAGGCAGGCAACGCGTAACGGTTACGACGCGAACGGCACTCGACACGGTTCGTCACAGCCCTGGCTTACCTCCCGTCCAACACCTCGCGCACCTTGCGGGCCAGGTCGTGCCGCGAGAACGGCTTGGCGAGGAAGTGCCCCGCTGCGTTCAGCGTGCCACGGCGCATGATCACATCGGCCGTATAGCCCGACATGAACAGGCACTTCAGGTTGGGGTGTTCTCCGGCAAGAAATGCGGCCAGGTCGGGTCCGTTCATGCCGGGCATGATCACGTCGGTGATGAGCAGGTGGATGGGGCCTGAGTGTGCGCCAGCCAGGCGCAGTGCCTCTTCCGGCGTTTCAGCCGTCAACACGGTATAGCCCAGGGCTTCGAGGAACAACCGTGAC
>CAILUI010000343.1 GCA_903837355.1 uncultured Victivallales bacterium
CCCAGGCAGAGCCGACCCGACGGTCGGCGGTCCCAGGGGACCGGAGCGGCCGCGGCTCGCGGCCCTCCTGCTGGACAGCAGGACCGTGGGCGGTCCAAGGAATGGAGCGGCCGCGGCCCGCGGCCATCCTGCTGGACAGCAGGACCGTGGGCGGTCCAGATGAATGAAGCGGCCGCGGGTGGCCGCGGATACCGCAGGGAGGTCCGATGATACGACGCGTGTGTTTCCCTCTCGCCCTTCTCGCCGCCGCCCTGGCGTGGGCCGCGGAGCCGGTAGTGCCGAATGCCGGGATGGAGGAGGGCGCCGCCACCCCGACGGCCTGGTCCGCGACCGCCGGCGAGGGCGGGACGGGCGAGTTTGCCTGGGTGGAGACGCCGGTCCACTCCGGGCGGAAGGCGTTCCGTGTCAAGAAGCTCGACAGCGCCGGGCACACGCTGCTGTCGGGTGGGATGGTGACCGTCGAGGCCGGGGCGGCCGTGCAGGTATCGGCCTGGGTCTACCCGAGCGCGAATGTCCGTCGCGGCGTCTACTTCATGATCAGCCAGTACCGGGCGGACAGCGACGAGTGGCAGTTGCCGAATACCTTCGGTTCGACGACGGCGCCGCTGCTGGGCGGCCAGTGGCAGCCGCTCACGGTCGAGGTGGCCATGCGTCCGGGCAACACGCGGCTGCGCATCCAGTGCGTGCAAGCTTTCGGGCCTGCGGACATCGTCTGGGACGATTTTGCGGTGGCCGCCGCTGCGGTAGCGGCTCCGCCACGCTTTGAGCCGCCGCTGGCCGAGGCCTTGCCGGACCTCGCTGCCGCTCAGGCCGTCGTCGCCGCCCGGCCGTGGGCGCAGGTGGTGGTCGACCGCAGCCAGGGCCGACCGCGGCTGAGCGTCGACGGCAAGCCCGTGCCTTGGGCCTTCTATGTCAGCCCCTTCTGGAATTCGAACGACGCCCAGGTTGCGGACTTCCGCCAGGCCGGAGTCCGTGTCTACCTGGTGCCGCTGGTGTTGGGCTGGCAGGTCTATGGCGACCGCGGGCCCTGGCGCGGCGCCGGTCGCTACGACTTCGCCGAGGTTGACGAGTTGCTCTGGCGCGTGCTCCGCGTTGATCCCGGGGGTTATGTGCTGTTCTACATGGGCTGCGACCCGTACCGCGAGTGGGGCGCCGAGAACCCTGACGAGGTCACCTGCGACCAGAATGGCCGCAAGGCGATCGTGCAGATGCACCCCAAGCGCTGGGGCGATGATCCGCAGCCGCCGGAGCGCTTCGCCCCGTCGCTGGTATCGCCGAAGCTGCGGCGCGATACGGCCGAAACGTTGCGGCAACTGGTCCGGCATGTCGAGGCCAGCGCGCCGGGGAAGGCCGTGATCGGCTACCATGTCGCTGGCTCGAACGACGGCCAGTGGTTCCAGTGGGTGAAACTGGACCCGCAGGATCTGCACCTGGCCGACTACTCCCCCGGCGCCCAGGCCAGTTTCCGCGAGTGGCTGCAACGCCGCTACGGCAACGACGCCGAGGCCTTCCGTCGGGGCTGGAAGCAGCCGGAGGTGACCTTCGCCAGCGCCCGCGTGCCGGGTGCGGAGCGCGCCTGGGCTGGGAGCGGGATACTGGACGCGGCGACGCAGCAGGATGTCGCCGATGCCACGCGCTTCTACAGCGAGGGCGTCGCCGAGACCGTGCTCGAACTGGCCGCGACCCTGAAGCAGGCCACGCCGCGGCCCATCCTCTGCGGCACCTACTACGAGGACATCACCTGCAACTCCGCGAACCACATCGCCCTCGGCCGCCTGCTGGAATCCGACGCCATCGACTTCCTGGCCGGGCCGGCTGCCTACAGCATCCGCATGCCGGGTTACCAGGGCGCCGTGCGCTCCGTCTTCGCATCGACCCTCCTGCACGGCAAGACCTACCTCACCGAGCAGGATTGGCGCTCGTGGCGCTCGAGCCCCGATGGCCCCGAGAATAACTTCAACTGGGGTCGGGCCGAGACCGCGGCCGCGCACAATGCCATGGTGCGGCGCGAGTGCGGCATGATGCTCGCCTTCGGCCTGGGCACCTGGTGGTACGACATGAGCGGTGGCTGGTTTCGCGACGACCAGATCATGGCGGGCATCGGCGAGGCCCTGGGCGCTTTCCGCCGCGACCTGGCCGTGGCCGCCGTGCCGCAGGCTGACCTGGCCGTGATCGTCAGTGAGGAGGCCAACGACTGGATTGCGCCGCCCGCCGCCGGTGCCTACCGCTATGACGGCATCGTCAGGCAGATCGAGGAACTGAACGTGGCCGGCGTGCCGTACCGGCTGTACCTGCAGTCCGACCTGGGGCGCCCGACGCTGCCGCGGCACCGGGCCTACCTCTTCCTCAACCCCTATGTCATTACTCCGGCGCAAGCCCAGGCCATCGCCGAACTCAAGCGCGACGGCCGGCTGTTGGCCTTCGTGCATGCCCCGGGAGTGGTCGGCGCCGCCGACCCGGCGACGGCGGTCGCGGCCCTCACCGGCCTCGCCGTGGCGCGCCTGCCGGACCGCGAACGCCTGACCACCACCGTCCGCGCCGGCGATCACGAGCTCGTGCGGCAACTCGACGCCGGCGTGAACTACGCGGGCGGCATCGGCGGCCCGGCATACGCGGTCACGGACCCGGCGGCGACGCCCTTGGCGTGCTATGCTGGAACGCCAGACGTCGCCGCGGCAGCGCGGGACTTCGGCACCTGGAAGTCCGTGTTCATCGGCAGCCCGGGGCTGACGGCGGAGTTCGCTCAGCGCCTGGCGCGCTGGGCCGGGTGCTGGTGTGTGGCGGAAGCGGGCGATGCCGTCTATGCGAGCGACCGGATCGTCACCATCCACGCCCTCTTCCCAGGGCACAAGGTCCTGCGGTTGCAGCAGGCGGCGCGGGTGACCGATCTGACTTCGGGGCAGATGGTGGCCGCCCGTGCGGCCACGGTCGAGGTTGATATGCAGCGCGGCGAGACGCGTTGGTTCTGGCTGGAACCCCCGGCGCCGTGAACCGGGCACAAAGGAGAGTTGAGATGGCGACCACGCAGAGGACCCATGTCCCGCCTCAGGGCGCGCAGCGCCTGCCGCTGGCGAAGCTGCACGCCTGGGAGGCGCTGGGCTATGGCATGTTCATCCACTACGGGATGAGCACCTTCGTCGGGCAGGAGCTGCCTTCGGGCCAGGAGCCCTCGACCGTGTATGCGCCGGTCGCTCTCGATGTTGACCAGTGGATTCAGGTGGCGCGGGATGCCGGGATGAAGTACGCCATCCTGACCACCAAGCATGTGTCGGGCCACTGCCTCTGGCCGAGTAAGCACACCGACTACCACGTCGGTACCAGCCGTGATACGACCGATGTCGTGGGCGCCTTCGTGACCGCCTGCGCTAAGTACGGCGTTATGCCGGGGTTCTACTACTGCACCTGGGACAATCACCACCGCCTCGGCTCGGTCACCTGGAGCGAGGCGGCGCTGGAGCGGACCTTCACCACCGCCGCTTATCGGGAGTTCCAGATGGCCCAGATCGAGGAACTGCTGACGCAGTACGGCCCGATCGGCGAAGTCTGGGTCGACATTCCCGGGCCGCTGGGCAACGACGGGCGGCGGGTCCAGTATGCGCAGATCGCCCGCCTGCAGCCGGAAGCCGTGATCATGATGAACCAGGGGTGCACCGACGGCTCGGCGTTGCGCTATGACTACGCCTGGCCAACCGACCTGATGGCCATCGAGCGCTTCCTGCCGCACTCAAACCACGGCTACGAGCCCTGGTTCTCCGTGGCCCAGACCCGCAGCGATGTGCAGGATTACTATCTGCCGGGTGAGGTCTGCGACCCGCTCGGTTACGAGTGGTTCTACGCTGAAGGCGACCGGCCGCGGAGTGACCGGGAGTTGCTCGGTATGCGGCTGATCTGTCAGGAGCGCCACACGAACCTGCTGCTGGACGTGCCGCCGGACCGGCACGGGCTGATCCCCGCGGAATCTGTCGGCGCCCTGATGCGGCTGCAGCGTAGCTTCGAGAAGGTCAGCGGCTGAGGGGGCGTGCCCGGCGCATACTGCCCACGCGGCCGTGGGCGGTCCAGAGCAGAGTGGAGCGGCCGCGGCTCGCGGCCATCCTGCTGTCCAGCAGGACCGTGGGCGGTCCAGAGCAGAGTGGAGCGGCCGCGGCTCGCGGCCATCCTGCTGTCCACAGCAGGACCGTGGGCGGTCCAAGGGCATTGGAATGGCCGCTCTACGGGCTATCTTGGGGGTGTGCGGTCCCTGCTGGCAACCGTAACCCGATACTATCGCGGAGGGTTTGGGTCATGAGGCGCCACCTTCGAACTGCAGTCTGTGCGTCCGTCGTCAGTTGCCTGGGGGCTGCCTGTCTGGCCGCAGACGCGGACGGCCTGATCCTGGCGGAGGGTTCGCGGACCCCGTACGTCATCACCCTGGCTGCAGACGCCGCGGCACCGGAGCAGACCGCGGCGGCCGAGCTGTCAGCGTACCTCAGGATCATCACCTCGGCAGAGTTCGCGATCGTGACCCCAGACCAGGCCGTGGGTAAGCCGGTGATCGCGGTTGGACCGGGCGCGACCGGCAGCAAGCTGGGGCTGGATGTCGGCAAGCTCGGCCCCGAGGAATGGCTCGTGCGCAGTTCCGGCAAGGACCTGTACGTGGTGGGCGGTCGTCCGCGCGGCACGCTGTATGCAGCCTACCACTTCCTGGAGGACGGTTTGGGCGTGCATTGGTGGAACCCGTGGTCGGAGACGGTGCCCCGCCAGCCCACGCTGAAACTCGGAGCGCTGAACCTGCAGGGCAAACCAACCTTCCGCTACCGCGATATCTACATGATCTACGGCGAGGACGGTGGACGCTTTGCGGCTCGTAACCGCCTGAACCGCGATGGCGACAGTGCGATCACCAGCACCTACGGTGGCACGCTGGCCTACGGCCCCCCCTACCACGTGCACACCTTCTTCCTGTACTTTCCGCCCAAGGAGCACTTCGCTGCCCATCCGGAGTGGTTCTCGCTCATCGACGGCAAACGCGTCGGCGAGGGGGCACAGCTCTGCCTCACCAACCCGGAGTTGCGCCAGCTCTTCCTAGCCAAGTTGCGCGACTATATCGCCACCTCCTGGGCCGCGGCCAAGGAGGCGAATCTGCCGCCGCCGCTGGTCTTCAGCGTCTCCCAGAACGACTGGGCCAACCCCTGTCAGTGCGCCGGCTGCCAGGCCATCGCCACGGCTGAGGGTTCCGAGGCTGGGCCGCTGCTGGATTTCGTGAACCTCATGGCGGACAGCGTCAAGGATCAGTACCCCGGCCTCTATATCGACACGCTGGCCTACCAGTACACCCAGAAGGCCCCGAAGACCCTGACCTGCCGCGACAACGTCATCATCCGCCTGTGCGACACCGAGGCCGACATGCTCAAGCCCATCACCGCGCCGGCGAACCAGGCCTTCCGTGATCACCTGCTGAGCTGGGGCAAGGTCTCGCGTAATCTGCGCATCTGGGACTATGCGGTGACCTACGCCAGCCCCAATGGCATGCCCCTGCCGACGGCGCATACCTACGGGCCGGACTACCGCTTCTATGCAGCCCACAACGTCGAGGGCGTGTTCACGGAGCTGGAGTACCCGCTGATCGCCGACCTGCGGGACTTCAAAGTCTGGGTGATGATGAAGACTCTCGAGAACGCTGAAGCCGACTACGAACAGCTTACCGACGCCTTCATGAATGGCCACTACGGAGCAGCCGGCACGTCGATCAAGGCCTATCTGCGCGCCCTGGAGGCGGAGGCCGCGGCGCGGCAGAGCACGAGCACCTGCTGGCAGGGTTCGCCCAGCCGGCTGACCTATGTCAACCTGGCATTCGTCACGCGCGCGCAGACCCTGTTCGACGCGGCCGAGCAGGCCGAGCAGGCCGATGCCGAGCTCGTGCAGCGGGTCCGTTTCGCACGCCTGGCGCTGGACCGGGCCAGCATCGCCGCCTACTCGAAGCTGATGAGCGAGTGGCTCGCCGAGCACGGTGGGCCGGAGGGTTTCCCGCTGGACCGTGAGGCCATCGGCGCCCGCTCCCTCGCCACTTGGAACGCGGAGATCGACCGGCGTCTCCCCGAGGCCCAGCGCGCCAAGGAGAAGCTCATCGCCGAGGGTGAGATCAAGCGCTTTGCCATGGTTCCCGGCACGCTGAACCTGCCCGAGAAGTTCCGCACTCAACCGCGCGGTACGGTCTACGACTACACGGCCCTCATGACCCGGAACTACGCGGACGTCGTGAAGGTGGTCAAGGACCCCGAGGCCGAGACCGGGATCACCAACCGTCTGGACCTGACCGCCGCCGATGTGACCAACCCGGAGAAGTACGTGCTGCCCATGCCCTGGGGGCTCTATGGGACCATCGACAAGAAGTTCGTGGATGGCGCGCCCATCAAAGCCGAGGATATCCCCGGGCCGGGCTACCACTGGTACCAGATGGGCACCTTCCCGGTCGAGCCCGGCTTCTACATGTACGTCTTCTGGAGCTGGATCATCCAGCTCGATGTGGACAATGTCTTCGATCCGGCCACGCCGGCCCAGACCTTCGAGTTCTGGGCGCGTATCCGCTTCGAGGGCCCGCGTTTTCCCCATGCCAAGCCGGGCGAGCCGGACGCCATCTGCGTCGAGCGCATCGTGCTGGTGAAGGCGAAGTAGCCAGCGGCGCTACGGCAGGGGTGCCACGGCGCCGTGGGTGGCGCACTCCTCGACGATCTGGGTGATAGCGGCCCGCGGGCAGGCGCGCTGGAAGTAGGCCCGGTCGGCGAGGACGATGAGCTTGCCGCGGGCGCGTGAGATGGCCACGTTCAACAGATTCGCCGCCGCCGCCCCCGGCCGTTTGCCGGCGAGGAGCACGCCGGGCGCGAAGGGCGCGGTGTCCACCGTGTCGAGGATGATCAGGTCGCGTTCGTTGCCCTGGAAGCGGTGCACGGTGCGGCACTCGACGCGCTCAGGGCCGATGCCCAGGCTCTGGAGGCAGCCCCGGATGGTCCGTGCCTGGGCCGCATAGGGCGTGATTACGGCGATGGACTGCACCTCCGCCCGGACGGCCTGCCGCACCAGCTCGGCGACCGCGCGCGCACTGCGTTCGTTGTAGCGCGAGGGGCCCGGTTCGGCGGCGATGCAGGCGGAGTGGCCGGCGGTGTCGACCAGGACCACGGGGCTGCCCGCATAGGGCGCCGCGAGCACGATGTGCTGCAGGTCCGCGGCGGTCACCGCATGGCGCAGGCGCCCGCGGTAGAAGACGCGGCTGACGATGTCGCCGATGACCGGGTGCATGCGGTACTGCTCATCGAGCATGGACACCAGGGGCGAGGTGAACGGGTTCGGGGCCGCGACCGCGAAGATGCTGCGGGCCATGGCGCGCAGCACGAAGGGATCCTGCGACTGCACGATCGCCGGAAGTTGCAGCGGATCGCCCACGATGACCACCTTGGACAGGGCCCGCGCCGCGCTCAGGAAGAGCGCCGGCAGCACGACCATACCCGCCTCTTCGATGACCACGGTGTCGAAGCTCTCCGCGTGCAGGAAGCGGTTGATGCTGACGGCCGTCGTCGTGGCCAGCACCAGGCGCGCGTTGTGGACCAAGTGTCGTTCCTGATCATCGAGGCCCTGGTGCAGGTCCAGCAGCGCCTTGTCGGTGGCATTGAGCACGCGGTCCAGGCGGTCCAGGCGTCTTTCGACGAAGGCCAGCCGGGCGCCGCCGACGAGGCTGTCGAGGCCTTTGGCGAGGGCAGGGGAGAGCGCGGCTGCGAGCGGCCCGCGCGGCAGTTCGGGGGTCTGGGTACGGCCGCTGAACAGGTCGATCTGGCGCGGGCCGTGTGCGGCCTGCAGGTGGCGGTGCAGTTCGGCGGTGGCTGCGCGACGGCTGTGCAGGTGGTGGCGGCGGCTGCGCAGATGGCTTTGCCGCGCCAGGATGACCGCGGCACGCTGCTCCGCCAGGCGCCGGGGCGTCAGGACCTGCCACTCCGCGTCCGGTGACCCCAGGCGGACGGTCTGGCCGCTCGCCAGCCAGGTGGCGCCCTCGCTAGTCCGCTGCAGCGCCCGCAGTACCTGGTCTACGGCGGCGTTGGTGTTGGAGGTGACCAGGAGGCGTTGTCCGTGCGCGAGCAGTTCCAGCAGGAGGCGGGCCAGCATGGTGGTCTTGCCCGTGCCTGGCGGTCCCCAGACGAAGGCGCAGGAACTCTTCATGCAGTTTCCCAAGGCCATGCCCTGGCCACGGTTCAGGCCGTCGTGCCGCAGCGCCAGGCGCTGGACGTGGTACTCGGGCGGCAGGCAGCCAAAGGCCATGAAGGCGCGGCGCAGGCTGGCCACGGGCGTTTGCGCCAGCGCGGCCAGAGCTTCGCCCAGGCGCTCGTAGAGGAACCAGGGATAGACCACCAGCCAGAGGTCCTGGCCGCTCGGGGGCAGCGGCTCGCGGCTCTGGAAGGTAACGGTCGTGGCCTCGACCGTGAGGAGACTGACCAGGGCCTCGGTGGTGCCCAGGCGCAGGCGGCACTCCATGTCGGGGATGAGCGTGTCGGCGCGTGCCGACAGGTCGACGCGGTACACCCAGGCGCGCGCCGCACCGCCCGGGACCAGCTCCAGGAGCCCGCGCACCGGAATCTCGGCCGGACCGAGGCGTTGCCGGACCGCCTCGCTCTCCAGGGTCAGAGCCTTCTGGAAGCTCGCCAGGAAGCGCCGGCGGAGGTCGTTGAAGTCCGGTCCTGGCGCCGCTTGTGGGTGGCCGGCGCTGTCACTCATGGTACAGGCGGACCTCGAAGATGCGGGCCGAGGCACCGCCGTTCGTGGCCAGGACGGTCAGTCGGACCGCCGTCGCCAGCACCGGCTCGAAACGGACGATATTGTGGCGCTGGAAGTTACCCCGCACCGTGGCCACCTCCTGCCAGACCTCGCCGTGACGGACGCTGAGGGTGTAGTCGCGGACGGTCTCCGGGGCCTTGCCGGGACCGGGCAGGCGCGGGGCGAGGTTCGTGTCGAAGGTCAGGTAGGCCGCGTTGACGGTGCTGGGTGCGGCGAGCTCGAGGGTGAGCCACTGGGGCAGCGGCTGTCGCGGGTCGCTGGCCCAGAGGTTGCTCTTACCGGCCCAGGTGCGCGCGCTGCCGTTGATGACATTGGCCGCGGCGAAGTCGGCAGCGACGCGCAGCGGCGGGTCCACCTTGAGGGCGTAACACTCGCCGGGGCGCACGGTCCAGGTACTGGCCGCGGCGTTGCCGTACATGCGGCTGCAGCCGTCCGGGGCGGTGTCCTGCAGGCGCCAGGTCAGTCCGTCCTGAGGTCCTATCCAGAACCACAGGAACGGGCTGGCGACGGGGAGGTCCAGGGCGAAGGGCACCCAGGACTCCTTGCCCGCCGGCACGAGGGCCGTGACCGTCGCCAGATCCAGCGTCGCCGAGACGTCCTTAGCGGTGGCCGCCGCCCGCAGGTGCAGGGTTACCGGTAGCGGTGTGGCGGCGCTGTTACCCAGATAGAGGCTGAGCGAGCGCAGACGGTCCAGTGCGGCGGCGGGCACCAGCATGCCGCGGTCGCAGTTGAGGGGATGGGCAGCGCCGTCGCGGGAGACGGCTGAATCGGTCATCTCCACGAAGGTCGCCGTGCTGGAGGCGGTGACCGCCGTGGCTCCCCGCGCCAGGTCGGCAGGGTCCTCGTTGACGATGCCGGGGATGCTCTGGTCGTGCTTCAGGAGTGTCTGCTGCAGGGCGGCGAGGTGGTTCTGGTAGATCCCGCGCGGCGTGGTGTCAAGGCGGACGCAGAGCGCGGCGGCGGTGCCGGCGGCCTGGCCGAGGGTTGCCAGCGTGCTCTCGACGCGGACGGATCCCAGCGCGATATGGGTGACGCTGGCGCAGCGTCCAGCGAAGAGCAGGTTGTCGACGTTCCTGGAGTACAGGCAGCGGAAGGGGATCGTGTAGATCGGCACCGGGGCATTGCACCAGAAGGAGCCCTTCGCGCCGGAGTAGATGCCCTCCGGGTGGTGCACATCGAGCGGCCACCCGCCATAGGCAATGCGGTCCGGGAAGACGGCCCCGTTCTGGCAGTCGTTCTGGGTCAGGATGTAGTCACCGACCAGGCGCCGGGACTCGCGCTTGGCGACCATGACCGGGATGTAGTCCAGGCGGTAGGTGGCGGCTTTGTCCTTCATCTCGCTGCGGTTGCGGATGTAGTCCCAGTGGCTGAAGGCGACCTTGATCAGTTCGTCGCGGGCCGCTTCGGCCTGCCAGAGGCCATCGACGTCATTGGGGTGTTCCATCCACCATTCGCCGCTGCTGATGCTGCGCAGGTTCCGCCCTGGTCCCTCGAGACGGGTGATCTCGCGGGCCCAGGCGGGCCGGGTGAAGGTGACCGGCGCACCGGTATCGCTGGCGCGGAAGCCCAGCGCGTTGCCCATCAGGCAGCCGCTCATGGTCAGCCTGTCCGCCGTCTCGGGGGCGAGGCTTTCGTTGAACTCGCTGCGGGCTTCGCGGCCCAGGCGGAACTCGGCCCGGGCATAGTAGCCCACCCAGCCATCGCCGGTGCAGTCGATAAAGAGCTTGCCGCGGTAGGTGTGGAGTCGGCCGCTGAGGGTATCGACGGTATGCACGGCCGCAATCCGGTTGGGCGCGGCCATCTCGACGCCGAAGACGTGGCGGTTGACGACGACCTGCAGACCCTTCTCCGCCTCGGCCAGCAGGCGGAAGGGCTCGCTGTAGCTGCGGTAGCCGTAGCGCGCCCGCAGGCGGCTGACCTCCTCGGCGAGGCCCGTCTCGCGGGCATTGGGGTGGGCGCTGGCGGCGCCGTTGAGCGGCACGCCGCACTCGTCACTGGCATTGCCGCCGAGCACGGGTCGATTCTGGAGGAGGAGCGTGCGGGCGCCGAGGCGGGCCGCCGCGATGGCGGCCGGGCAGCCCGCCGGGCCGGCGCCGACCACGATCACGTCGAACTCGCTGGCGGGCTCCGGGTCGAGCCTGAAGCCGCACAGGCGCGCGCGTTCCTGGCCGAGTGCTTCGCGCTCGGCGGGCGGCGTGTAGGCGGCAGCGGTCGTCAACAGCACGGCATCGCAACGGCCGTAGTAGCCCGTCATGTCATGCAGGGCGAGGCGGTGGCTGCCGGCCGTCAGCTCGCGCTCCCCCGCCAGTTCCCAGATCCACTCGGCGGAGTCGGCTTTGCCCAGCAGCTTGGGCAGGCCCTTGCCATCGAGGCGCAGGGTGAACTGGCCCGGGGCCTGCTCGCGGACCCAGTTGCGGGAGCGTACCCAGACCCGGTAGGTGCCCGCCTGCGGCACCTCGATCTCGGTCTGCGCATCCACCACGGGCTGCCCGACGCCGGCCGCCAGCAGATAGGCTGAGCCCATGAGGTGCACAAACTGCGTGTCCAGTACCCAGCCGCCGTAGTCCGTGAAGTCCTCGGCGTCGAGCCACAGGAAGCCCGGTACGACCATCTGCGCGGCGCGCGGCGGTTTGCGGAACGCTTGCGGCAGGGTGCCGATGGTCTCCGCGGGAACCTGGACGGCGGCCTGCTCCCGCTGGGTTGCCAGTCCGGCCTGGTGTGCGGCCTGGATCTCCGCCGCGCTCAGGGCGCGGGCGTACACCTTCGCTTCGTCGATGACGCCGGTGAAAGCATGCTGGCCGAGGCACGAGCCGATGTAGCCTGGCGAGCCGCTGCTATCGATCTCGCCGGTCAGGGCGGCCGTGGCCACGGCGACCTCCCTGCCGTCGATGTAGAGCCTGGCCCGGTCGCCATCGTAGGTGCCAACGACGTGCATCCAGAGGCCTGGTTGAAGGTCGAGGGCAGGGCTGTTGAGGCCGTTCACCCGACCCCCGCACCAGAGCAGCAGGCCGAGCCGGTTGCCGTCGAAGCGCAGGGCGTACGCCTCGTCCTTGCGGATGATCGTACCGAAACTGCCGGTGCTCTTGCTCTTCAGGCAGATCCAGGCCTCGAGTGTGAGGCTCCGAGTCAGCCGCAGCGAGGGGCTGTCCTCGCAGAGCACGGAGGAGCCCGCGGCGGAGACATCCAGGCCGGCGCCGTTGCTGCCCTTGACCCGCGTTCCTGCCAGGATCTGGCCGTCGTTGCCCTGGCCGGAGGCGTCTGGGCAGACCTTGCCGTTGAGGGTGTCGAAACGGAGCCAGAGGACGGGTCCCGGCTCGCCGGCGGCCACGGTAATCGCGAGCAGCCCGAGCAGGAGGGCAACTCCCGCCGCGCTGAGGCGCCGCTGCGGGGGTGGAGGAGGGGTGCTAGAGGCTGCCGCCACACACGACCACATCGTAGTCGCCCTCCATCGGGAGGTTGCGGATCGGCTCGTGGGCTGTCGTCGGCATCGGTAGGCGCTCCTTGGTCAGGCCTGGAGCACGGGGACGAAGCGGCGGAAGAAGGCGACCTCGCGCTGCGCGGCAGCCAGGAACTGGTCGGCTGGCACGTGGAACTCGCAGTGCACCGAGATCGGGCCGCCGTAATGCTCCCGGCGCAGGCACGCGAAAACCGCGGTCCAGTCGACCACGCCCGCGCCGGCCACCACCCAGTCCCGCTGCACCGAGCCGTGGCCGTTCTTCTCGATGCGGGTCAGGAGCACATCCTTGACGGCCACCAGGCTGAGCCAGGGACGCACCATGCCGACCGCGGTGGCGATGTCCTCGCCCTCGACGACGAGGTGGGCGGGATCGATGTAGGCGCCGATCAGGGTCGGGTCGAAACCGGCGAGCAGGTGCGCCATGCCGGCCCCGTTCAGTCCCATGCACTTATCGCTGTGGGTGTGGTAGCAGATGCGCACGCCGTGCCGCCGCGCCAGGCGTTCCCAGCGTCCGAAGATGACGCGGATACGTTCGATCTCCGCCATATAGTCATGCTCCTGCGGGTCGTAGCGGAAGTAGCCCAACTTGAGCAGGCGTACATTCGCCTTGCCCATGGCCTTGAGAAGGGGTTCAGCCGTGGGGTGCTCGGGCTCCAGCAGATCGAAGTTGCCGGTGACCATGGGGATGTCGAGGCCGGCGGCGCGGAACAGGGCCGCCACGCGCGGCAATTCCTCGGCGGCATTGTCCGGGTTGACGGCGTATCCCGGGCGTACGCAGAGGTCGTAGCCGTCCAGGCCCCACTCTTTGGCCAGCGTCACGAGTTCGACCGGCGACTTCTCCTTCAGCATCTTCGAGAACATGATCAGCTTCATGGTATGCCCTTCCTGCTTGGGGTAGCGGGATCTGCAGGTCTCAGCCCAGTAGCGGCGCGTCGCAGAAGACCGCGAAGACCTCGTCGGGCGTTGCGGCGGGGATCTCACAGCCGGGGCTGAGCATGTAGCGGCTGCCGCGCGCCGTCTCCAGGCAGTCGCGACAACGGTCCAGGCAGTGCTGGGGCGTGGCCTGCAGCAGGTCGGCGACGGGGTCGAGGTTGCCCTTGTAGCAGAGGCCACGGCCGTCATAAGCCGTGCGCGCGGCGCGCAGATCGACGAGGTGGTCGACGTTGTAGAGATCGGCGCCGACCGCGGCCATGTCGTCGAGCAGCGCCGTGGTGTTGCCGCAGATGTGCAGTTTGAGGAGCTTGCGGGCCCGGTGCACCGCTTCGACAACGCGCCGCTCATAGGGCTGAGCGAACTCGCGGTAGTGCGGCGCCGAGACGAGGCTCGCCGCGGCGTCGCCGGCGCCGACCCCGTCAATCCCGGTTGCGAGCTGGGCCAGGGCGAACTCGATGACGCGCTGGGTCAGGAACTCGAGCACCTCGTGTGCCAAGGCCGGGGAATCGTACAGCATCACCATGAATTCGGAAAGGCCGCACAGTGAGCAGGCCTCCGCAAACGGCATGTCGACCCAGCCCAGAATGAGCGCGTCTTTGCCGGCATAACGGACCATCTCCGTGCACGCCTGGCAGCGGTCAGCCATGCGGCTGCCAGCCTCGGTGGGGTCCGGTTTCGGCAGTCGGTGCAGGTCGGCGCGCGAATGCACCAGGGGCGCCTCGGCGAAGGGCGGCTTGTCCTCCGGGAAGACCATCCTGGCACCCAGATCGGCCACCAGGCGGTAGGCGTCCGTGCAGGCGGTGATCGCATCGACGCCGAAGCGCGTGAACATGGCGATCTGGGCCTCGGCCGTCACGCGGCCGTTGCTGGCGAACTCCCGGTAGGTCACGCCCAGGCGCTGCTGGGCGAAGAACATCAGCAACGGGAACACCGGTACGCGGTCCACGGGTTCGCCCCGGATCATCGCCAGACAACGCTCTTTGCCGGTCATCGGAGTGGCCTCCCCTGCTGCCCTGCGTACTGCTAGAGGTTTCTGAGCCCAAACCCTAGTGCCTGCGCAGACCCGGCGCAAGCCTGCGGCAGGGGGGCAGCCCGAAAAGGAGAGCCCGGTCCAGCGGCGAGTTGGAGCGCCGATCGGACCGGGCTGTGGACAGAGGCGAGGCAGGGACGAGGCGAGCTTCAGCCGATGGCCTTGCCGCCGGTCTCGCCGGTGCGGATGCGAACGCAGTCCTCGAGGTCGAGGACGAAGATCTTGCCGTCGCCGATGGCGCCCGTCCGGGCGCCGGTGGTGATGGCCTCGAGGGTGGGCTTCAGGAAGGCCTCGTTCACGGCGATTTCGAGTTTGACCTTCTTGAGCAGGCTGCCCGCCTCCTTGTGGCTGCGATAGACCTCAGAGATGCCCTTCTGGCGGCCGCGTCCCATCACGGCGGACACGGTCACCAGGTGGATTTCCTTCGCTTCGAGGAGGTCAAGGACGACGTCCAGGCGGTCGGGTTGGATGATGGCGACTACGTATTTCATGGGCGGTTCCTTATGCGACTCAGTCGATCGTGGTATAGGCAGACTCGCGGTGCTGGGTGAGGTCGAGGCCGATGCGCTCTTCCTGCTCGGTGACGCGCAGGCCGACGATGCGGTCCACAATCTTGAGCAGGATGTAGCTGGCGACGAAGGAGAAGACCATGGTCAGCACCGTGGCTTCGAGCTGAACGATGAACTGCCTGGGGTTACCGTAGAAGAGCCCGTCAGCGCCGGCCGGGTTCACCAGCTTTGTCGCGAACAGCCCGGTGGCCAGCGCCCCCCAGATGCCGCCGACGCCGTGCACGCCAAAGGCATCCAGCGTGTCGTCGTAGCCGAACTTCGTCTTCATGACGGTGACACTGAGCCAGCAGATCACCGCTGCGCCCAGGCCGATCCACATGGCCCCGATCGGGGTGACGAAGCCGCATGCCGGGGTGATGGACACCAGTCCGGCGACGGCGCCGGTGATCATACCGAGCGTGGTGGGCTTGTGGTGGAAAAACCAGTCCATCAACGACCAGCCCAACCCGGCCACGGCGGTGGCGATGTGCGTGGTGACGAAGGCATTTGAGGCCAGGGCGTTGGCGCCCAGCGCGCTGCCGGCGTTGAAGCCGAACCAGCCGAACCACAGCATCCCTGCGCCCAGAATCGCCAGGGGCAGGCTGTGCGGCGGCGAGAGGCTGCCGAGGCGCTTGCCCAGCACCAGTGCTGCCGCCAGTGCCGCCATACCGGCATTGACGTGAACCACGGTGCCGCCGGCAAAGTCCAGGGCGCCCATGTTGCGCAGGAAGCCGCCCACGCCCCAGACCCAGTGCGCCACCGGCGTATACACCAGCAGCGACCAGGACAGCATGAACAGGCAGAACGCCGAGAAGCGCATGCGTTCGGCAAAGGCGCCAATGATCAGGGCCGGCGTGATGATCGCGAACTTGAGTTGGAAGGCCATGAAGGCCGTGTGCGGAATGGTGGGCGCGTAGTCCGCATTCGGGGCCCCGCCGACGCCGCGCAGGAAAGCCCAGTCGAGGTTGCCGATCAGCCCCTTGACATCGGGGCCAAAGGCCAGGCTGTATCCGGCCACCACCCAGAGGACAGTCACCAGGCACATCGCCATGAAACACTGCATCAGGATCGACAGAACATTCTTCCGGCGCACCAGCCCGCCATAGAAGAACGCCAACCCGGGCGTCATCAGAAGCACCAGCCCGGCACTGGCCAGAACCCAGGCCGTGTCCCCGGTATCAATCTGTGCAGTTGCCGCCGCCTCCTGCGCCCAGGCCCCGCCCCCTGCCAGCAACGCCAGCAGAAAAGCGGTCGACCCCCTCCGGCCCTGATTCATCACCCTGCTCATCGTCGATCTCCTTGACGGCTCCGCTCATGGTCCACCATGTCCCATGGCTTCTGAGCAGTTTTAGCAGAATGCTAGCCAAGAGACATTGTAAAGACTGTAAGTGACTAGTAAGCAATATACTATGAGTTCATATACAGACGTCATCATGGCGATCCCAGGCACGGACCGTTGGCACATGATTGGCCTACCTACTCCATGTATGTAACAAATATGTATTCTAACGGCGAAGGCGGTACCACGCAGTGCCGCGGGGTGGCTGATCCAGCCCGCGGCGGCGGTGCCGGGGCCGGTTGCTCGCCGGCCACCGCGCTTGCATAGGACCCGCAGGCGGTCTTCGTTCAGAGTCCAGCCTTAAGCCCCCGCGGGGCGCAGTGTCCGCCCGATCATGTCAGAGCGAAACATCGGATCGCCGCTGGAGCGCGAGCGTCCACGGGTGCCCTGCACCCCGCGAGCTCTGGTTTCACAGGAGGCTGTCAGGGGGACACGCTCAAGCGTGAACTCTGAACCCGCGACTCCTGCAGTCTCGCCTCGATACGTCCGGCCGCAGCCGGGGGTTGTCCGGAGTGCGGCATGGAGGGTCGCGATCGCCCCGGGCGCCGTGGCTGCGTGCCAACCCCGGCTCAACCTCAGGGCCGCTATCCTCTGAGCGTGGGCTCGGCTCCCGGGGTCCGTTCGCGGACGCACCAGGCGCAGAGGCAGGACACGGCGGCGAGCAGCACGCACAGTGCGAACACGCTCTGGTAGGCCGCGCGCGGGTAGAGCACGGCCGCGCTGGTCTTGACCGCCTGGCCGGCGTAGGCATCGAGGATGATGCCGACGGCCGAGGTCAGCAGTGCCACCCCGAAATAGGCGCCGGCATTGAGCAGGCCGATCGCGGTGCCGGCGGCGGCGCGGGGGTTCAGTTCCTTGGCCGTGGTCGTGTAGATCACCGAGAAGGACGAGGCCAGCGCCAGCAGCGTATAGGTGGCCAGGAAGTAGCCGCGCGGCAGGGCGCAGGTGACGCCGAGAAGCAGTGCGGCGGCGGCCGTCAGCGTCAGCAGCGAACCGCAGAGGATGAAGGGCCGGCGCCGGCGGCTGTGGCGGGCCAGGAGGCCGCCCAGGAAGATGCCGGTCATGCAGACCAGCATCATGGCGAAGGTGAAGGCGGCGGCGGTGGACGGGGGCACGCCGCAGGTGTCTTGCAGGAACTTCTTGCCCAGGGTTGCCTGGAGGAGGAAGTAGATCGCGAAGTTGATGGTTCCGGAGGTGGTCAGCACCACGAAGCCGGGGTTGCGCAGGACGACCTTTACCCAGCCGCCGAAGCGGCTGTGGGCCCGCTGCTCCAAGCGCCCGGTTCGGCGCAGCAGCAGGGCCGCTGCTACCCAGATGAGTATGCCGGCGAGGCCGACTCCGAACAGGGCCTGCCGCCAGCCCTGGCCCTGAACGAGGCGTGCCAGTGGGTAGGTAGCGAAGAGTCCGCCGGAGTAGCCCAGCATGACGCCGATGCCGAGAAAGAACGGGAAGTCGCGGTCCCCAAACAGCTCGTCGACCTCCTTGGTCAGGCTGACGTAGATCATGGCCGCGCCGATGCCCACCAGGGCCCGCGTCAGGTAGAGTGCCGACACCGAGCCGGCGCAGGGGAAGGCGACCGCGCCCACGCTCAGGAGTAGTCCGCTGAGCAGGACCGTGCGTCCGGCGCCCCAACTGTCGGAGAGGATGCCGGCCAGGGGCTGCAGCGCACCGTAAAGGTAGAGGTAGAGCGTGCCCAGCGCCGCCACGCCACTGGCCGAGAGCCCGAACTCAGATTGGACCTCGTCGAACACGGTCCCCGGCACCGCGACGCGCTGGAAGAACGACATGAAGTAGATGCCGCTGAGGCACAGCAGGACAGCGATGCGGGTAAGGCGTGACACGAGGCTCTCGGGTTCCTCCACCGGCGGGCCTCGCACCACAGCGGTCCGGAGGCGGGCGACGGCTGCTGGGGTGCTTTGCGCATAGTGTACCGCGCCGCTGGCACCGTGGCAACCCGGGCTGTCGCCAGCGGGCAAGGCCTCTGAAGTCCGCATGGACGCCAATACCCGCGGTCTCTCCTATCCGTGGAATCCGCGCCATCCGTGGTCAATCCGGGTTTCCGAAGTCGGGACACACGGGAAGGTTCACCACGGATGACGCGGAGGGCACGGATGGTATGCTGCGGCCCCACGTCCTTGCGGTTGGTCATCCTTCCCTTTTCGAACCGACAGGAACGTCATGCACCAGGTACGAGATTGGGTGCTGTGCTTGCCGCTGCTTTTCTGCTGCGGTATAGTCAAGGTCGCGTGTGCGGCATCGCGGGAGCTGGTGCACCGGTGCACCAGGCTCCCAGGAACTCGGCGGCCCCGCGCGGGGCCGACCGGAAGTGAGACGAACAGAGGAGGTTTCGTGATGGCGGAGAAGCAGCACCTCAATGTCGCCCTGATCGGGCAGGGGTTCATGGGGCGGACGCACTCCAACGCCTGGTCGCAGGTTCGGAAGTTCTTCAAGTCTCCCGTCACGCCGGTGATGCACACGTCCTACGGCATGCCGCAGGAGGAGCCCCAGGTCTTCGCGCAGAAGTGGGGTTGGCAGAACGTCTCGACCGACTGGCAGGCGACGGTGCGGTCTGCCGAGATCGGTCTGGTGGACGTCGTGACGCCCAACCATCTCCACGCGACGGTGGCCAAAGCCGCGCTGGCGGCCGGCAAGCCGGTATCCTGCGAGAAGCCCCTGTCCGACAACTTGGCCGACGCGCGCGAGATGGTGGAACTCGCTCGGCTGGCCAAGGTTCCGACCTTCGTGTGGTACAACTACCGGCGCTGTCCGGCGGTCGCCTATGCCTACAAACTGGCGCGCTCCGGGGCGCTGGGGACCATCCGCCATGTTCGCGCCTTCTACCTGCAGGACTGGGCCGATGAGTCCGTGCCCCTGATCTGGCGCTTCCAGAAGGAGGTCGCTGGCTCCGGTTCGCATGGCGATCTTGCAGCGCATGTCATTGATATGACACGCTTTGTGACTGGAGAAGAGATCGTCGAGATCAACGGGGCGATGTTTGAGACCTTCATCAAGCAGCGCGCGGTGCTGACCAAGGTCTCGGGGGGCGGGATTGCCGGCGGTACGCAGGGCGACGCCCGCGCCATGGCGCCGGTGACCGTCGATGACGCCGTGCTCTTCATCTGCCGCTTCGAGGGCGGCGCCGTGGCCCACTTCGAGGCCACGCGGATGGCCACGGGCAACCAGAACCGCAACGGTTTCGAGATCAACGGCACCAAGGGCTCGTTGAAGTTCAACTTCGAGCGCATGAACGAGCTCGAGTACTACGATGCCACCGGGCCGCGCGGCATTCAGGGCTGGCGCACGATCATGTGTACGCATGCGCCCGACCACCCCTACGCGGACGCCTGGTGGCCGGACTCGCATGGTATCGGCTACGAACACGCGTTTACGAATACGGCGTCGGACATTCTGCGCGTCCTCGGCGGGCAGGAGCCGGTCGTGCCGATCCCCGACTTCGCGGATGCCTTCAAGACCCAGCGCGTTCTCGAGGCCGTCACGCTACTGGCTCAGGAGAAGCACTGCATTCGCCTCGACCAGGTGAAGTGAGCTGCGGCTTGGGCAGCACCTGAACGTAGACGGGATGGTACTGACGTCGGTACCCCAGAACAAGGACACCGAACGCCGATGAACGACCAAGATCAGTCCAAGCTCGTGCCCGCCATGTTCGGAGCTTACGTCTTCAATGACGCCGTGATGCGCGAACGCCTGTCTCGGAACGTCTACAAGGCCCTGCAGGCGACAATCCGCGAGGGGAAGCCCTTGGATGCGTCGCTGGCTGACATTCTGGCCAGCGCCATGAAGGACTGGGCCACCGAGCGCGGGGCGACGCACTACTGCCACTGGTTCCAGCCGATGACCGGGGTGACGGCCGAGAAGCACGACTCCTTCATCTCACCCACTCCGGACGGCGCGGTGATCATGGAGTTCAGTGGGCGCGAGTTGAGCCAGGGCGAGCCCGACGCGTCGAGCTTCCCGTCCGGTGGGCTGCGGGCCACTTTTGAGGCGCGCGGCTACACGGCCTGGGACTCCACCTCGCCGGTGTTCATCAAGAAGGACGGGGAGAACACAACGCTGTTCATCCCCAGTTTCTTCTGCTCCTACCATGGCCATGCGTTGGACAAGAAGACGCCGCTGTTGCGCTCGATGGACGCGCTGAACACGCAGGCGCTGCGGGTGCTGCGAGGGCTCGGGCACACGGCCACGCGCAAGGTGATGGCCACGCTGGGGGCTGAGCAGGAGTACTTCCTGATCGACCGTTGCTTCATGGACGGGCGCACCGACCTGCTGTTTACCGGTCGCACTCTGTTCGGCGCACCGGCGCCGAAGGGACAGGAGATGGAGGACCACTACTTCGGCAGTCTGCACGAGCGCGTGGCCTCCTTCATGAACGAGGTTAACCAGCAACTCTGGCTGCTGGGCGTGACGGCAAAGACGCAGCACAACGAGGTGGCGCCTGGTCAGTATGAGATCGCGCCGATCTTCGAGGTCCTCAATGTCGGCGTCGACCACAACCAGTTGGTGATGGAGACGCTGCAGAAGGTCGCGCGCCGGCATGATTTCGTGTGTTTGCTGCACGAGAAGCCGTTCGCCGGGGTCAATGGTTCCGGCAAGCACAACAACTGGTCGATAGCGACCGACGATGGCATCAACCTGCTGGCTCCGGGCGACACGCCGCACGACAACCTGCAGTTCCTGGTGTTTCTGTTTGCCGTCGTTCGCGCCGTGGATCGCTATGCCGATCTCCTGCGGGCGGCCGTGGCCCACGCCGGCAATGACCACCGCCTGGGCGCCAACGAGGCCCCGCCGGCGATCGTGTCGGTCTTCCTAGGGGAGCAGTTGACCGACATCTTCGAGCAGATCCAGCGCGGCGGCGTGAAGAGCTCGAAAGGCAAGGCGACGCTGCAGCTTGGGGTCAGCACCCTGCCGCCGCTGCCCAAGGATTCGACGGACCGCAACCGGACCTCGCCTTTCGCGTTCACCGGCAACAAGTTCGAGTTCCGCATGCCGGGGTCGGCGCAGTCGCTGTCCGGCCCGAATTTCGTGCTGAACACGATCGTGGCGGAGTCGCTGCGGGAGATCGCGGATGAACTGGAGGCGCCGTCTGCCGAAGTCCTGACGCGCCGCATCGAGAAACTGCTGCACGCCTATGCTCGCGAGCACCACCGGGTCATCTTCAACGGCGATGGGTACACCGCGGCGTGGAAGAAGGAGGCTGCCCGGCGTGGGCTGCCCAACCTGGCCTCGACCGTCGAGGCGTTGGCGCAGATGATGGCGCCGAAGAACGTCGAGTTGTTCGTCCGCCACGGGGTGTTCTCGGAGGCCGAGTACCATGCCCGCTACGAGATCCTGGTGGAGAACTACGCCAAGACGATCATGATCGAGGCCAAGACCGCTGTCTACATGGTGCACCGGCAGATCCTGCCCGCGGTGGTCGCCGCGGCGGGCGAGCAAGCCCGGACGGTGTCGGCACTGCAGGCCTTTGGGACACCCACGGCCGCGAGCGAGCTCCTGACGGCGCTGCTGGACGGGTCGAACGCGCTGGGCGCAGGGCTGGAGCAACTCGAGGCCGCCATGGCGCGCGCTCGCGCCGCCGAGGAAGCGGTCGCGCGTGCCAAAGTCTGCCAGGAGGACGTGCTCCCGGCCATGCTGCGTCTGCGGCAGACCGCCGATGCGCTGGAGGCGCGCCTGGGCTCGTCCCAGTGGCCGCTGCCAACCTACGCCGAGATGCTGTTCCAGCGCTGACCGGCTGTTCGTGTCAGCCTGAGAAACTCTTGCGGAAGGCCGAACGGATCGCGAGCTGGCATAGCGGGCGAGTGGCCGCAGGGGGGCGTGGTGCTCGTTGACTTGGAGGCCTGAAGGGCCGGGATCCCTTGGCCCAGGCTGTAGGCCTGGGTTAGGGAGGCCGAAGCGGTGCGGCCTGAAGGGTCGCGATAGCCACGGGCACCTATGCCGCCCCCTTCAGGGCTACGGACAACGGGGGCCCTCAACCCAGCCCGCTGGGCTGGGCTGAGGGATTGCCGCACCTGTGGCGCTGATCCCCGATCCGTTCGGCGGGCTCTGCTGGAGTCTCCCGTGTCTTCAGGCCACGGCGGGGCCTGGCCCTGAGGGAACCGGCGTGACGTCATGTGGGCCCGGAGAGACCACCGTGAGCGCTACGTTGCACATCACCAGTGGCGACATTGCCGGCGGCGCGTTGGCGCAGAGCGGGCTGCCGGGTGAGGTCTTCGTCTGGCATGACATCCTCTACGACGGCCCCCGGAATCCGGGTTGGCCGGACGCGGCGACCCTGCTGGCCCGGGCGCGATTCCTGGAGGCAGAGACCGGGGGCGGGTTGAGCCGGGAGCGGGTCCTGGCGACGCTCGAGGGCCAGTACCGGAAGCTGGCGGAGGCCGCGGGCTCAGCGGCGCTGGTTCTCTGGTTCGATGCCTGCCTGTTCGATCAGTCGATGCTAGCGCACGTGCTCGCCTGCCTGCGGCTCAAGGGTGCTCAGACCGTTGCGTTGCTCTGTGTTGACGCCTACCCTGGCATCGTTCCCTACGATGGGCTGGGGCAGCTTCAGCCCGGCCAACTGGCGGGTCTGTACGACCAACGGCGGCCGGTAACGGACGCCCAGTTTCGTTTCGCCGAGGTCGTTGATGACGCCTTTGCGACCCAGGATCCGTTGCGGCTGCGCGACCTGGCCGACACCGCCGACGCGCCCTTGCCGTGGGTCCCGGCCGCGGTCTCGCGTTGGCTCCTGGAGCAACCCGATCCACGTACCGGGCTCGGACGGCTGGAGGAGCTCGCGCTGCTGGCGATCCGCCGCGGCTGCGGGAGCCCCGCTGAGATCTTCATGGCGGTGTCGGCCGGCGACACGCATCCGCAGTACTGGGGCGACACCACGCTCTGGGGCAAAATCAATGCTTTGGCGGACCGGACGCCGCCCCTCGTACGGATCGAGGGGCCCGCTCGGCGCCTGCCGCGGTGGGAAGGAATGGGCGACCTCAGACGCTTCACGATCACGAGTCTGCCCAGTGTGCCGTGAGGGGCGTGTGCGAGGAGGGGTTCTTCACGATGAGACGAGCATTGCCTGCGTGTCTGTTGCTGGCCGGGCTCACGGTGTCGGCACGGCTGGCGCTGCCGGTTGAGTTCGAGCGCGAAGCCGGCTGGGAGGCCCGGCCCGGCTTCCTGCCGAACCCTACGGCGCAGGCGGAATCGCTGCTGTCCGCCGGGGTGGTGACGCTGCGCGTGGCGGAGGCGGGGAAGGGCATGAAGTTCGAGCTGCCGCTGGTCCCCTGGCGCAGCGCCACCGTGCCGTACCTGGTGGTGCGCTACCGGGCCCAGGGACTCGGTGACGGCTACGCGCTATGGGTCTACGATGGCACCCCTGGCGGACAGCAGATGCTCGGGGTGGACCAGCTGCTGCAGGATGGGCAGTGGCACCTCGCCGCGGTCGACCTGGAGGGCGCCGGAGTCGAGGGCAGGGTGAGCGCTCTGCTGACCGAGGTGCAGTGCCGGGCCGCGCCGGCGGTGATCGAGTTTGACTGGATTCGGCTGGCGGCGGCGCCTCCGGAGGGGGCGCTGGTGGTCGGTGCCGCAGTCCCGGGAGCGCCCGACGTAACGCTGGGCGCGGAGACCTTTCGCGAGGTCAGCACACGTCCGGCCTGGCTGCAGGACCTCGCGCCGCAGCACGCGGCCACCTGCACGCCGGAGGGGACGCTCCGGCTCCGTGTCGAGGGGACCCCGGAGCAGGGCATGAAATGGGGGGCAACGCTGGCCGCGCCGTTGGACCTGTCCGGTCTCGCTTACCTGCAACTGCGCTATCGGGCTCGGAACCTGGCACCTTACGGAGACTACCTGCTATGGCTGGGGAGTGCGCCCGGCGGGGCGCCGGCCGAAGCGCAGACGGTGCTGGGGCTGGCAGAGGCGGTGGCGGACGGCGAGTGGCACGTTCGCGTGGTGCCACTGAAAGTGCGCTTTGCGGTGCAGGAGATCGCATTTCAGGCGCGCACGCTCGGCGGTCCGGCAGAGCTCGAGATTGGACCCCTGCAGTTCAGTCGTCGTCGGCCGCTCGCCGCCCCGCGGGATCTGCTGCCGGAGGCCTGCACGTGGCGCGCCGAGGGCCTGACGGGGGCGGTCTGGCAAGTCGTTGATCTGGCGCCGGTCGCCGCGGTCCCGATGACGGCTCTGGCGGGCGTGTTCCGGATGCGCGGGTGGCTGCCCGCGGGCCAGTCGCTGGTGCGCGGGATCCCGTTTGAGCAAGCGGCGGGAGAGATGACGGCGGTGCGGTTGGAGGGGGTCGGCGAGAGCGCGATCCCGGTCGGGTTGGCAGCCAGCGAGCTTTACTTGCTGTTGGGCTGCGAGCCGACGGAGTTGGACCAGGCGCGGATGGGGGATCCCGCGCCCCTGGACGTGTTCAGTCAGCCCGAGCGTTTTCGGGTGCGGCTGGAGTACGAGGATGGCGTCATGGTGGAGACGTTCCCCGTCCGCGTCGCGACCGGGAGCTTCGAGGTGGTGCGCGGGGTCGACGCCTATGCCTTGCCCGAGTTGCGGGCCGTCCGTCTGGCCAGGCTGGTGCTGGTGAACCGGATGGACTCGGGGCTGATCGCGCTGGCCGGGGTGACGGCGAACACGGGTCCGGCCCAGGTGGCGTGGCCGCGGTTGCCAGTGCCACCGCCGGCGGTAGACGCGATCGCGGCCTACCCCGGCAATGCCGTGATCCGCCAGGAACCGTGGGGATACGCGTTGGCCAACGACCTGGTGCGGCTGGATCTGCAGACAAGCGCCGGCATCACGGTGCGCGGGCTGGGCAACAACTGCCTGTTCGACGCGGAGATGATGGTGGCCCCGGGGCCGCTCTTTGAGTTGGGCACGGGCGGCGAACGCATCGGTTCGGACCGCATCGCGGCCGGACCCGCGCAGGTTGAGCAGCAGGGCGAGGTCTGGCGCCTGACCGTGCCGGTGGATGCGACGGCGGCCGGTGTGCCGCTGCGCGGGCAGTTCACGGCCACGGTCGGTGACGGCGATGGTATCCGACTCGAACTCCAACTGACAAACGCGGCCGACCACGCGATCACACCGACGGTGCGCTTTCCCATCCTTCGTGACCTGCGCCTGGGCAGCGTGGCCGATACCTGGTACCTGTACGCTGACCGCGGTGGCGTCATCAGTGCGTTGCCGGTGCGCCGGCGCGAGCCGTACGGGGGGCAGTACCCGCTGCAGGTGATGAGCGTCTTCAACGTGCGCGGCGGGGCGCTGGGACTGTACACGGAGGACACCCGTGACCTCTACCGATTCTGGGAACTCAGCAAGGACGACGCCGGGGTGGATCTGGCGCTGGACGGTTGGCCCTGCGAGGTGGCGCCCGGCGAGGCGCTGCAGATCGTGCCGGCGGTACTCCGGGCGCATACCGGGGATTGGCGGCAGAGCCTGCGTCTCTACCGCGACTGGACCCGCTCCTGGTATCAGCCGCAGGTGCCCCGCAAGGACTGGTTCCGCCGGGTCTTCTACTATCAGCAGACCACCGCCTGGACACGCCTGCGCAATCCGGCCACGGGCCAGTGGCGGATGGCCGACGAAATCCGCGGCTACCGCGAGGCCTTCGGCTGCCTTGACTACCTGCACATCTTCGATTTCGGGGAGTCCCGCGTCTATGGGCGCGTCGGGGATTACTCGCACTACGATGAACTGGGCGGGGTTGAGGCGCTGCGCGGCGCCCTCCGCGAAGCGCAGAGTGCCGGCGTCCGCGTCGGGCTCTATGTGGAGGGCTACCTCTGTGACGAGCGCGGCGTCTGGGGTCGGGAACACGTCGGGGCGCAGTCGCTTCAGCAACAGGATGGGACGCCGCTGCTCTGGCCAGGCACGCCGACGGAGCACATGATGTGCCCGGCTTCGACCGTCTGGCGGGAACACCTCGCCAGCACGCAGCAGCGCGTCGCCGCGGAACTGGCACCGGATGGCCTGTACACGGACCAGTATGGCTTCATCAACCCGTGGAAGACCTGCTGGTCGCGGCAGCACGGGCATCCGCTGCCGGCGGCCCCGCTGCAGGGCGAGCGGGACACGACGCAGGCCATTCGTGCGGCTCTGCCGCCGGCGCTGGCGACGCTGACCGAGGATGTCCCCAACGACCTGCACGCGCCGCTCCAGGACGGCGCCCTGTCTTACTCCGTGACCTGGGCCGATCCGCTCCGCAGCCCGCATCGAGCGCATCTCTACCGCTTCATGTTCCCCGACTTCAAGACCTTCCAACTGGTGCAGTATAACCCCTTCACCGAAGGGGCGTGGTACCTGCTCAAGTTCCCTTTCTTCAACGGCGAGGGCTACTGGCTCGGTGGCGCCGTGCCGGACGCCTACAGCGACGACGCCCGGCAGTTTCTGCGACAGGCGTTTCGCGTCCTGCATACCTATGATACTGCCTTCAGTGGCGACACCGCGGAGGCGCTGGTGCCGACGCTCTGCCCGACGGTGTACGCCAACCGTTTCGGCAAAGGGGACCTGCGGGTGTGGACGCTGTACAACGCCGACTGGCGCACCTACCGCGGGCCGGTCCTGCGCGACAAGCCGCGGCGCGGCACGCAGTACCGCGATGCCTTCACCGACCAGCCCGTGCGGCAGGAGGAATCGCCGGGCGGTTTCGTGCTCCTGCACACCGAGCTATCACCGCAGGGAATGGGCTGCATCGTGGCTAGCGGCAGCCGGTGAACGGGGAAACGGTATGGATGATGCCGGACGGAATCACTGCGCCGCAGTCGCCATCGCGACCCGCATGGCGCAGTTACCCGACGACGTACAGCAGTGGCTGACGGCTGTCCTCGGGCCGGGCGAGTATGCCGCCGGGTTCTTCTACGCCGATATCCTTCTGGACGACAGCTTCGGTCAGCGCTGGAATATCCTGACCAGTCAGCGCTACCTGGTGCTGGCCCCGGCCGATCCCGGGGGCTTCGCGGGCACGGTCGTCTTCGAACTCCCGTTGGCCGAGGTCGAGGAGGCCTCCGTGCGCATGTACATCGGCTCGGGGGAGCTGATCCTGAAGTGCGCCCGGGCGGCGCACGAGGTGGCCCGTTTCGGGCTGGGGAGCCAGAGCGAAGTCTCCGACCTCTGCTACCACATCAACGCGGTGGTCAAGGGGCGTGCTGCCGGCACGTGTTTCGAGGCGGTGGCGCCGCCGATCACCGAGCGCCCGCAGAACCGCTGCAGCCGTTGCGGCCGCGCGCTGAACCGCTGGAGTGAGGTCTGCATTCACTGCCTTGACCGTCGGCAGATCATGACGCGGCTCTTCGTCTACCTCTATCCGTACCGCTGGGCCGCGCTGGGAGGGCTGGGCCTGACGATGTTGATCACGGCCCTGAACCTGATGCCGCCCTACCTGACCAAAGTCCTGATCGACCAGGTGATTATCCCGCGTGACGCGCCCCTGCTTCCGATCGTGGTTCTGGCCCTGGTGGGGGTGAATGTCGCCTCCGCGGGCGTCTCGGTGTTCCGTTCGCTGGTCATGCAATGGATCGGCCAGCGGGTGCTGCTGGATATGCGGACCGCCATCTATGGGCGCCTGCAGACCCTGCGCCTGCGCTTTTACGCGCAACGCGAGACTGGGCGCATCATGTCGCGGGTGACCAGCGACTTGGGACGTCTCCAGAACTTCGTGGCGGAAGGGGCGCAGCAGGCGATTGTCAACGGCGTCACGATGATCCTGATCGCCGTGATTCTGCTGCTGATGAACTGGCGGTTGTTCCTGCTGGCCTTGGCGCCGACGCCGCTGATCGCGGTCAGCACGATGGTGTTCGGGCGCCGCATCCATGGCCTCTATCACCGTATCTGGCGGCGCTCCGCCGGTCTGAATGCCATCCTGGCGGACACGATTCCCGGCATCCGGGTGGTCAAGGCCTTCGCTCAGGAAGGACGTGAGACGCGGCGCTTCGAGGCCTCGAGTGTCGGGCTCTTCGCCGAGGAGATGCGGGCGGCCCGCCTATACTCGGGCTTCTACCCGTTTCTGCACCTGCAGACGGCGCTGGGGTCGATTCTGATCTTCAGCATCGGTGGCTACATGGTGATTCAGGGCGAGGCGACCGTCGGTACCCTGGTGGCGTTCACCAGCTACCTGTGGCGTTTCTACGCGCCGGTCCAGGAGTTCGGTCAGATGAGTCAACAGTGGCAGAGCTGCATGACCTCGGCGGAGCGTGTGTTCGAGATCATGGATGCAGACCCCGAGCCGTTGCGCGTTCCCGGCCTGCGGCTGGAGCCGCTGCGGGGCGAGGTCGAGTTCTCCCATGTGCGCTTCTCGTATACGCCGGGCAAGTACGCCCTGGATGACATCAGCTTCGTCGTCCGGCCCGGTGAGATGATCGGCCTGGTGGGGCCGAGCGGTTCGGGGAAGAGCACCCTGGTCCATCTGATCGCGCGGTTCTACGATGTCGAGGAGGGGCACATTCTCATCGATGGGCATAACGTCCGCGAGTTCGATCTGCAGTGGTTCCGCCAGCAGATCGGGGTGGTTTTGCAGGATCCCTACCTCTTCCGGGGTACGGTGTGGGAGAACATCGCCTACGCGAACCCGGAGGCCAGTTCGGAGCAGATTCTGGCCGCCTCGAAGGCCGCCAACGCGCACGATTTCGTGGTGAATCTTCCCGACGGCTACGACACCGTCATCGGCGAGCGCGGGCAGACGTTGTCCGGCGGCGAGCGGCAGCGTGTCTCCATCGCCCGTGCGGTGTTGCGGGATCCGCGGATTCTGATCCTGGACGAAGCCACGGCGTCGGTCGACACGGAGACGGAGGCGAAGATCCAGTTGGCGCTCGAGCGACTGGTGGAGAACCGCACCACCTTCGCGATCGCGCATCGCTTGTCGACGTTGCGCAAGGCGCATCGCCTGGTGGTCCTGGAGAAGGCAAAGCTCTCCGAGATCGGGACGCATGAGCAGTTGCTGGCGCAGGACGGCCTGTACGCCAAACTGGTGCGGATGCAGGGCGACATCTCGAAGATCCGCGCGCTGTAGGTACTGCGTACGGCGAGTACTGCGGCCCGCTGGCCCGGTAGGTCCAGTAGGTCCAGTAGGTCCAGTAGGTCCAGTAGGTCCAGCGGGCACAGCCTGCCGTGCAGGCAGGCTCGGGAGTGGCAAGAGTATGGAGCAGGCGCATACTGCAGGGACCGGACCAGACCACCCCGGCGACTGGGCGGTGGCGGCGGCGCGGATGCGTATCTGGCGCGACGAGTTCTGCGTTCTCCACGTGGCGGTGGACGGATGCCGCCACGCCGACATGCGCCCGCGCCGCGTCTTCCCGATCTCGGGTCGGAGTTCGTGCGTCAGCTTCTTGAACGATAAGGGCGAGGAGGCGCTGCTGCTCCGTGACCCCGACCAACTCGATCCCGCCAGCGCCGCCGTCCTCGCGCTGGCGTTGTCGCGCGTGTACTGTGCGGCGCAGATCCGGGAGGTCTATGACATCACCGAGGCCATGGGGGTATCGATGTGGGGAGTGATGACGGATCGCGGCTATGCGAGCTTCGAGGTGGTGGACCGCGAGCGCCATATCCGCCTGCTGCCCAAGGGCCGGTACCTGATCACCGACGCCGACGGTAACCGCTTCGAGATCCCCTGTGTTTTCGAGCTCGATGAGCGCAGCCAGCGCCTGGTGGAGACCGAGACGTGAAGGGGGCGAGAGCAGATGGGTTGCGGCGAGCAAGCCTGGGAGTGAGTGGATGAGCGGCTCCGCTGAAGTGACCAACAGCTACGACCTGCGTCGGCAGTCCCGGGGCGGCGAAGCGCCGGCGGCAAAGGCGAGTCCGTGGCGCCAGCGCCTGCTGCTGGGAGGCGTGGCCCTTGGCGTCATCATTCCGCTGAGCGTGGTCGCCGGGGTCTGGCACCACCTGGCCTACGTTCCCATCCGCTGGGCGCGCGTCCAATCCACGGTGCTGGAGCTCTCGCCTCGGCTGGATGGCCGCATCCTGTCCATGGCTGTCAAGGAGGGCGACACGGTCCGCTCCGGGCAGGTGCTGGCGCGTCTGGATGATCGGGAACTGCAGGCCGCCCTTACCGCCGTCGAAGCCGAGTTGGTGATGCGCGACAGCGCCTTGCGCGAGGCGGAGGCGAAGGAGGCCCTGGCGAAGACGCGCGTGGAGGCCGACATCACGGTTGCCGAGAGTCAGGTAGCCGTGGCCCAGGCCCGCGTGGCGGGTCTGGAGGTTGACCTCGGCGTGCAGGGACGCCGGGTTCCCGAGCAGATCCGGGTGGCGGAGGCGGTGCTGGCCCAGCGGCAGGCCGAACTGCAGGCATTGCGGGCCGGCCCCCGCGTGGAGGACTTGGAGGCGGCCCGCGAGCGGGTTGCCTCGGCGCGGGCCACCCTCGCCCTCTGTGAACTCGAGGTGAAACAGAGCCGCGAACTGGTGGACGAGGGCATCGATTCGCAGTATGTCCTGGCGGTCCGCAAGACCCGCCTGGAGACGCAGCAGCATACCCTCAAGGAGGCGGAACTGGCCCTGCAAAAGCTGCAGAGCGGTGCCCGTACCGAGGAGCTTGAGGTCGCCCTCCAGGCGGTGGCCCGGGAACAGGCCACTGCGGCTCAGGTACGGCTGGGCGAGGAGGATCTCAAGCAAGCAGCGGCCGGGTTGCGGGTCAGGGAAGCTGAATTGCGCGAGGCGCAGGCGCTGCTGTTGCAGGCGCAGGCGCGGCGCGCGGAGCTCGTGGTGGCGCGGCAGCAGACCGCCGCGGCTGAGGCCGAAGTGCGGCGGCAACAGGCCGTCGTGGATGGCCGTCGGGCGGCCTTGGCCGATGTGGATTTGGTCAGTCCGATCGACGGCATCGTGACCCGCATCTTCAACGAGGTCGGGGAAACCAGCCGCAGGGGCGAGGCGGTACTGCTGATCAGCGACCCTGCCACCCCGCGCTGGATCGACGCCTACGTGGACGAGGAGGATGCCCGGCGGGTAGCGGTCGGTCAGGTGGCCAGGGTCACTGTACCGGCGAACTCTTCGCGGCATCTGCAGGCCAGGGTGACCCAGGTCGGGCTGCATACGACCCTGATGGACCACCAGGGGACTGCCGTGAGTGTGCCTTCGACCATGGCCCAGCCTGATTCCGTGTGGGTCAGGCTGGCTCCTCTGCAGCCGCTGGACAGGCAAACGGTGACGGGCACCACGGCCCGTGGGAAGATCCGCGTTCAATGAACACGCATGGGCAGAGGTGCAGGGCCACTCATATGCGGCCGTTGCGGTGCGTGGCGTGGCTGGTCACGTGGCTGGCCTGGGCCGGCGGTTGGGCGCGTGGTCAGGAGGACGCCGTCGTCCCGTCCCTGCCGCAGCGGCTGACCCTGGCGGAGGGTTTCGGGCTGGCCCTGCAACACAACAAGAGTATCCGGGCATCGCGACTGCAGGCGGCAGCCGAGCACGCCCGAATCATGCAGGCCCGCGGCAGTTTCGATCCCGAGCTCTTCACTGAGGCGCGCTGGCAGGAGGCCGACGAGCCCATAAGCGCTAACTAATTAAGCTTGCATCTCGTCTACCGCGATGCTATTGTTGTCTTGGTTGCTGTACCCTCAACCAGGAGGCCAGGCACACGGTGAATGAGGACTGGGATCTGCTGCTGAGTTTCCTTCCGACCAAC
>CAILUI010000344.1 GCA_903837355.1 uncultured Victivallales bacterium
GCCCCGGCCTGCTGGGCACTGCCATCGCTGGCGGTGCTGTCGCGGTCGTTCGTCACCAGGGCGTTGAACTCGATGACGACGTACTCGCCATCGACGTCAGTATCGCTGTTCACCAGTGTACCCAGGCGGAAGAGCACGTCCGTGCCATCGGCGTAGGTGTCCGTATCGGCGGTGCGCAGGCTGGAGACACTGGCGTCAAAGGCGCTACCCTCGCCGACGGCGAGGCCATTCGGGCCGCTGGTGGCAAGGGAAACGCTGCCACTGTTGCCAACCAGGTCCAGTCCCGCGCCGCTGAGGCCCGGGACGTCTGCGGGGGCAGTGCCAACCGCCGTCGAGGCGATGCCGGCACCGTTGGCCACGAAGGCGACGCGGACGGTGTCGTCATCGATGAAGCGCAGGCCGGCAGGGAGGTTGTCCTGGACCATGAAGTCCGTCGACGTGCCTTCCGGCAACTGCACCACCAGATGGAACCGGACGATTTCGCCAGGGACGGCGAAGGGGTCGGAAGTGTGGCCCTCGGAAGAGGCGACGACACTCTTGGTTGGAATGGGCGGTGCGATGGTAACGGTGGCGCTGGCGGAGGTAGCGCTGTAGGTGTCCGGCGCCGGACCAACACCGGTGCGCTCATGCGACGCGGTATTGAGGGTGGACCGGTTCCCCGGGGCCAGGGGCAGACTGGTCCACTGGATGCTGGCGGAGTTGCTGTAGGTGGCGCCGGGCGTGACGCCGATGGCCAGGCTGCCTTTGAGCACGAGGGTCAGGGTCGCCCCGGGCGCCAGGTCGATGGCCGTCCCGGCGGTCACGCTCAGGACGTTGGCGCTGAGCGTGAAATCCGTAGCGACGGGAGTAGCGAGGGCAGCGCCCACATAGACCAAGCCGGTTGAGGTGACGGTGATCGGGGTGGTGCCATCGGGGACAAAGACATCGGGCAGGGTGTCGGCCAGGGAGAGGTCGTAGGCGCGGGTGTCGGTCCCGACGCTGCCGTTGGTGATGGTGATCTTGTAGTAGACCGAGTTGTCGTAATCAGGGTTGGTGATCGCGGCGGCGTAGGAAACGTCGTCCGCGCTGACCAGTTTGGCGACGGTCAGGGTCGGCTCGACCACGGTCACGGTTTGCTGGGCGGCATTGACCGCGGCGCCCGTCGTGTAGGTGAGTTGGGCGTTGTTGTGCAACGGGGTGGCAGTGACGTTGCCGCTGACGTTCAGAACCACAGCCTTGCAGACTACGGTGAAGGTATCACTGGTGGCGAGATCGGCATTGGTGTTGGTGATGTTGCCGAAGGAGAGGGTCAGCAGGTTGGCCGTCCCCGTACTGGCGTTGCCGAAGGTGACGTTACCTCCCGTGGCCGTAATCGGGAAGGCGAGCGATTCCAGAGCGTTGGCGGAGGCGACCCCGGCAGACGCGGTGATGCTGGTGACTTCCTGGAAGGCCAGGCCGACGCTCATGGTATCGACGACGGTCACGGCGCGGGTGATGCCCTGCGGCACAGTCACCGTGAGGGTGTAGGTGACGACTTCGCCGATGACCGCCTGGCTGGCGACATTGTTACCGGTCTCGGTCATCTCGGTTACCTGGGCCTTGGCCAGGCCGGGGGTAGTCAGGGTGACGTTGGCGTTAGCCGAGGTCGTCGCATAGTCGTTGATGCCGCCCGCCCCGGTGCGTTCGTCGGTCGGCGTGCCCGGCAGACTGGTCCACGTGACGGTGGCCTGGTTGCTGAAGGTCGCGTTGGCAAACAGGGAGTAAGCAAGGGTCCCCCTGACCACGACCGTCAGCGTGGAGTTTTTGCCGAGGTGAATGTCCGTCGAGCCGGCAGCGAACTGGAGAACATCACCGGCAACGCTGAAGTCCGTGGTGAGCAGCGCATGCGCAGCCGCGGGAGAACCCTTGGTAACACTGCCGGTCGAGGCCACGCTGAAGACGGTCGCGGTCCCCGCGCCCAGCGTCGTCGTGAGCGTATCGGACAGAGCCAGGTCGCAGGCCGTGGTGTCGGAGGGCCCGTTCGGATTCGTGAGAGTGATCTGGTAGTAGACGATACTGCCCGCCTGCAGGCCGGTCTGACTCGCCGCAAAGGCTCCCGGCGCGCCGACGCCGTTGTCCGGCGCCACGAGTTTGCCGAGCGTCACGCTCGGCTCGATGATGGCCGTGGCGCTGCTGGTGACATTACCCCCAGAGACATTCTGAGCGAGGCCGTTGACCCGTTCGTAGGTGTAGGCCACGTAGTTGGTGAAGGGAGTCGTTGTGCTCTGGTTCTCGGCGATGTTCTTCACGCGGACTCTGAGGTTGATGACCGCGCGACCGTTGGGCGGGATATCCAGCCCATCCGCAGCCGTCATCAGGCTCAGGATGTTGTTGGTCTGCCGTCCGGTCATGTCGATGGGCTGGCCGACGCCCACCAGGACACCGACGCTGCTACTGTTGTCAAAGGTCGCGGAAACCACGTCCAGGCGGGAGTTGTTCGGCGAGTAGACCGGGAGGGTGTCGGTGACCTCGACATCGTAGAGCCAGGCGTTGACTTGGTTGCCGACTGCCGGCACCGTGATTGTGTAGGTGAATTCCTCGCCGATGGTTGCGCTGGCCGCCGTCGTTTTCGCGGGCACGCCGGGCGAGGCGGTGGTAAGGGTATCGACGGACGGGGCGCTGGGCCCATAGGTCTGGTGGTCGGCGACGACCGATCCGGTAGGCACGGCGTCATCGTCGAAGGAGGTGTAGCTCTCCGCCCGCGCGCTGTTGGCCATGGCGTAGTTCGCCCCGACCGTGGTGTCCACATTCACGGTGTAGACCAGCACGAGGGTACTGCCCGCATTGATGGTGTAGGTATCAGCCGTCGCACCGTCGTCGAAGTCCCAGAGCGCGATCCCATCGGTGTCAAAGGCCGCATTGGCATTCGGCGCCTTCCAAGTCTTGGCCGCCGCGTTCACTGTCACGCTGCCAGCAGCGATCCCGGCGATGCCGCCAGCGCGCATGCCGGGCGGGATAACGTCGCGGATCTGCACGTCGTAGGCCGGGGCCAGGCCGCTGTTGGTCACGGTCACCGTGTAGGTCACCAGTTGTCCCTGAGTCAGGTTCGTGCTGCCGCTCGCCGGATTCGACGTCTTGGCGACCGCCAGCACCGGCTGTTGCAGCGCTACGGACACCGGACCGCTGGTCTTCTGTGGCGCCGGAGCGCCACTGGCCAAGTGGTAGTCCAGGGTCGCGGTGTTCGAGAGCGTCTGCGCCGTCGCCGTCTGCGTCAGGGTCGCATTCATCACGCGGGCCCGGTAGACGATGGTCAGCGTGTCGTTGGCGCCGCTGTTGTCGCCGGCATTGGTGACATCGCCGAGGGTCCAGGTCATGAGCCCGGTCCCGCCAGCCGTCGGCGTGCTGGTCGCCAGGACGTCGGTGGCGTAACCGAAGGGCGCGGTGCCGCTGTAGGGCGCGCTGGTGTCGCCGTTGATGGAGACCGTATCCACGAATTCCAGGCCGGTTGGCAGGGTATCCTTCACGACGACGCTCTTGGCCAGGCCTTCCTGCAAGCCCAGAGTCAGGGTGTAGGTGATTACATCGCCGACCCGTACCAGATTGTCGCCGGTGCCGTAGGTATCGTCCGTCCGCGCCTTGGCAAGGCTGTAGACGTTGGTGCTGGTGGTGGTCGTGTTGGCCGCCGCCGTCTTGTAGTCGTTGGGCGGGTTCGCACCGGTACCATTGCGCTCGTCGGCGCTGGTACCATCGAGCGAGGTCCAGTCAACGACCACGCTATTGGTCAGGGTCTGCGTGGGTTCGACCGTGTCCTGCACCGTCGCCTGGTAGGTCAGGACGAAACTCGAGTTCGGGTTGATGTCGATCGTGCTATCGCCATCGCCGCGGCCCCAGGTCAGGGTCTGACCAACAACCGTCGGGGCACTGTCTCCGCCCCAAGCCCCACCGTTGAGGGTCGCGCTGATCGTGGACGTCCAGGTCAGGCCGGTCGCCAGGGTATCCACGATGTTCACGTCGTAGGCCACCGCGGCGTTGGTGCCGCCGTTGGTCACGGTCACTTGGTACTCGAGGATATCACCGGCGTCGGGCGCCGTCAGCGCCGCCGCGTAGCTGGCCTGCCCCTTGGTGAGGTTCTTACCCAGTTTTGCGGTCGTCACCTGGGGCTCAACGAGTTCGACATCGGCAGTCGCCGTCCCCAAAGTCGTGGCCCCACTGCTGAAGGAGGCGCTGTTGGTCAGGACGTCCGCCTGCTGGCTGGCCGTGGCATTGATCACCTTCGCCGTCAGGGTGATGACGATCTGGTCCTTCGCATCGCTGACATTGTCGGCCGTATTGGTGACGGTGCCGAAGGTAAACTCGGTCTTGTCGTTGAAGGTGTCAGCGTTGGTGTCCGAGTAGGTCGGCGTGGTCGTGCCGCTGATGGCGATGTTTGCCCCCGGCACGGCCGAGGCGCTGACGACCTGCAAGGTCCCGTCGGCGGTCTCGAGGGTATCCAGGAAGGTGACGGAGGCGGTCGTGCCTTCGCCGAAGGTCAGGGGGATGGTGTAGGTCACGGTCTCGCCGATGGTCAGATCGGTAAGCGCACCGTTGCCCATGGCGGTCCCGGTGTTGGGATCGGAGGTCGAGGTGACCGTCTTGCTGATGGCATAGGCCAGGTCGGCGGTGGGAAGCGCCTGGGCGGAGACGGTGTAGTCGTTGGGTGCGACGCCGGGCCCGGTCCGCTCGTCGCCGCTGGGGCCGTTGAGCGAGGTCCAATCGATGGTGACGGTGTTGGTCAGGGCCTGGTTGTCGGTCACCTCGGTGCGCACCAGCACATCGAAGGTGAAGGTCAGAGTGCTGTTCTTGGCCAGGTCGAGATCGAGCGGCGAAGCCTGGGTGCGCCCCCAGGTGAGGGTCTGCGCATCGGCGGGCGCGCCGGTACCCGTGGTATCGGGGTTGGTCGTGATGCCGCCGGCGGTCGTCCCGGTCGTGTATTGCAGTCCAACGGGGAGGGTGTCGACGATGCGCAGGTCGAACGCCGTCGCGTCGGTGGCACCGTTGCCATTGGGGATGGTCACCGTGAAGCGGAGGGTGTCGCCGGCATCCGGGGCCGTAGTACCGCCCTTGGTGACGTTGGTCCAGGTCTTGGTCATGGTCAGCACCGGTTCGAGCACCGTGGTGGCGGGCGGGCTGTAGGGGCCGAGGGATGCCGGGAGGCCGGTCTGGCCATGCGTGTAGCTCACGGTGGCGGCGTTCTGCAGAGCATCGCCGGCATCGGTGGTGGCGTTGTTATCGATGCGGACATAGTAGTCGATCACGATCATCGGCGCCAGGATGCCACCACCGGGCGTGTCGTTCTCGGTAGGGGTGACCACCGTACCGACATTCCAGACCACGGTTCCCGCACTCTCGTCGGCGGGGGCTGCAGTGAGGGCCGCGGCGATCTTGGCGTTGGTCGAGAGATCCGCCACGCCGTTGATGCTGGCGATGTCAGTCAGCGTGTAGGTCACGGGGTAGGTGGGGTCGCTTTCGAGGATCCAGCTCGTGGCACCGGTACTGAGGACGTCAGTCACGGTCAGCGCGTTGGTCGTGCCCTCCGGGAGGTTGATGGTGACGCGGAACTGTTTGCGGGCGCCGATCACGGGCGTCGCGGAAACGGCAGCGAAGCCCTGATCGGCCTTGCTCGCGGTGACGGCCGTCACCGCGCTGGTCTGTGCGCTGGCGCTGGCTTCGTAGTCGTTCAGGCCGCCGTCGGGCGGGATCTGGCCGTTGCGCCAGCTCTCCTCGGTACCGCCGGTCCCGAGGGCTCCGGAACGCAGTTTGACGGTGCTGTTCTGGAGGGAGGTCCACGCCCCGTTCAGGGTGTTTGCCAGGATGCGCTGCGGCTGAACCGAGGTGGCGACCACGACGGTAAAGGTGAAGCTGTACGTGCCACCAGGGGGAATGAACAGATAGCGGAAGACTGGCTGGTTGGCGGTCGGGGTGGCCGCCAAGGTCGGATCCAAGCCTGGGTCGGTGGTGTAGGCCGTCGGCGCCGCCGGCCCGGTGCCGTTGGTGACATTCCCGCTGTAAGTCAGGCCCTTCCCCACCAAGTCATCGAAGATGTCGACATTGTACGCCGTCTCCGTAGCGCTGGTGTTCTCTGCGGTCACAGTCACGGTCAGGACGTCGCCGGCGTTGATCCCGGCGTTCGGATTGATCGCCTTAGTCAAGGCGACGGTAGGCTCCCGCACGGTCACGGAGGCCTGGGTGAGGGGTACGGTGATGACATCGTGCTTGGTTGCCGCGCCATTGTTAGTGAGGGTGACCGCGTTTTGATTGCCGCTGACGTTGACGACCTGAGCGATGAAGGTCGCGGAGACCACCTGCGCGGCGTTGGGTGGAGGCAAGAGCTGACTCGCCGGAGGACCGGGAGTGAAGTCCCAGGTGATCGTGTCATTCGTGTTCGTGGTCGTGCTGATAGTGGGTGTGAACGTCCCGCCGGGGCTGAAGGCGGCCGGCAGGGTTATGGCGGACCCGGAGATGACCTTCATACCGGGCGGCAGTACGTCGCTCAGGGTCCAGACGGTCAGCGTGGAAGGGTAGACGGTGAACCTGAGTTGGAAGCTGACCTCTTCGCCGACAACCATATCCACCAACCCCTGCCCCAACGACCCGTCGGTCGGAGGGCTGATCACGCCTCGGCGCGATGTCGCGGTGATCAGCTTCGAGGCCGCCGCATCCACCTCCTCGATCAGGACGTGCACGTGAGAAGAGGCCGTGTACAGCCGTGCGCCGGAGTCGGCCCCGGTGACGCCGGTCGGGCTCGTCTGCGAGCCGGTGGCACCGGGCAGGGTATCGCCGGTAACCGTGACGCTGTTGGGCAGGGACTCGCTGGGGAAGACACCATTGTCGGCCACCGCCCGGTAGAGGAAGGTGAGCGTGGTGCCGCCGGTCACCACGGCCAGGGCCGCATTGTTGCTCTCGTCGATAGTAATCGTCTGTCCACCCGGGCCGGCGCCGGTCACGGCACCTTCGGCGTTGACGCTGTCCGCAGCGTCCGTCAGCGTATCGCCATCGTTATCGAGGCCGTCAGCAGCGATAGCGATCAGGTTCAGCTTGCTCGGCAGGGTATCGGCAACAACGACATTATAGGCCGGCGCGCGACCGGCAGCGTTGGCCAGGGTAACGCGGTACTCGAAGGTATCTCCGGCCTCGCCGGTATCCGCGTCGGCGTCTCCAAAGGCCTTGCCGCGGGTAACATTTCGCACCTCCTTGACCACGGTCAGGTCCGGCGTCCTGATGGTCACGGTTTCGGCCCGGTCCGTCAGCGACGGGAAGCCGGCGGTGAAGTCGTCGAAGTCATAGCCACCATAGGTGAAGGTGGCGTTCGCCATATCGGTGCTGCCCCTGGCCTCGACATTCGGCGCCGCCTCGGTGTCATTCGCCAGGTTCAGGATGCGGGTGGTGACGAAGGCTTCGAAGACCACCGGCGCGATGCTGCTGGCGAAGGACGTGAGGTCCCAGGTGAGCGTGCCGCCGCTGCTCAGTTGGGTCGGCGTCGTGGTGGACGCGACGGTGGCGTATCCCGCGCCGGTGGTGACCGTGTGCCTGAGGTACCCCTGCCCCAGGGGCAGGTCGTCGGTGACGACGATCGCGGTAACGTCGCTGCCGTCGCCGCCAAACCAGGACGCTGTAATCTTGTAGGTGACTTCCTCGCCGATCAGCACGTTGGCCTCGCTGCTGGCGGCTTCGGTGGTGGAGACCCGAACCTTGGTCTCGCGGAAACCGATGAACCCCGCCATGCTGTCGTCGAAAGAGTAGTCATTGCCGGTCGTGGTGCCACTCTGGTGCAGGATGGGCGCCTCGATGTGAGCCGAGAAGGTATTGAAGACCTGATTGCTATCCGTCAGCGCTACCGTGAACAGGAACGACGCCGTCTCCCCCATGGCCAGACACGGAACATCGACCCAGAGAACGCGGGTCTCAGCGAGGGTGGGAGGCGTGGTGACGCCAAAGGAGATGGCGGCAGCGATGCTCAGCGGGGTTGCATCGGGAATCACGCCGACACCAAGGTTCACGTAGATCGTGTTGAAGCCCAGTGAGCTGATATCTCCCCAGCCCCACTGATTGGCGACCAGCGCGGCCGGGCCGTTCCGCCCCAGAAGCGTGGCGCCGTCGCTGACCGTCTCCGGTTCGACCAACCCCGGGTCGCCGCCGCCGCTCTTCTGCAGGTAGTAGGTGTCGGTGGTGCCAACCTGGACCCAGGCATAGAGGGCAGCCGGGAAGGTCTGCGAGCCCACCGCGCTCATGCTCAGCGGGGTCGCGTCGGGAGCCGCGCCGCCAAGATTGGCGAAGATGGTGTCAAAGGCACCGGTCGAGTCCCACACCCACTCCCCCGCGGCAAGCGCGCCTTTGGCGGCGCCTGCCCAGAGGACCGTGGCGCCGTTGCTCACACTGATAGGTTCGAACAGACCCGGGTCGCCGCCGGCCCCGGCCTTCTCCACAAAGTACGTGTCGCCGGCATAGAGCGTCCACTTGTATAGGGCGGCCGGGAAGGTCTGGGGGCGAACGAACTCTGCTGGGGGGGTAGTGGCCCAGGCGTTGCCGATGGTGACGGTCAGAACGCTGTTGCAGGCAAGGCTGTTCTCGCCATTGTTGGTCACCTCAACGGTGGGGTAGAGGGCGTCGCCCACCACGCCCACGTTGCCGGGGTTATCGTCGATGATGGTGAGGTCCAGATCGGGCGTATCAACGGTATAGGCGTTGGTCAGGCTGACCGTCTGGGTGTCGGGAGAGTCAGCCGGGCAACTGTCGATGAAGGTCAGGGCGGCCGTCAGCGAGACGTCGCCAGGCGGGATCGGGTCCCCGTCGGCCGCTGCTTCCGGGTTTACGAGCGGCGTGGTCGTGGTATCGAAGGAACTGTCCTGGACGATGTAGAAGCGCACCCGGACTGTTTCACCGTCGCGCAGGATCGAATTGGCGGCCACACCGCCGCGGGTGAAGGTGAACACGGGGTGGACAGGGTCGGTAAGGTTGACGGTGCAGCCGTCGATACTGGCGAAGGCTGCGGGCGGAGTGTTCGGCGTGTAGATGAAGACGGGGGTGGGGGTCCCATCCCAGGCCCAGCCACTGGGAATGGTCGCGGTCAAGGCCAGGCGGGAAGCGTTACCCGCCTTACCCGTGACGCCAAGGGTAATCACGCCATTGGTGTCGATGTTGTCCGAGTCGCCGTCGCCCGTCACCAGATCGGTGGCCGACATGGCCAGTTCGGGAAGGGCCATGGTCGGCGCGGTCACGAGCGCGGTCGTGGTGATGGTGCTGGTGATGCTGCAGTGGCTCACCGGGCCGCTGGCCAGACAGCCGACCGATACCTCTGCGCTGGCCTCACGGTTCACACACACGTCCGTGCCGTTCAGAGTCGCCACGAAGACGACGGTGGTCGTCGCCGCGGGGGCGAGGCCTGACGGCAGCAGTTGCGCCTCCGTCCAGGTCAGCGTGTTGTCGACCCGGCTACTCCAGGCCGGGGTAGCCGCGGCAACGGTAGCAAAGTTCTGCGGCAGGGTCACTGCCAGGTCGGCGTTACTGATGGTGGCGCCGCCATCATTCTTGACGGTGATGCGGTACTCGATCTGGTCGCCGTAGCCGCCATAGACCGTCGAACTCGAGAACGCCGCGGCAGGGTTGGCGGTGATATTGCGGGCTTCGACCGTGGCCGTGCCGACCAGGTCGAGGACGCGCAGGCTGGTCTGCGCCCTGGTGGTGGTGCGGATGTTACCGCAGAGGCTCTTGAACTGCATTTCCGAGCCTAGCGTAAGCGTCTTGTTGTTCGCGTTGCAGTCGCCCCAAACCAGCATATTCAAGTCAATGACGGCACTCATCGGGAAACCATCGGTGAAGGTGGTCCCAAACTGGGTGTAGCTCCATTGGTACGTGTCGGGATCGGTCCCCACGCCGGGAGTCACCACGGGCGGCGGCAAGGCGTCGTGGGTCTCGTAGGTTCCGTCGCCGTCAAGGTCCAGGTCGTAGGTCCCGCTCGCGGTGTCAAGGAGAGTGCCGTCACTCGCCTTCGGCACGAACTGCCGGAAGACCGGCTCGTAGATGGTGCCCTGTTGGGTATTCTTGATGCGGAACTTCAGCGGCGATGAGGTGCAGAGCTGGAGTTGCGGGGCGACATGGATGGTCTGGAGGGCTGACGGCCCTTCGCGCACGGTGGCGGTGCTGCCGCTGCCGGTGTCGCAGAACGTGAGGGGCCGCGTGGTGACCATGCTCCCGGGCGTGGGCAGCGGGGTGTAGCTCGTGGTGGCCGGCAACTCGCCGCCGGCTTGCGCGCTCAAGCTGATCGCCAGGTTGGCGGAGTCACAGTTCACGTAGTGGACCTTGACCAGGATGTAGAGACGCGCCCCGGGCGCCAGGTCGTCGTACACCCCGTCGCCGTCGACATCGCTGAGCCCACCACCGGCGCCGTCCGGGTCGGTCGTGTAGGTAGCGCCTTGGAAGATCCAGGTGATGCTGTTGCCGGGGGGCGGCAGGACGCCCGGGGTGACGTCGATACCGTGGCTGTAGTCTGTGTCCGCGCCACTGACCAGTCGCGCGCCCTGCACCTCATAGGCGCTGCCGAAGGTCGCCGTCAACCCGACGTTCCACGCCGGCGCGTTGCCGGTGTTGTTGAGTTCGAGCAGCCACAGTTCCTCGTGCTGATAGAGGATGCGCGAGGCGGGGATGACGGCTGGCCGCAGCGTGGGCCGGTAGTGGATCGGCGCCGAGGTCGCCAGCGGCATGATGACGGTGCGCGCCAAGGTGCCGGCCGGATCGGCCTCGTAGCCGGCATAGCGATTGTACTGCACCCCCAGTGTATAGGTCGGGTCGGCCTCACAGGGCGAGGTGAGCAGCCCCATGCTGATGCTGCCGACGGAACGGAGCACGCGGTAGCCGTGGGCCCGGAAATCCCAGACCAGGGTGTTGCCGAGCACTGTCGGCTCAAAGGCGGCAATGTCGTCACCGGCCGCATCGGTGAAGCCGCTGAAGACCGTCGTCCCTACCTTATATGCGTAGTCCCGACCGTTACCGTCCGGATCCAGGTCCACGGTAGCGATCACGTCATAGGCAAAGTGCGCCGAGTTGCTGCGTTCGAGCAGGAACGAGTGCGTCGAGACGTCGCCGTGGAGCACATACGTGGGTGCCGTGATGCGCCGGGCCAGATCCTGGTCCGTGACGGTCATCCAGACGCCACTCTCGTAGCCGAACTCGGAGCTGCATTGGGAATCGGCCTGAGGCCAACGGACCTCGGAGAACTGAGCGTTCGTCGCGAAGGTATTCGGCGGATCGAAGTCCCAGACGACTTCCAGAACGTGGGCTGCGGAAGGCTTGGCGGCACCCACGCCGTCGAGGTCACCAAGGAACAGCCAGGTTTCCCCGTTGCTGCCGTAGAAGCTCACGTCTGCGACGGTGACAACGCGGTTCGCGGGGACCGGCGCATTGGGACCATAGTCCACGCCGTCGTAGGTGACGGACTGCAGAGCGGCAAAGGTCTGGCCGTGGGTCGGGCGCTCGATCAGGACTATTTCATCGAAGACAACGCCATCGGGAGTCACCGGCGCACCGCTCAAGCCAGACCAGGTGACGGGCGCGTATTCATGGAACTCGACAATGACCGTGGTCCGGTACGGGCGGTGCACCTCGCCCTGGCTGCCAGGGGGGCCGGTGATGCCGTTGAGAGTGTTGATGTACGCAACCTGCTTGTCCATGCTATGGATGGGTGTGCCCGTGTAAGCCACATCCTGATTGATGTAGCCACGGAACGCGGTGGTGGCGCCGAGCGTGTAGGTGCAGTTGAGGCAGTCCTGGAGGGTGATAGTGGGGAAGGTAAAGGTGTTGTTGTACTCGCGGCCGGCCTCGCAGGGTGCCAGGGCGCGGGTGGCGACATTGAAGGTCGCGGTGCCGCCATAGGTCGCATTGATCTGGGAGAAGGCGACCCCTGTCCAGGTCAGCGTCCGGGTGCCGCTGTTGTGCCCCGGCGCGGCCAGCGTGGTGGAGGTAAAGCCCGTGTAGATCAGCCCGGGGTCGTAGGTATAGGTGAGGGTGACGGGCATGTTGGTGCCGTTGACCAACTGGGCCCAGGGGTTACCGGCGATGGCCGAGAGGGTGGCGCCGAAGGTGTAGGTGCGGCCGATGTCGCCGATGTAGATCTCGTCCGTGCCGGTGTGTGATACGCCGAGGCGGAGGCGGACTGGATCGGTACGGCTGATCGTGACCGTCGTACCGATTGGCGAGTACGGGGCCCCGCAGATGTCCGTGTACTGCGGCTGCACGGTAAGGGTGGTGTCGAGGGCGGAGTTGGAGCAGTAGGCGTTGGGCTGCTGCAGGCTGTCGATATCGAAGGTGAGCACGAGTTTCTTGCCGCTGTCGACGATGGGGAGGTTGGCCAGCACGCCCGTGGTGCGATTGAAGGTCACACCGCTGCCAAGCACCTGGGGACTGGATCCATCCAGGTTGGAGAGCACCGTGTACACGCCCACCCCTGAGCCGCCTTGGCTATCGGGATAGACGAAATCCAACCCGGCCGGAAAGCCACCCAAGGTGAACGTGAGGTCCTTGGCGGGCGCACTGCCCACGGCATTGCTGACCGTGAAGGTGGCGTCCTTCTTGCCAGCGCAGTAGTCGATCCCGGTCAGGCCGGCGAAAGCATAGGTGAAGCCCGGGGTGGCGGGGACGGTGGTCACGTAGCCGGCCGCGGTGGTGCCATCCGTCCGCGTGTCAACACACGCCGTCGATTCGTAGCCGCAGGTCGCATCGAAGAAGAGGCCGATGGGCGTGCACGTCTGCAGCATGGCATTGGTGCCCGTGATCGTCACCTCGGCGTTCGGCGCCAGGTCGTCGAACTGCAGATCGCCGTCCAGGTCGCTGAGTCCGCCGGCGCCGTCAGGGTCAACTGCCATGTCGGCCCCCAGCGTCCACGTATAGATGGTGAGCGCGTCGCCATACGGACTGGTTCCAACGCCTGAGGTGCCCGTGCCACCGTCCGCAGAGCTGCCCACCCTGGCGCTGCCGGCCATGTAGAGCAAGCCCGCATCCAAGCCGAATTTGGCCTTGATGTTGAGCGCGTTGCCCAGCCCCATGTTCTTGATCTTGGCCGTCCAGGTCACAGAGGCGCCATTGTTGAGGGGGATCGACTGGTTCGTCGGGGTGAGCGTCACGAGCAGTGCCGGCGGTTGAATGGTCAGCGTGTACAGGCCGGTCCAGGTCTTGGGGCCGTCAACGGAGAGGACCAGGGCGGTGTCGCTCGCAAACTGCGCCGTCACCGCGGCACAGCCGACGCGGACGTCAAAGGCCACCGTGGCACTCTGGCCGAAAGCCAGGGTCTGGGCCACACCATAGATCGTGTTCAGGTTCCAGGTGAGGACGTTGCCGGCGATGCTCGGATCCGTGGCACGCGTCCCGCCGGGGGTCGTGATGATGGTGCTTCCGGCCTGGTAGATGTAGGTGCCGGACATGAGATCGATCTGCGGCAGCATGTTGCTGGCGGTCTGACCGCTGGCCGCGTTGTTGATTGTGACCGTGACTCTGACCAGCCGTCCCCACGCCGCCTCGTCGAGGGTGGCGTTGGAGGTCACCGTAACCGCGGCCTGGACGGTGGCCGTCAGGGCGAGGAGTACGCCAGCCCCGAGGCAACGCGCCAGGGCCGCGAACCGCCGCGCCGGCCTCCCCTGACAGGGCGGGAACAGCGTGCGGCAGGGGCTTGTTGCGGCATGACGTGGCGTCATGAACGTCCTCCGAGACCAACCACTGTGCCGGAAATGCGAATCTTAAGTGTGCTTTGCGGCGGAGCGGTGGTGAGCACGACGAAACCCTGCACGGGCCCGCCTTCCGCCGGTGCAGTGAACCGACAACGGAGCGTTGCGACGCGGTCACTGGCGCCCGGAACCAACTCGATCTGCAGACCGCTGACGGCGCAGTCCACGCGCGCCCTCGGCAGCCCGATAGCGTCCTGGCTCTCCAGAGCAATGCTGCGCTCGACCGTGCTACCGGCCGGAACGTCGCGCAGGTCCAGCTCCGCCGGGGTCGCGACAATCTGCGGTCGCACCTGGGCGGCGACCCGCAGTCGCAGTGGCGCCGCCTGCGGCGTGTCGGTGACCACGGAAACCGTGCTCTGCAGGTCGAGTTCCCCGCTGTCGGGGTGGAGCACCAGGCCAAGCGTGACGCTTTCGCCTGGGGCCAGCTCACGGCGGTCGAGGTTGGAGGAGAGGCACCCACAGCCATCCGTGACCTCCCGGATCCGCACCCGCGTTGAGCTGGTGTTGGTGAGCGTGACCTCGCGCCGGGGACGCTCGTGCGTCCAGACGTGGCCAAAGTCGACCGTCTCGGGCACACTGGTCAGTGCGACGGGGGCGGAACCGGGAAGGGGGACCGCGGCTGGCGCCTTAGCGGGCGGCGGCGTTGTGACCGCGGCGGTCGCGCCAGCGGCCGGCGCGAGCGTCGCGGTCGCCGCCGCCGCGGCGGCGCCCTCGACCGCACCGACCAGGCGACAGACCACCGGCGTGCTGACTGCAGCGGTGGAGATGAAGACCTCCTTGGTCTGCCGGCCGCTACGGCCGGTAGTGTCGAAGCGCACCTGCACCGTGCCCTTGGCACCGGGCGCGATCTCGGGTGCGGACACGTGCCCGGCCGTACACCCACACGAACTGCGAACGCGCGTCACCTGCACCGGAGCGGCGCTGCCGTTCTCGAGGACGAACTCATGCTCGACCACGGTACCGGCCGGCACCGTGCCAAAGTCAAACTCGGGTATCGCGATCGTCAGCGCCGGGGTCAACGAGGCGGCGACCGGAGACGGGTCGGCGGCGGCGGACGAAAAGAACCGGGTGGTCAGGATGACACCCAGCACCACGCGCCGGACACGCATGCCGTTACCAGATACTTCCACACCTCACCCCGGACCGTTGCGACGACACCCTTCCCGCCTGCACCGGAACACGCAAAACCCCAGACCGCGATTCACGTTTTCGGCGCTCTGCAACCGCGGAAAACACTACAGCACGATTGCGCCGCACGCCCACACGCCCGCGGGAGACATCCCCGGGGCGCGTACACGCCCTCGCTGCAGAATCTCTCTACTCTCACGGCACCAACATGTTACGAAGCAAGGTAATGCAACCCCAGCGAGTCGCCTGATGGGGCACGACTCGCTCCGTCTGACTTTACGCCCGCCGAGGTCCATTGTCAACTGCGCTCACTTCACCAGGTACGGGTTTGACCGTAGGCCCGAATCGAGGCGGCTTGAAGCGTCGCCAGGCGCCCTTCGCGAGGCGTCGCCGCAATCCTCGCCGTGATGCCTTTCGCGAGTTGGTTGCCCGGAGCCGCGGCCAGAGTCAACAACACGGCAGGTCCGGCGGTCTTACCCCGTACCTGGCACGCATACGCCGCCCCGTTGGAGAGGACGATCTGGGCGCTGCCCGTGACCGTTCGGCCGACAGCAGAGAGCTGCAGCAGCAGCGTCCAGCTACCATCCATGGGGGCGGGGATGGGGACGGCGACAACATCCGCCACCGGCGTGGCGGTGCCGGCGGCGGTGACGCTGCCGGTCAGCGTTCCGACAAGCTGACGGGAAATGGGGTTCACGGCCAGATCAAGTATCAGCCCCACGCTGACGATTCGGGCCGGGTCTGTACCCCGTAAGACGATGTGGGCTCGGGTGTTTCCAGCGCTGGCGCCGACGCTGCCCTTGATCGGCAGGTTGACCACGGTCGACGGACCCGCGCTATAAGCGGCGCCTCCCGTGAGCTTGCCACTGCTATCGTGCACCAGGTTCAGAATCAGCGGGTTCCCGGCAACGGTCAGGGCATAGCTACCGCTGAGGTCCCAGAGGCCATGCCCGCTCTCGTCTACGCGCGCCAGGAACTCGCCGTCCGGCGGCACCGGCACGGCCAGTCGGAACTGGGCCACGAAGGTCTGGTCGGCCCTGATGCCGTGGTCCTCGCGCGGGTTAGACGTCGAGCCATCGCTCCACTGCTGGAACACATACCCGAAGGCGGGTACTGCCCGCACCGCCGAGGCGCTACCGCCTGAGGTCACGAGTTGCACAGCCGCGCCGTCGAGCGTCCCCCCCGCAGCCGCCTCAAAGCGCAGGGTATAGATATTGACAGCGAACTCCGCGAGCAGCGTCGCGTCGGCCTGGACGGCGTGGAGAACCAGCGGGTTGGCGGTGCTGAAGAGCGCGTCGGCGCGGGTCCAACGCACAAAGTGGTATTCCGGGTCGGGCTCCGCGGTTACGGCGCTGGTATCACTGCCCATGGGTAGGATCTGCGTGACAGCACCCGAGACCGTGCCGTTGCTCCCGGCCAGGAAGGTGATTGTCACCGGCGGTGGAGCGGTCGGCAGCGCGACGGCGCGACTGAGCGTGACCAGTGACTCGCCCGTGCCGGCCGTAACGCTGTAGCTCAACGTCTCTCCGGCGTGCTCGGGGCTCGCGGTAAGGCGGAAGGTCAGCAGGCCGTACGCGCCGCTGGCCAGAGCAGCAATGGACTGGCTGGCACTGCCGCCAGCGGCCACCGATAGGCCGCCTGGCAGGGTGAGCGTGACCGGCAGATCCTGCAGGTCCACCGCACCCAGATTCTGCACCTGCACCATGACGCTGAAGGGGTTGGGCACGAAGAAACTGCCGGGGGCGCCCAGGGACGTCGGAGCGGAGACAGCCAGGGCCAGTCCGGCCGCGCTTCGACTCGTGTGGCCCTGACCGTAGAGCACGACGAAGGAGACCGCGGTACCCGGCGCGAGCATGCGGTCAAGCCACCACAGCGCCACCGCGCTGTCTTTGCCTTCCAAGCTGGCGCCGCTGGGGGCGTAGTCGAAAGCGCTACCGGCACAGACCGTCGCCCAGGCACCGATGACGACCTTGTCCGGCGGGGTGGCCCCACCGCCGACAAAGGTGCCCTGGCCGACGAGGCCGGGAGCGGCAAGGGAGTCATGCTGGTAGCCCTGCCAGAAGTCGGGGACGGAAAGCGGGTAGGCGGCACCGCTTCCGGTCCGCCCAAAGCCAGTTTCCACCGCCAGGACGCCGGCGGGCGTAACCAGGCGCGGGTAGTCGTTACCGATGGCGATATCGAGGCCGAGCTTCAGACTGACAGCACGATCACCGCCGGTGGCCTTCGGGGCGGGGTTGGTGACCGTGTAGGTAACCTTGGCGGTATCCGCGCGCCCGGAACCCTGGTCAACCAGTTCGTAGCGCGCCCGCAACAGCAGGCCGTCGACCGTCCAGGCGGCGGTTACGTAGGTGCCGTCGGCAGCGCGAGTGATCTCGGGGGAACTGCCGTCGAGGACATGGAGGACGCCGTCGATACTGAGGGCGAGGCTGTTGGAGGAACCGGTCAGCGAGAACATGAGGTCAAGGTTGTCGTCACTGGGATCGGCGGGATCCCCGCCCGTGGTGGCGAGGCCCCAGGCGCCCTCGAAGCCGACCCCAAGGCGTACGACGTCGTTCGCAATGATGACGTCCTTGCCCGCCTTGGACGTACGCTGCGACAGGAGCGCCCGCTTCCAGGCCAGGTAGTCGGCTCCTGCCGGCGGCGCGGCCGCGGAGACGGCAATGGCCGTGCAGCAGGTCACGGCCCAGACAACGAGTCGAAGCCGCCGACTCCACCACGACGCAGAGCGTCTCACAGAACACCTCGACGGTTGGCAAACTCGCACCACGATGCACCCAGCCACACTATCGCCCGTGGGCTGGAGCTGTGCAACGCCAGAGCCCCGGCTCCATGCAGCTCCGCAAGGGGCCGGACCAGCTCCCCGCGGTGATCTCCCGCAAACCCCACACGGTGCGCCAGGAGATCCGGCTACGGCGGCCGGACCGCAGAACACGACGGGCACGGTCTGGGTCCGCCGAAACCGGCTTCTACTTCGTGGCGGCGGCAGCCGGCTTGGGCAGCTTGCCCTGGTGCGGAGTCAGGAGTTCCTTGAGGTGGGCGACGTAGGCCACCGGGCCGCCTTCCTGGTAGCCGGTGCGGGCGACTTCGGTGCCGTCGGGAAGCATCAGGATGACGGTCGGGAAGCCCTCGACTTTGTACTTGGAGGCAAGGGCTTTGTTGGCGGCGGCAGCCTTCTCGGGGAGCGGGGTCTTGCGCGGGAAGTCGACCAGCGCCAGCACGAGTTTATCCTTGGCGTAAGCCTGGAACTCCGCCTTCGAGAACACTTCCTTGTCGAGCTTGATGCACCAGCCGCACCAGTCCGAGCCCGAGAAGTCTACGAGCAGGAACTTCCCCTCCTTCGCGGCCCGGGCCTGAGCCTGGGCGAAGTCCGCCTCCCAGTCTGCAGCCAGCGCCTGGAATCCGAGCATGGAGAGGGCCGCGACCACGGTGAGGATTGCGCTCTTCATCGAACCGTCTCCTTCAACTCCCGGCTTACTGAGACACTTGCACTGCGTGGCCGCGACGCCGACCGCGACCCGAGGCAATCCGTCGGCCACAGATAGCCGCGCGAATAGCCTCTGAATATCGCATTGTCATGGTGGCATTTCAAGGCCTACAGCGGAGCGCGGGACCCGGCATGGGCATGGGCATGGCGGCCCAAGCCGGACCATCGGGGCGCCAGCGCGGCTGCCTCCCAGGGTCAGTCAGGGACCGGAATCAGGAAGACGCGGTCGACCAAGACGTCGCCCTGGATCCTGCTGACCCACAGGCATTGGTTGTAGGTCAGCTTCGTGGTAGCAGCCAGGTAGGTGTGGTACTGGGCATCGGGGATCTGGTCGGCGCGGACGTTGATGATGGGTTCCCCCTTGGTCAGAAAGTCATAGACGCCGTAGTCCAGGACGATGCCCTCGGCGGGCTTGGCGTCCACGCGGATGGAGACGTAGATCTGCCACTTTCCGGGCCAGCGCTGAATCAACTCACCACTGAAAGGCAAGGTGATGCCCCAGGGCCCACCGACCTTGGACGCCTTCTGGTCGGAGGCCAGAGGGTCGTCCACCGTGGTGGCGCCTTGCTGGTTGAAGTAGCAGTCCTGCAGGTCGACCCAGCCGGCAGCGGGCAGGGTGCTGCATTCCGCGGGCGGGAGTGCCTGAACCGAGAGCGAGCGGATCAGACTGTTCAGACGGGCCTCGTAGGCAGCGACAGAGGTTCCCTCATTGAGCATGCCGCCGCTGGCGCTCGGTTCTTCCAGGCGGAGGCGCTCGACAAAGGCGGCGGCAGCCGCGGCCGGATCGCTGGGACCGAGGAAGGGTTTCCCCTGCTGGGTCGCCTGCTGCTTGAGTAGGGCGTAGCGCAACAGCCAGAGATGGTCGAAGGTCAGGCGTTCGCGTTGCACGCGGAGAAGCAGCCGCGCGTCCTTGGCGACTGCCGCCTCGGCCCGCACCCAGAGGCGGGTGGCGGCGTTCATCTCATCCAGGTCCAGGTAGCCGAGGTTGGATCCCGAGCTGCTCAGGCGAATGTCGCGAGCCAGGAATGAGGCCTCGACCAGCGCCAGAAAGCGCGCCATGGCGGGCGCGGCGGCGCCGTAGTAACCGTCCAGAAACTCGCGGGTCAGCGCCGCCTGGTCAGCCTCCGGATTCCAGAGGAGGTGCGCCAACAGCCAAGCGCGTAAGCGGACGAAATCGCCGGCAAGATTGCCCGAGTCGCCTTGTTCGAAGATGCCCTTGGCATGGCACTGAACAAAGAAACGGATGTTCGGCGCCAGCACCTGCAGATTGGGGTGCGGAACGAGGTAGTTGGAGAAATTGGTCACATAGTCCCAGAAGAAGAGATTCGGCGCGATGCGGCTCCACCCCTGCGCGGCGTCCCGAAAGAGCGGGTTAACGGGGCTGTCCAAGGGCTGATCATACGAGCAGCCGATGCCGCCGACCAGACGCACGATGACGTTCTGACGTGGCCGGACCTGCGTGGGAACCGCGCGGCTGTAGTTATAGGCCAGGGTTTCCACCAGCACTGCCGGGAACTCCTTCTCCAGATCCGCGGCCACGGCATTGACGAAGGTGATCAGCGAACCGGCCGGAGAGCCATTCTGTTCGTCGAGAGCGCGACACGGCGGGCATTGGCAGTTGCCCCCGAAGCTATCGTTCTGGCTGAGTGAAACGAGCCGGGAACTGGGATCCTGGCGCAGGCGTTCCTGCAGGACGCGGGTGATCTCCCGACGCATCGCTTCGTTGCTCAGGCAAAGCTGCGCTTCGCCGCTGGCCGTGCGCTTCCCCTTGACCTCACTGTACCATTCCGGGTGTTCGGCGAAGTAGCGGTCCGGGGGCAGCAGTTTGAAGAAGGTATGGGCGATATCAGGAATGAAAGGGAGGTGGCCGCCATACTCAGCGGGGATGGCGTTGTACTGGCCGTTAAGCTTCATCTGCACCTGGAACTCGGGGCTCTTGTAGACGTCGCGGTAGAGGATGTCGCGGATCAGCACGGGCGGCACGTAGGTCCGGTCCAGGCGGCCGATCCGAAGGCGGTGGCGCTTGGGTAGGGTGCTCTCCGTGGAGCTCCACCAGCGGCAGCCGACGTTGTCTTCGAGGAAGCTGTAGACGGCGTAGAGCGCGCCGCGCGGTTGCCCACCGGCCAGGACCAGGTCGTCGCCGACGGTCTTGATGATGATCCCTTCCGTGCCCAACGCGTCCCAGTTGACGCCGGGCAGCAGGGCGCGGACGGTCGGCGACTGACCGACCCAGAGGCTTGGGCCGGTCGCGCGGGGCGCCGCCAGGATAGGGAGATCAGCCCCGGTAACCTCCTTCAGGTAGAACCGCAGCCGTTGCGCGGCCGTTCGCTCGGGCGGACTGGCCTGGTCACTGACCACGATCACGTAGGCGCTCTTGCCGCCATGGGCCAGGGTCATACCGGCAGCCCCCTGGGCTGCGATTAACCCCAGAGCGACGGTGAGAAGGGAGCGACGTGCGGCGTGCATAACAGTTGCTGTCAAGACTGACCTCGTTTCATGATCATGGAGCGTCGGGGGCGAAGGCCGTCCGAGCCGGCCCCAGGGCTAGCCAGAGGGCACCGGGGGCGCTGAACTGCACACTGGTCCAGGGGATCAGATGACCGCCGACGGCTTCGCGGTTGGTGGGATCGACGTAGGCCTCGTAGGGCGACGGGCGAGAACGGGTAACCGTGACTGCCGCCGGCACGTCCGCCGCCGCGGTTCCTGCGGCGCTGGCGGCAGCGTCGGCAATGTCGACCAGCAGGATCTCGGCGGCGCCGGTCAGAGCCGGGTTAGGGACGAAGCGCACGCGGGGCACGGAGGCGTCGAAAGCGCCCATGACAAAGAGGTGGCGGCCGGTCTTGGCGTCGCGACCGAGGTAATCGGTCGCCAGGGGGAAGACCATTCGCGCCGGCTCGGGACCGTCTTCGAACATAGAGAAGGAGAACGAGCACCCGGCCGCCTCGGCCAGGGCCCGTAGCAGCAACGGCGCCGCCGAGCTGAAGAACAGGTCCAGACGTTCCTGGCGGGCGGTCGGCACGACACCGGCAAAGAGTACAATGCGGCCCTTCCCCAGCTGGCGTTCGGCGACAGCGCAACGCCCATCCCGGTCGGCGAACAGAGGCTGCCAGCCTTCGCCCAGTACGCTCGCCCAAACGGGGGCAGGCGCCGCAAGCAGACACCAGGGACGGTCATCCACGATGGCGCGACCGGCGGCCGTCGGCACCAGCGCGCCGACCCCCTCCTGAACGGACACCGTCGGCCAATCCGCCACCCGCACGCAGCGGCTCTGCCCTGGCGCGGGCGGCGCGTCCTCCAATGCGTAGGCGAAGCCTTCGGCACCGAAAACGGCCAGGGACCCGCCCTGCTCTACCCAGGTCAGGATGCGGTCACGAACGGCGCGCGGCAGCACGGTGTACGAGGTGTTCGGCAGGATCAGCAAGCGCCGTTCATCGAGCCCGCCATCCAGAATCGCGCGCTCCCCCAGCACGTCGGGCAGTTCCAGACGGCGCCCCCAGTCCAGGCTCGTGGGGTCAGACTCGCCGGTGTTGATCAGAGCGCCGTCGTAGACATGCGCCACGTCATGGTTCAGATAGCGCGGGGCACGGACACGGGCCGTGGTGCGGCTCTTCAGGAAGGCGATGCCCTTGCGGGCGGGCTTGGCCTGCACGCGGGTCAGCAGGGTCCGCGCATCGACGAGGGCACGGGCTGACTCGGTCAAGGCCGAGTCGGGGGTGGCGTCGGCAAGATGCTTGTCGTAGGAGAAGGTGTACTCGTTCGCACCCGCGAGGAGCATGTTGAGCACGATCTTAGCGATCTCGGTGCGACCGTAGCGCCCTCCATCGTTCTCGGTGATGACGCGCTCCAGCCGGTATTGGCGTGCCAGAGTGGTGGCGTACTTGAGATCAGCGAGGCTGTGACCGTTGGTCATGTGCCAGACAAAACGCTTGAGGTCGGCGCACTCGGCGACGATCGTGTCGGAGTTGGATCCCCAGATCGCGGAGTTGTCCCCCACGGAGCACATGTAGGCCACCTGGCAGTCCAGGCCCTCGGCAACCAGATGGAAACGCTCGATCATCAGTCGGGCGATGTACTCGGTACGCCACTCCATCAGGTCCAGCCAGGCATTATCGTCACGCCGGCCGGCACCGACGCCGCCGAACGCGGCGATAGGGGTACCGTCCCAGCCGGTGAAGGGCGCCACCCCCCAGGCCGCGGCCGCGGCGGCGGGAGTGCCGTAGCGCTGTGCCAGCCATTCCCCGAAACGGGCGCACGCCAGAGGGTCATAGGTCAGCAGGTGGGGCCGCGCCCAATCCGTGCCCAGGTAGTACTCCGTCTCGCCGAAGAAGGAGGGCATGGTGACATAGACCCTCTCGATGCCGGCGTGAATGCGGGCCGTATCGCGCAACTGGGTCACATAGCGGCTCCATTCGGCCAGGAAGGCGGGGTCGTAGGGGTTATGCCGCTGATCCCAGCGCACCCCCTCTTCGTCGATCTGCGGGCTCTTGGCGAGGTGGGGCAGATGGGTGGTCGAGAAGGCGGACAGCGTGAAGCCCTTCTTCGCGCAGAAGGCCAGGTCCTGGCTCCAGGCCGAGAAGTCAAAGGGCGAGTTGGCGTCTGGCGCGGTAGGGTTCACCAGCACCAGCGGCCGGATGTTCAGGCGCTCGAGGAAGGCCCATACGGGCGCCGGCACCGCGGCCGCGGGTTGGGTCAAGGTGACGGCCAGCACGCGGTCGTCGGCGCGCGCGGGCCCGGCAGCGCTCAGAAGGGTGGTAGCGATCGTAGCCATGGGAATCCACGGAGCCAGGCGGTACTTCACCTTATCTCTCCTTCATGCAGTCTGACGACGGTCGGCGCATAGGCCGGGACCTCGACGGACAGAGTGGCCCCAAGCCTTTCCCTCACCGGCTGACGCCAGGCCCCGTCGCGCCAGTCCGATCGGTAGTATACGCCGCCGGAGCGCACGAACCAGTCTCGCGAGTTCACCGGTATCGCCAGCGCTCTGGGGGTGCTGGTGACGTTCACGAGCACCATTCCCAGGTCGTGGTTAGGGGCCCGGTAGGCCGCCGCCCAGACGGTTGGAATCGTCTGTTGGCTCTCCCCCCCTATCGGCGCCAGACTCCACCCCACCGTCTGCGTGCCCGCGGAGGAGACATCGGGGGGTCTCAGGAACTCACCGTAGAGCAGGAAATCCTGCGCCGCGCCCCGGCACTGGGCGGCGCTCTTGAGGAAGGCCATCTGGGGCGCAAAGGCTTCACCCAGAAGATCGCCTTGGTCGAGGTTGATCCAGCCCAGTTGGCGCCCTTGGGTGAACTGCAGCCCGATCTTGGCGGCGAAGCTGTCCAGGTTGGCGAGATCGCTCTTCATCATCTGCATCCCGAAGTTCACCGTGCAGTCTTTGAGAATGGCCTCATGTGCCGGCAGCGCGGTCGGGAATACCCCGGCCCAGACCAGTTGGCCGGCCAGCAGGTCGGCATAGGTTTCACTCGAGTGCTCCCCGGTCAGGACGAGGTCCTTGAGGCCGCACTCTGCCTGCGCTCGGCGGATGATCGTCCGGTAACCATCCGCCAGATAGCTGCCACCGATATCCGCGTGACCGTGCTGGGTGGCGTAGCAGAGCGGCGCGTGGTAGTGCAGCTCATCGAGATAGACGGAACGCGCGCCGTAGGTCTGGACCAGCGTCTTGATGCAGGACAGCATCAGATCCTGCCAGTACTGAGTTCCCGCGCACATGTTCACATTCGGGCGCGTTTCCGCATAGACTGGGTTGAGGCCGCCCGTCGCGTCGCGCGACGCCCAGAGCTGGGCGTTGTCAGTGGTCCACCTGGGGAGGCTCGTGTCGAACATCTCCAGGTCGATGTAGGGCATCAGTTCCACCCCTTTCTCGCGCAGTGCTGTCAGGGCCTTGGCGAACCCAGGCACGGCCGGGAAGTAGTCCGGGAAACCCGTCGCCATGGCGCTGCCCTTCCACCAGAGATAAAGGTGGAAGGCGTAGGGTTGCCCCAAGGCAGAACGAATGCGTTCAAGGTGCGCGACGAAGGCGGCCATCTGGTCAGAGCCGGACAGAGGATCCTGCCCCTGATACCAGACATTCGTATCCAGGAACCAGCCGGGCAGGTCCGTCCGCTGGATGATCGGCTTCACTCTTCCCTGCGCCAGCAGGCGGCGACGGTAGATCTTGGCGGCGTCATACCAGTCGCCCTGAACCGGGCCGAGGGCAATGCCGTACGGGAGCGTCCAGCCCGCCGCCGTGGCCGTGCCGTCCGGGTAGTGGACGACCTCAGCCACGAAGGACTGCTGACCAGGCATCGGCTTCGCCTGCAGGTACTTCCGACGGGAAAACGCGTCCTCGACCGCCAGGTACAGTCCACCGTTCCCCTGCCCATCGGAGTAGCTCAGCATCTGCTCGCAGACGCCGCCCGGGATCTCCGCCGAACTCGCGTCGATGCCCAGATTGGGGACCACCGAGCGCAGCGTGGAACGCGGGCTGGCAAATGTCGGGTAACCCGGCACGACGATGTAGTCGGTGTCGGCGGAACCAGCAAGGGAACTGCCGAGCCCGCTCAGGATGGGAAAATGCACGTCCCGGAGCGTCGTCGAGGCGTCTTTCGTGACCTCAAGACCGAAATCGAGGATGGGATCGCCGTCGTGGAGGGTAATGGACACGGTGGCATCGCAAGTGCGCCCGGTCGACCCGATCGGGCAGCCGAGGAAGCGCAGGTTCAGCGTGCTGCTGGCGGCATCGCCATGGACCAGGTCATAGGTATGCCGAAGGGCGCCTGCGCCGTTGGCAGTATGGGTCATCCCGGAGGCCAGGAAAGCGAGCGTGAACAGTTCTCCGCCGGGCTCGACCACGTAGCTGATATCCTGGCTGCTATCCTTGATATCGACAAGCTTGAATGTCGCCGCATCCAGGTACAGCGCCGTCCGGTCGTTCGCGAACACCAGGCACGGGTACCCAGCGTGATTGGCGGTGGTCAGGGGGGGCACGTGCTGCACACTGGCCCGGTTTCCCGTGATCGCCGAGCAGGCCGGCAGGAGGGCCGTGGTGACCATCGCCAACCCGATACTGACGCCCGTCGTGGCTCGCATGTCCGCATCCCTCCCGCCGCCGCCTTCGACTCCCGCACCGCAACCCGCGCCCGGCGGCGCCTCACGGCAGCCTGAAGAGCACGACTCGGTCGACGATGAGCCGTGCGGTACCGTGCCAAGCGACCCGCGTTTCCAACAGGCTCGGCAAGCCGGCCCAGTCACCTTCAACGCCGAACCACTGCCAGCGGTCCACGGCAGTGAAGTCCCGGCGGTAGACCTCCGTCTGCCCGGATAGCTTGGCCGTACCGGAGTAGCCGCCGGCGAAGACATCCAGAGTAGCCAGGTGGGCAGCCGGCGGGACGGCGGCGGGCGTCTCCGCAGCCAGCTTGATCCGGAAAGCAGCCAGATAGCGCCCTGGAATCATCGCGCTATAGGGGCCAAAGAGGGCGCAGTCGGGCCGTTCCGAGACCGCGGGGGAGGACCAGGCCTTGCCCCACAAAGCCTCGGCCTCCGCGACCACGCTGCCGCCGCGATGACTGAGGCCGGCGGCGCTCCAGCAGGCCGCGAAGGCTGCCTGCTTGGCCGTGGTCGCGCAGGGCACCACCGTCAGGCTGGCAGCGCTCTGCTGCGTCTGCCCTGCGGCGCTGACGACGACGCTGGCGGTGGTGGTCGCGTCACCGCCGGCGGTGAGCGTCACGTCGTTGAGTTGGCGCGTTTCATGGGGTGCGAGGCGCACCGTGACCTGGTACTCCTGATCGGCCTGCACCCGGACGGTGGCCTCCGTCGGTTCATCGCAACCGTTGGTGAGGGTCAGCGGCACGGTCGTCGGCACGCCCGCCAGCGTGGCCCAGGCCAGGCGCTCGTTGATGCCCCCCTCACTACCGAGCATGACGCGGCCCTTGGACCAGGCGCGGATCCCTGCCATCGCCTCATCCAGACGCGCCGGCTTGAAGCGCTGCGGGTCCAGGGCCGCGGCGACCTCCCGGTAGAGGGTCGCATGCAACGGGTAGGAGTGCAGATCGCCGTAGACGAGGATCACGAACGGCGGCTGTTGACGGGCGGCGATGTTCTCGATGCGCTGGACGATCCGCGCGATGCCCTGAGCCCGCCCTTCCGGGGTGGCGAAAACCTGGCTCCAGGAGGCGCCGTCGAGGCCGTCCGTCTGCCAGTAGGTGAGTTCATGGTAGGCGACCGGAGTGCCGTCGGCCAGCAGTTTCAGTCGGGCCGGAGCGCAGTTCACGGTCAACCCCAACGGCTGGGTGGCGGCTACGTACTGCGCCTGGATATCCGGCCGCGCCGCGCCCCAGGTGTCGATCAGCGGCATCCCGGCCTCGACACAGGCCGCGGCCGTGTGGCGGGCGAACTTATCCAGGTCTTTCATATCGTCTGGATAGCAGTACCCGGCCCCTGAACAGCCGACGAAGAAGTAGTCGTCGGGGGTCGCGCTGTCGTAGTAGTACTGCAGCAGGGCCGGGAAGAGCCGTGCGGTCAGGGGGTTGAGGCCCCAGTTCATCGGTACTTTGCCACGGGCGGGGTCGAACCAACTACCATAGAAGAAGGGCAACGGCCCCTTCATCGTGTCGCCCTCACTGGTCATGAAGCAGACGTAGAAGCGCTGCTGCTCCGGGGTCGTGTTCTCGGCCGTGAAGGCGACCTTCTGGCGGAAGGCGGTGGTCGCGCAGGGCACCCGGTTATGGAAACTCCAATTACCGAAGGCGTGGAAGGAGTAATGCCCGTGGTTGCTGAGCAGGCGGCACCACACGTCTTCAGGGTCGCCAAAGCCGTTGATCTGCGCCGGCGTCTGCAGGGCCTCGAGGATGCGCCGGTACAGCGCCGCCTGCTCAGGGCTGCCGCCACAGGTGGTGCCGTAGCTGACCAACCGCTCCGCGGTGCAGGCCAGGTTGAACACGAAGCCCCGGTTCTGGGTCTGCCAGTCGAAGCCTGACATGGGTCCGCAGACGCCGACGTTGACCCCATCAACCTGGCCGCCGTTGACGGTGTGAGCCAGGTCGCCGCGGCAGCGGGGCAGCAGTTCCCGAAGGGCCCACTCGTAGGCAGCGCGGGTGCCGGCGAACTGCCCGCGCAGGTCGCGCTTGACGGCGAGGCCTGGCCCGCTCAGCGGCAGTGCCGCAACCGTTGGTGGCGCCTGCCCGTCGGGGGCAGCGAAGCGTACGCGCCGCCACACCACCTTGGCGCCCTTACCGGCGATATGCAGTTGCAGCAGCGCGAAGGTGTGTTGCCCGCGAATGGCGCCGAGTTCGGCGATATTCCAGCGCTGCCGGCCGGGACGAGTCTGCAGAGGCAGGCAGAGGTCGTCTTCGCCGCCGTTGATCTGGCCGTCGCCGTTGCGATCCCAGGTGAGCTTGATCAACCAACCCGCGCCCTGGCCCTCCACGCTGGACACCTCGACATCGAGGATGGGGTAGCGATCCAGGTCCACGGGCAGCGGGCCGGTCGAGATGAAGCTCCAGGGGTTGTCCGGGGCCGGGTTGCCCTCCTCCATCGCCAGGCCTTCGCCGGGCGTCAGGGTGAGCGTGGGATTGGCCGCCTGCCGCCAGGAATGCACGTGGGCCGAATCCTCGGCAGCGAAGTCGAGGCCGGGCCAGTCGCCAGCAGCGAGCAGCGCCGGCGAGCGTCCGGCCAACAGCGCCGGACTGACAGGAACGAGGCCATCCACCCCGGCGAGGGTGATCGCCACGTAGCGGCTGGCGTCCTGTAGGGGATCGTAGACGACGAGGCCCTGCGTCTCCGGGGCAAAGCGCTCCAGTAGTGCCCGCAGCCCGACCAGGCGCTCGTAGGTCAGGCCAGCGCGCTCGGCGTAGAGGTCAAGCCAACGCTGGTCGTGCGCCTGACCATTGTCCAGGTAGAGGCGCGGACCACTGCGGTTCACGAGACCCTGCAGAGCTTCCGCGGTGCAGCGCTCTTCCCAGTCCAGAGTGCGCGCATCGAAGACCACAGCGGGGGCGGGGGCGGGGGCAGCATGCAGCGTCCCGGCGCAAAGCGCGGCTGAGATGGGCAGTAGCGGAGCGAGGCTGAGGCGCATCGTCGGTGGTTCCTTGGTGGGGGATCGGCGCAAGTCCACACTATACGGGCATCGGGATTATGTGGCCATGCCTGCAGCGGATGGAGTGGGGTGGGGTCGGTCCGAATGCCCCCCAACTTAGGACGAAGAGGCGCATAGGACCGCGTAAACGCGGGACTACGAACCGGCCCCCGTCAGACGCCTCTGGGTTTGTAGTCCCGCCTTCAGGCGGTCTAAGTTGGGGGGCATTCGGGTCAGTCCCCGGCGGTGAGATCGATCCCGAGGAGGCTGAAATGGGGTGCGGCGGCCAGCAGGTGTTGGTCGTTGGAGTAGATCTGCCGGAAACCATGCTCCGCGGCGGTCGCCAGGTGGATGGCGTCGGCGGCACGGAGAAACACCGACGCAGGCAGCCCCCTGTACGTGGTCGCCACACGCTGGTGGATCGCCATTGAGACCGGCAGCCAGTGCCACAGGCCAAGCTCCGCATCAGCACGAAGGCGGTCAAGCACAGCCTCAAACTCGCCTCGGTCCAGACGCCCTTCGCGAACGTTGCGGTGGAGTGCCGCGTGCAGTTCACTGATGGCCAGCGCCGAGGAGGCGAGCCCGCCCGATCCATTCGCGCCGCGCATCACGTCTTCGGAGCCGTCCTCGCAGAGATACAGCTTGACGATGTAGGCCGTGTCGAAGTATCTCACCGCTCATCCCTGCTGGCGCTGACGGCTGCCGTGCTGTCGGTCTTTCGCTTAGGGACGATGGCCGACGCCAACGTGAACCGCCTTGGCAACGCCGCCTCCAGGTCGCCGGTGACGGGTACGGTAAGCATCGCCACGGGACGACCGCGGTCCGTGATCAGTACCGGGTTCTCACGTGCGTTTCGGGCGTAGCGCCCGGTGTGCTGGTGGAGATCCTTCAGAGTGATGGTTTCCATAAGGCTAAGTTACTCCAGAGTCACCAGGTGTCAATCGCTGACGGGAGTCCTGGTCACGAGGGGGTTGGGCGAAGGAAGCAGCGATGTGGAACCAGGAAAGGGTGGGAAAGCGGCGTCCAGCCGCCGACACTCCAAAGCCCGGCCGGCTACGCCACGCCAGGCGGTATCCACCTGCACCCCAACAGCGTGGGGTGCTTTGGACGGCGGTGGCTCGACACCGCTTTCACGGGGCGCAGAGCGACCGGGTTCCCTTATCCTGGTGCCCAAACGGGCCCTGCTATCAGGCCTTCGGCGGCGCGGCGGCTTCGAGGCCGCGGAGCCCGGCATCGAAACGGGCGGCTGTGCGTACGGTCACCTGCTGCACCGCGGCCAGGAGATCGTCGCCGCGGCGTCCGGGGCCGAGGACACGGCGGGCCAGGGCGTCCTGCTGGACCGGGCTCTCGGGCAGGGAATGGGTTTGCCGGTCTTCGAAGAGTTGCAGAAAGTGCTCGACGCGGCGCAGAAAGGTGTAGCTCTCGCGCAGGTCATCGCCGTCGGAACGGGACAGAATGGCGGTGCTTACCAAGGCCTCGATGGCCTCCAGCGTCCCGGTCTGCAGAAGCTCGGGAAGTCGGTGGGCGTGGGCAAGCTGGAGCGCCTGCACCAGGAATTCGACATCGCGGATGCCGCCGGGGCCGGTCTTGATGTCGATCACGCCGGGGCGCCCGTGAGTATAAACCGCCTTGGCGCGCAGACGACGGATGGACGCCGCGAGTTGACGTGGATCGTGGGGGCCGGTGACAAACGGCCGCAGGCGTTCAAGCAGATCGCGGCCCAGTTCACGGTTGCCGGCTACCGGGCGGGCTTTCAGCAGGGCCTGCAGTTCCCAGAGGCCGGCAGCGGCGCCGTAGTAGGTGATGGCGGCGCGGGTGGAGACGGCCAGTCCCCCGGCGCGGCCGTAGGGCCGCAAGCGGAAGTCGACGCGGTAGACGAAGCCCTCGGCGGTGTGGCCCATGAGATCGGCGCGCACCGCATCAAGGATGTGCTCGTAGAAGCCACGATCATCCTCTCCTGCGGGCAGGCGTTCGCGGTAGATGCCGACGAGGTCAATGTCGCTGCTGTAGTTAAGTTCACGCCCACCGCATTTGCCGAACGCCAGAATGCAGAATCCATCGGCTGGCGGCGCCTGCGGCAGGGCCAGCGCCAGGCGTTTCCAGGCGGCCAGCGCCGACCAGTCGAGGATGGTCTCGGCCAGATCGGCAAGTTCAACGGTGATGCGGCGAATGGGCAGTTTGAGGAAGATGTCGCGAATGCCAATGCGGAGGATGTGGCGACGGCGGAAACGGCGCACGGCGTTGAGGCGGTCCTCATGCGCCGGGCCAGCCGCAGAGAGGTCGGTTTCGAGGTCAACGCTGAGGGCCGCGATGTCGTAGTCGCGGTTGAGCACCTCCTGGTCAGTGGCCCACTCCATGACCTCGGGATCGCGCACGAGGGTATCCGCGAGGAACTGACTGGTGGCCAGCACGCCCAGCAGAATCTCGAGGCGGCGGGGTTGGAGCAGCAGTCCGGCGTAGTGCACGGCCGGATGCGCGAGCTGTTCGACGAAACGCTGCCAGTTGTTCAGGGCCATGTCCGGATCGGCCGTCAGTTGCAGCACGTCGCCCGCCAGGACCGCCAGGCGGAGGAAATCCTCGCCCTCGGGACAGGGGCCGGCCAGCAGGTGCAGGTTGGTGAGGGCGCGCTGGGGGTCACGCAGGCCCATGCGGCCGAGGATATGCTCGGCCTGCTGCGGCTGCACCATGTCGCTGAGCAGCAGATCGACCACGTTGCCGCGGCCACTGCCCGCGATGGCCGGCCGGCCGAAGTGCGCCTGCACAAAGCGCCGGACGACAGCGGTCTCGGTCTCGAAGTCGGCGAAGAGCTGCCGGCCGACATCAAGCTCCTGCCGGCCACGGTAGCCCATGCGTCGTGCCAGGTGCCGGTACTCGATGGTGCCCGGGTCGGGTAGAAACAGGTCGAGGGCGTTGCCGCGAAGCATGCGCAGGCCATTGATCAGCCGCCGCAGGAAGTAGTAAGCACGCGTCAGCCGACGGCTCTCCTCGACGTCCAGGAGACCGGCCCGCGACAGGGCTTCGAGGGCCTCGTGAATGCGTGGCGTGCGCAGGTCGGCATGGACACCGCCGTGCTGGATCTGCAGCATCTGGACGCAGTACTCGATGTCCACCAGGGCGCCGGGGCTGAGTTTGGCATTGGGCCGACTGCCAGTCGCCTTCTCGGACACCTGCCGGTCGCGCAGATCCTGCAGTTCCGGAACAGAGATCGAAGCACTCTCATAGACAAACTGATCGCGCAGCCGCTCGATGCGCTCGCCCAGGTCAGGGTCACCGGCGACGGCGCGCAGGCGAACCAGGGCCAACCGCTCAAAGCTCAGTGCGGCGCCGCCTGGCCCATAGTAACGGCAGAAGTTATCGAGGCTGCAGGCCAGCGGACCGGCCTTGCCGTAAGGGCGCAGCCGCAGGTCGATCTGGAAGACACCCTCGCGCTTGGCGGTGACGAAGGCGGTGGTCTCCTGCACCAGACGGTCGAAATACTCGGCGTTGGTGATGGACTCCGGACCGTCGGTGTGGCCGTTGTCGGCATAGACGAACAGCAGCTCGATGTCGGAGGCGTAGCCGAGGGCCACGCCGCCCAGCTTGCCAAGGCCGCAGATGGCGCAGGCCGTCGGCAGCCCGCCGACCGTGCGCGGCGCACCGTAGCGTGCGGCCAGGTGGTGATCGACGAGGACGACTGCGGTCCCGACGACCAGCTCGGCCACGCGGGTGAGGGGCTCGGCCAAACGCCGCACGTCGGGATCGTCGGCCAGAATGTGGTGGAGATCAATCTGGAAGATCTCGCGATCTTTCCAGGCATTCAGGGCGGTGCGCCGGTCCGCGTCGGACGTCTGTCCCTGCAGAGACTGCTCCAGGCGTTGCCGGAGTCCGGCCACGGATACGTCCAGGGGCGTCTGCGCGGCGCGTTCCTGCAAGAGGGGGAGCAGAGTCTCGTACTGGGCGCGGATGAAGTCTTCCCACAGGAAGTCACTGGCGCCGAGGATGCGGGCCAGGTCCTGCAGGGATGCCGGCCGGGCAAACTGGTCCAGCCAACGACCGCGGTCAGGGTGACGGGCGATCTCCTCGGTGAGTTGCTCGAAGCGGGTCAGGGCAGCATAGGGGTCGTGAGCCGTCCCTAGGCAGTAGGTGAACTGCTTGGTAAGGGCGATGGAGAAGCGCAACTCGTCCAACTGCCGGGACTCCTCGATCCGGCCTCCCCGCGCGTCGAGGACCTCGATGCAATCGGCGACCTGGCCGCTGTCGGTTGTACTGATGGTGACGCGCTCGACGGTAATGCCGCGCAGCGCCAGGGCATTGGAGAGGGCGTAGAGGAAGAAGGGCGTGTCCTGGGAACGGACCAGGAGCCGGGTAAAGGGCCCGTCATTGACGACCTCAAACTCAACCGGGTAGAGCATGGTGTCGCCGTGAGCCGTGAGGGCGGCCATGCGCCGCGCCACCTGTTCATAGACCAGATGCCGGGCGCGCACGGCTTCGTCGGGCCGACGTGTCTCGAGCAAGCGGACGACCGCAAGCAATTGTTCGCGTAGGGGTTCGGCCCAGACGCGGGGCGCGGTCGTCGCCTCGCCGCGACAGCGGAAGTGGTCGATGATGTGACGGCGGGCAACCTTCATCTCGGCGCGCGGGATGCGCCGCGGCAAGCGCGGCGTGGTGCCGACCAGCGGGATGGACGTGAAGATGTCCCCGGCAACGATGTTCAGCCCGGCGGCCCCGAGCAGGCCAGAGATCAGCGAGAACAGGGCCGGGTAGTCGAAGGCCAACACCGTGCAGGCCAGCAGGCCGTCAGGACCGGATTCGACCAGCACCTCGACGGGCTGCGCCGACGTCAGAGCCAGCAGCACCGCGCGGTGCCGGGCCGCTTGCTCAACGGTAAAGACGTCCGCGTAGCGCTCACCCCACTGCCGCAGGTAGCGCTCCGCCTCGCCCGCCGCCAGGCCGCCACAGGCCGCTGCCAACTGTTCCGCCGTGAATGACATGCACCCAGACTCTACCCAGCCAGCGCCGGGCCGTCAACCGCGCCCCGACGTGAGGGTGCATGACCAGATTGTCGGAAGGACGAAATCCGAGGGGAATTGCGCCCGCAGAGTGTATAGACGCCTATACTCGCACTCTCTCCCATCCGTGGAATCCGTGCCCTCCGTGGTCAATCCGGCTTTCTGGAGCGGAGGCAACACGGGGGGACCAACCACGGATGACTCGGAGGGCACGGATCAGACACGTCACCATGATCGCCGTTTCCATCTGCACCCTCACGTCTCTGCGGGCTGACCGTTCTTCCCTTTATCGAACCGACACGAATGTTCATGCACCCCCGACGTGACCAGCAGGGGGGCTTGGCTGAATGCGACGCCGCCAGCGCCGACACCAGTGGCGGCGGCATGAGCCCCGTGGCACTATACTTGCAGGAGAATCCGGTTCCGGAGCACGCTGTACGCGGATGGGGCCCGCCGCGGGCACCCGAACACTCGCGATCCTGCCGAATCCGGTACCGGGAACCGACGCCAAGGAGAGTCGATAGCATGGCCACCTCGAACCCACGGATTTTCGACACCGACAAACGCATCCGCCTGGGCATCTGGGGCCTGGGTCGGGGCATGAGTTTCTACTCGACCTGCGCCCTGCTCAACGTCGACGTGGTCGCGGGTTGCGACTACAACGAGCACATGCGGAGCAACTTCCTGCAGGCCAATCCGGGAGCCTTCGTCAGCGCCGACGCCGAGGCCTTCCTGGCCCAGGATATGGACGCCGTGTTGTTGGCCACCTTCTGCCCGGCGCACGCCGGCGATGCGATCCGCTGCCTGAACGCCGGCAAGCATGTGCTCTCGGAGGTCACCGCCTTTCACACTCTGGCCGAGGGCGTACGCCTGGTGGAGGCCGTGGAACGCAGCGGCAAGGTCTACAACCTGGCGGAGAACTACCCCTTCACCGCCGCCAACATGTACCTGGCCCGCAAGTGGAAGGAGGGCTTGTTCGGCGAACTGATGTACGCGGAGTATGAGTATGTACACGAGTGCCGCTCGCTGGCGTATACCTACATCGACGGGCTGCCGGTACAACCCGGAAACACGGTCCACAACTGGCGGAGCTGGCTGCAGTTCCACTACTACTGCACGCATTCCCTGGGGCCGATCATGATCATCACCGGGGAGCGGCCAACGCGGGTGGTGGCACTCCCGGCCCGCCCCAGCCTGGCCGGTTACCTGCTGGGCAACGAGGAGGGCATGGGCGGCATCGCACCCTCGCTGATCAACATGTCCAACGGCGCCGTGGTGCGCAATCTGATGGGAGCAACCACCAACGACACGCACATCCAGCGCCTGTGGGGCACGTTGGGGTCTGCCGAGTTGAACGTGGGGCGTGAGCTGACCCTGCGCCTGGGTGGCAGCGGCGGTTCGCCCAAGCTGGAGGTGAGGCCGCGCTGGGACGACCTGGGCGAACTGGCCGCCAAGACCGGCCATGGCGGCGGCGATTTCTGGATGGTCTATTTCTTCGCCCGCCAGATACTGACCGGCGAGCCGGCGCCCTTCGAGATTTTCGCCGCCTGTGACGTCACCATCCCGGGGATCCTCGCCTACCGCTCCAGCACTGAGGGTGGAACGCCGTATACGGTGCCGGACTTCCGCCAGCCGGAAGCGCGCGCGGCCTGGCGCGAGGATCACTGGGCCCAGCAGCACTTCGATCCGAACGCGGTGTTCCCGGTGACCTGCGATGCCGGGATCACCCAGCACTTCAGCGCGACGATGGCCGCGCTGATTCGGTACAGTACCGCCTACCGTGCCTATGCCGACTGGGAGAGGGTGGCGTCCGACCTGGCCCGCCCCGCCGAGTTGCTGCCCATCGTCGAGAACCTGGCCAACCAGTACCACGACCTGCTGACCACCTACGCCCTGGCCCGCCGCATCGTGGCTGCCTGCCCCGGCACGGACGGGGCGCGCGTGCTGGCGGAGATGCTGGCGCTGGGCGGGGAAGCGGTAGCGACCACGCCCGCGTTCCGGACCGCGCTGCTCGCCCGGCGCGACGCCCTGAAGGCGGAGTATGCCCATGGCTGAACGCCCCAACATCATCCTCTGCATGTGCGACCAGTTGCGGGCCTTCGAGGTGGGCTGCTACGGCAATCCGCTCATCCGTACGCCGCACCTGGACCGCCTGGCCACGGAAGGCGTACGCTTCGAGACCGCCGTCACCACCTTCCCAGTGTGTATGGCAGCGCGCTCGGTCACCCTTTCCGGCCAGTACAACCGCTGCTGCACGGGCGGCGTGGGCAACGTCTGCACGCCGCTGCCCGGCGGCGTCATCCACTTCCCCCAGTACCCGGTGTCGGGCCGGCCGCACCTGCAGGACCCCACGCTGGCGGAGATCCTGCGCGGCCTGGGCTACCACACCAGCGCCATCGGTAAGTGGCACATCCACTCCTGGCCCCAGGACGTGGGCTTCGACGACTACGTCATCCCGCGCATGAACCACGCTCACCGCGCTCAGTTGTTCAGCGAGAACGGCGGTCCCGAGTTCTCGCCGGATGGCTTCAGCGTCGACTACGAATGCGACCGTGTGGAAGAGTTGCTCCGAGGCCGCGCCGGCGGCAAAGAGCCATTCTTCCTCTTCTACAACATTTCGCCGCCACACTGCCCGATGAGTGATGGCCCGGAACGCTATCTGAGCATGTACCGTCCAGAGGACATACCGATCCGGGCCAACGTCGACCTCACCAAGCCCTTACCCGACCAGGAGCACTGGTTCAAGATTTACCGCTGGGACTACCGCTACTACAACCTGCACCTGCCCTACACCGAGGACCTCCCAGCGGACTTCACACTGCGCCGGGTGATCGCGGAGTACTATGGCATGACCACCTGGGTGGACGATGCCGTGGGTCGGATGCTGGCGACCCTGGACAGCACGGGCCTGGCGCGCGACACCATCGTCGTCTTTACGTCAGACCATGGCGACTACCTGGGCAGCCACGGCCGAGTACAAAAGGGCGACTTGCACGAGGAGTCGATCCGCATTCCCATGCTCGTGCGCTGGCCAGCCCGTCTGCGTCCGGCGACGGTGGGGGCGCAGGTGATGGGCCTGGTGGATACGATGCCGACCCTGCTGGGGCTGGTAGGGGAACCCGTGCCGGCGCACGTCCATGGCCGCAACCTGGCCACCGTGGTGCGCGGCGAAGCGACTCGCCTGGCGGATGACCACGCCGTGGTCGAGACTGGGCACGGCGTCGGCATTCGCACGCCGAGCCACCTCTACGGCCTGCCATTCCGCCAAGGCACCCGCGAGTTGGCCGCGTCACCGCACTATTTCTGGGACGTGGCAGCAGATCCGTTCGAACTGCGGAACCTGGCCGGTAACGGCGCCCAGCCTGCCTTGGCGCAGGACCTCGACCGGCGTCTCCGCGAGTGGGACCGCGCCACCCCCTGGGCGGCTCCCGGCAAGGACTGAGAAGCGCGCATTGCCGCGGCCAGGATCAGCGCGTGCTCCCCGTCGGCAAGCAGCGGGGCCAAAGCGGAGACGCAAGGTGATGGGAGCGACCCCAGTGCCGGCACCCGTCCCGTGGTGGAACCGACAACCGGTCCGCGACCGCCAGGCCTGGTGGCTGTGGGGAGGGTTGGTCTCGGCGACGTTCTGCCTGCTGCCGCTGCCGGGGCTGGCAGCCGAACCGCGCCCGGTCACTCGCAGTTGTCCTGCGCCGAACGAATGGGCGGGACCGCGCGGCAATCCCGGGCTGGACGCACGTTCACCGCTCAAGGGCCGGATCACCGCCCCGCGCTTGGCCTGGAAACAAGGCGTGGGGGCGGTTGAGACGAGGCTGATCATCACCCCGGGGCCGGACAGCCGGCCTTTCCCCCTTCCCGCCCCGGGCGCCTCGACCCAGCCCGTCGACGTTGGGGCAGCCGACTGGGGGCTGGCGACGCTCTCAGCCACTCTCGGCGACGACACCCGCCCCACCGAGCGCACCCGAAATACGACCTACGCCGACGTTCTCCCGGACGCTCCCGGACTGGAGCGGCTCGATTTTGAGAGCGGCTTCGACAAACCTACGGTGAACGGACAGTGGCAGCCATGCGCGGGCCGCTGCTATGCCTGGCGGAACGGCGCCTGGCAGAAGGCCTGGGAGACCGCGCCCATCGAGTTGCTCTTCCAAGCCCTGCCGCTGGTGGGTGACTTCGATGCCGATCAGGCCCCTGAGGTCGCCATTCTGCCATGGCATGAACTCCTGATTCTGGACGCCCGTACCGGGGCGGTCAAGGACCGCTGCCGCTTCACGGCGGGACGCAGCTACGGCTTCTTCGGCAGCTACGACCTCGATGGCGATGGCCGCAGCGAGTTCGTCGTGCAGGCGGACTTCGCCAAACACATCGACGTGCTCGGCTACCGCGACGGCAAACTCGCGCTGTTGTGGCAGCGTGAGATCGAGCTCGATATCGCCAACCCACAGAAGATCCTGCGCGTCCACCCGGACCCCGTGGCGGACGTCGATGGCGACGGTCGCCTGGAGGTGCTGGCGAATCTGTACAACGACACCGGCGACCAGCGCTGGCATGTGCTGGTCTACGACGGCCTGACCGGAGCCACCAAGGCCGACCTGCCCGACGAGTTCCTGCAAGGCACCCACGACCTCGACCGGGACGGCAGCGCGGAAATGCTGCTGACGCGGGTATCGGGCCAGGGCATCCCGGCGGCCGGACCCATTCTCGTCCGCAACCTCAGAGGGCCCACCCCCACCGTGCTCTGGCAGCGACAGGAGGCCGGGTGGGCCACCTGGGACAGGCCCCTCCCCGTCCACGTCAACAGCACAGCAACGCTCGGCCAGCGCGATGTTCTCTGCCGCGACACCGCGGCGGGGCCGGCGGTGGTACTCAGGACCCCGGCATCGACAGGCGCGGGCATGGCCTCCCTGCGTGTGGCAGTCTGGGCACAGGGGCAGTTCACCGACAGAACCCACGTCACTGGGCCCGGGATCAGCGCCCTGGCCCTGGATGGAGCGGGCCGCTTGCTGGCCCGCTGCCGCGCCGCACCAGGCGCGGCGGCAGAGCTCACCCTGGCGTCGGGAACCGTGGTCGCGGCCGAGTCGACTCTTGGCGGCGTGCCGGCCAGCACCCCGGTGGTCGCCTGGGGCCGGGAGGAAACGCAAGCCACGGTCGTCGTCCAGAGCACGGGCGAGGAGGTGGTCGCTTTCCAGGTTGCGAACGGCGATCAACCGGCGCTCGAGCGCTGGCGCGTCCCGGGTCGCGTCCAGGGCGATAACTGGCCCGCCGTCAGCGGCGCACTCCTGGCAGACCTCACCGGTGCGGGGCAGCGGCACATCGTGCATGCCAGCGCCGCCCCGAGCGGGTGCGCCCGCATCGTGGCACGCAGTCTCGCGGGCGCGGAGGTGTGGCACCACGACTTCACGGCCATCCCGGGGGGCGCGCCCGTGTGGAACGTGGGTGGCGCGGTCATCTGGCAGGCAGGCTGCTTCACGGACGCCACGCGCCAGGACGTGCTGGTGACGGTCCGCCGGTCAATGATGCACAGCGAGGAGACGTCTCTGCTCTCGGGAACGGACGGCCACGAACTATGGCACCGCGACCGCCAGGTGAGCAACCGCGGTGTCGGCGGGACGCCGTTCGCAACCGCCGACTATGATGGCGATGGGCGCGACGATCTCGCCTCTCTCCATCCCAGCATTCTCTACCTGCTGCGAGGTGCCTCCGGGCAGGACCTGCTGGCCCGCGATGCAAGCTGGGAAGCCGTCCCCGCCAAGCCTGTCTACTGGGGCCTGCCGGTAGCCGGGGAGTTCCTCGGTCCAGGCACCGGCGTCAGCCTTTTCTTCGCGACCTCACGACGGTCACTGACCGGGGTGATCCGCCGCGACGGCAGCTTGGCCTGGTGGGATGCGCCGGACCGCAGCGGAACCGCCTACCCGGCCTTCGGCGACATCGATGGCGACGGCCGCCTCGAGGCCACGGCGGCTGGCTATGACGACGGCATACGCTGCTACGATACGGCCACGGGCGACGTCAAGTGGCGGCTCGCCGTGCCGGGGCTGACCACACCTGTGGGTAGCGCCGGCGCCGACATCGACGGCGATGGCCGCGAGGAAGCTCTTTTCACGCAGGGAAACACGCTCACCTGCCTGGGTACGCTTCCGGGTGCCGTGCAGGGCGGTGTACGCTGGACGTTCGCGCTGCCGGCAACCGTCGGCCCGCCCGCCATTGCCGCCGTGGACGGGAGCGGTGAAGCGGTCATTCTCTTGGTCGGTGCGGACGGTTACGTATATGCCATACGCTGACCAGAGCCCGGTCCGGCCACAGCGCCGCAGGCGGCCCGGCGCAGCGTCGTGGCTCAGCCGCGCTCCTGGATCGGAAGGTAGTGGCGTAGCGTCGGGCCGGTGTAGATCTGGCGCGGCCGCTGGATCTTGAACTCGGGGTCCTCCTGGGACTCCTTCCACTGCGCGATCCAGCCCGGCAGACGGCCAATGGAGAAGAGGACCGTGAACATGTTCTCCGGTATCCCCATGGCGCGGTAGATGATGCCGCTGTAGAAGTCCACGTTCGGGTAGAGTTTGCGCTCGACGAAGTACGGGTCGCTCTGCACGCGCTCCTCCAACTCCAGGGCAATGTCCAGCAGCGGATCCTTCACCTTCAACTCGCGGAGTACGTCGACACACGTCTGTTTGATAATGCGTGCCCGCGGGTCGTGGTTCTTGTAGACGCGGTGCCCAAAGCCGTAGAGGCGGAACGGGTCCTTCTTGTCCTTGGCCCGCTCGATGACCCGCTTCACGTCCCCGCCCTGCCTCTGAATCCCCTCCAGCATGCCAATCACTTCCTGGTTGGCGCCGCCATGCAGCGGCCCCCACAGGGCGCAGATACCGGCAGCCACGGCAGCGTACAGGTTGACTTTGGCGCTGCCGACCAGACGAACGGTCGAGGTCGAGCAGTTCTGCTCATGGTCGGCGTGCAGGATCAGCAGGACATTGAGGGCCCGCTCGATGACCGGGTTGGCGTCGTAGGGACGTACCGGCGAGGAGAACATCATGTTCAGGAAGTTGGCACAGTACTTGAGGTTGTGGCGCGGGTAGACGAAGGGTTCACCGATGGACTTCTTGTACGAGAAGGCAGCGATCGTACGCAACTTCGAGAGCAGGCGGGTGGCCGTGATGTCGATATGAGCCAGTTCCTCATCGACATTGCCCTGGGACAGTTCCGGGTAGAACGAGGACAGAGAGACGACCATCCCCGAGAGGATCGCCATCGGGTGTGAGTGCTCGGGGTAGTTCTTGAAGAACTGCGTCATGTCCTCGTGGATCATCGAGTGCCGGGTCAGGAGTTCCGAGAAGTCCTGCTGTTCGGCCAGCAGGGGCAGACGGCCGTGGACGAGTAGATAGGCCACCTCGACAAAGCGGGACTTCTCGGCCAGTTCCTCCACCGGATAGCCGCGATAGCGCAGGATGCCCTGCTCGCCGTCGAGGTAGGTGATCTCGCTCCGGCAACTGCCGGTGTTCTTATAGCCGTAGTCCAGGGCCACCAACCCCGTCAGCTCACGCAGACGGCTGGTGTCCAGGCCACGTTCGTGCTCCGACCCCTCAAGCACCGGCAGGGTGATAACGCGACCCTCGTAATGCAGTTCAGCAGCCCCGACTTTGGTGGCAAGCTGTGGCGCGCCCATGGTACCCCGACCCTTCTCCGAACTCACGGTGTTGGTGCTTCTTTGCGCACGGTGCTGCGCAGATGCAGCTCCCGCAGTTGCTTCTCGCTGGCCTCGGTGGGCGCTCCCAGCAGCGGATCCTGGGCGCTCTGATTCAGCGGGAAGGCGATCACTTCCCGGATGTTCTTTGCGCCGGTCAACAGCATCAGGATACGGTCGAACCCAGGCGCGATACCCCCGTGCGGCGGCGCGCCATACTGGAAGGCCCGCATCAGCCCCTGGAACTTGCTCTCAACCTCTTCGCGTGTATAGCCCGCAATCTCAAAGGCCTTGAGCATCACCTCGGGGCGGTGGTTGCGGATGGCGCCTGAAGAGAGTTCGATCCCATTGCAGACCAAGTCATACTGGTGCGCCACGATGGTCAGCGGGTTCTGGTTCTCCAAGGCTTCCATACCGCCCTGCGGCATGCTGAAGGGGTTATGACTGAAGTCGATGCGCCCCAGCTCCTCGTTGTGCTCGTACATCGGGAAATCGACGACCCAGCAGAAGCGGAAGGCGTTTGCTTCGATGAGGCCCAGGCGCGCGCCGAGTTCGGGCAGGACGGCAGCGCCGATGCTCCGGGCCTTGGCGCGCGTGTCGGCGATGAAGAAGACGACATCGCCGTCGCCGAGTGCACAACGGCTCTTGAGAGTGTTGAGGCGCTCAGCGTCGAGGTAGTTGGCGATCGGACTACGGGCCTCGCCTTCGGAGAAGACAATGTAGCCCAGGCCCTTGGCACCCACACCCTGTGCAAAGGCAATCATGCCATCGTAGAAGCTACGGGAGGTAGTGGCAGCGATACCCTTGACCGGGATAGCGCGCACCGTGCCGTCCTGGCGCGCGGCAACGCCGGCGAACGCCTGGAAGGCGCTGCCGGCAAAGACGTCAGTGACCTCGACCATGCGCAGCGGATTGCGCAGGTCTGGCTTGTCACACCCGTAGTGCGCGATGGCATCGGCGTAGGTCATGCGCGGAAATGGCGCCGGACTCATCGCCTTGCCATCGCCAAACTCCGTGAAGATGCCCGTCATCAGGGTCTCGATGACGCGGAAAACATCCTCCTGGGTGACGAAACTCATCTCCATGTCGATCTGGTAGAACTCGCCGGGGGAGCGGTCGGCCCGGCTATCCTCGTCACGGAAACAGGGCGCGATCTGGAAGTACCGGTCAAAGCCCGAGACCATCAGCAACTGCTTGTAGATCTGCGGGGCCTGCGGCAATGCGTAGAAACGCCCCGGATGCATCCGGCTGGGCACCAGGAAATCGCGGGCGCCCTCGGGCGAACTGCTGGTCAGGATCGGCGTGTGGAACTCATTGAAGCCCATGCCGCTCAGGCTGGCGCGGACATAACTCATCAGCCGGCTGCGCAACATGATGTGCCGGTGCATCGTCTCGCGCCGCAGGTCCAGAAAACGGTAGCGCAGTCGAACGTTCTCGTCGCAGGGCGTCTCCTGATTCACCGCCAGCGGCACCACCGCGGCGGCGCTGAGGACCTCAAACGCCGCGGCGACGACTTCGACCAGCCCCGTATCCAGTCTCGCGTTACGGGTCTCGGCGTGGCGCTCGACGACCGTGCCGGAGATGCAGACCACGGACTCCAGGTGCAAGCGATTGAAGTCGTCATGAAAGGGCTGCTCAGGGTTGATCACCACCTGCGTGATGCCGTAGTGGTCACGCAGGTCGACGAAGACGATGCCGCCATGATCGCGTACGCTGTGGACCCAGCCCGACAGGCGGACCGTGGTCCCGATGTGGGCCGGACGCAACTCGTCACACGTATGGGTTCTGTAGCGCTGTTCAGTCATAGATCACGACTCATCCGCTAGGTCCAACACGCCGTCGATCAGGATGGCACCTGCAAGGGCCGTACTATAGTGCACCCAGGAAACAGTGGATGCCCTCGGCCGCGCGGCGGCCGGCGGCGATGGCCCGCACGACCAGCGAGGCGCCACTGGCCAGGTCGCCAGTGACAAACACGCCGCGGCCACTGGTCATGCCGTCGGGACCGAGCTTCGGGTTCCCGGCGGCATCCAGTTCCACACCAAAGCGCTTGAGGACCTCACTGTTGCCTTCCCGCGTAAACCCCATGGCCAGCAGCACCAGGTCGGCCGGCTGCACGAACTCAGTGCCGGCACGGTCGCGACAGATACGGCGGCCATTCTCCGCGGTAACCCACTCGACCTCGGCGCAGCGGATGCCGTTGACGCGACCGTCCTGCCCCAGGAAGGCGTGAGTGGTGATGTTCCAGCGGCGCTCGCCGCCTTCCTCGTGAGACGAACTCGAGCGCAACACATAGGGCCATTCAGGCCAGGGCGTCGACTCACTGCGGGTCGGCGGGGGCTTGGGCAGGATCTCGAACTGGGTGACGGCAACCGCCCCCTGCCGCAGGCTGGTGCCCACGCAGTCTGCACCGGTATCGCCGCCACCGATGACCACGACGCGCTTACCGGCCGCGCTGATCTCGGCCCCCTGCCCTCCCGGCGCAGCCGGTCTGGCGAGGCGGTTCTGGCGCACCAGGAAGTCCATGGCGAAATGGATCCCAGCCAGGTCCCGACCGGGAACCGCCAGGTCGCGCGGGTGCCGTGCCCCGCCGGCCAGGAGCACCGCGTGAAAACTGCGCTGGAGGTAAGAGAGAGCCAGGTCGACGCCGACCGTCACTCCGGTCTCGAACGCGACCCCCTCCGCGGCCATCTGCTGCAGGCGGCGGTCGAGGACCTGCTTCTCGAGCTTGAAGTCAGGAATGCCGTAACGCAGAATGCCACCGATACGCTCGTCCTGCTCGAACACCGTCACCTCGTGCCCCGCTCGAGCCAACTGCTGCGCCGCGGCCAGACCGGCCGGACCGCTGCCGATGATCGCGACTCGGCGGCCGCTCTTGACGGCTGCCGGCTCGGGCGTGATCCAGCCCTCGCTCCAGCCCTTCTCCACGATCGCCAGTTCGAGCTGCCGGATGGTCACCGGTTCCTGGTTGAGGTTCAGCGTGCAGGAGGTCTCGCAGGGGGCGGGACAGATGCGCCCGGTGATCTCCGGGAAGTTGTTCGTGCGGTGCAGCAGCGCCAGGGCCTCGCGCCAGTGGCCGCGATAGGCCATGTCGTTGAAGTCCGGGATGAGGTTGCCGAGGGGGCAACCGTGGGCGTGGCAGAAGGGAATGCCGCAGTCCATACAGCGCGCCGCCTGCTGGGTCAGCTCGGCGGGCGTTTGCAGGGTCTGGACTTCCTGCCAGTCCAGGAGGCGTTCCCCCTTGGGCCGTTTGTCGAAGTCCTTGCGGCTGTATTCCAGGAAGCCTGTGGGTTTGGCGCACATCGCGGTTCTCCTCGCTGCGCCGGGTCAGCGGTGGCGGGTTTCGGGGTGGGGGTAGACTTCTTCGGTGGCCGACAGCGTTTCGGACTCGCGGTCCTCACGTTGCTTCATACGCTCGAGGACCTTGCGGTAGTCGATCGGGAAGACCTTGACGAAGTACGGCAGGCAGTTGTCCCAACTGTTGAGGATATCCTTGGCGCGCTCGCTGCCGGTGAACTCGACGTGCCGGGTCAGCAGCCGGTTGAGCACGTCCTGGTCCTCCCAGCCCCACACGCTTTCGAGGTCGACCATGTCCAGATTGCAGCGCGTGTCGAAAAGCCCGGATTCGTCATAGATATAGGCGATGCCACCGCTCATACCGGCGGCGAAATTGTTACCGGTACCGCCCAGCACCACCACGGTCCCGCCGGTCATGTATTCACAGCCGTGATCGCCGACGCCCTCGACGACGGCCGTTGCGCCGCTGTTGCGCACCGCAAAGCGCTCGCCGGCCTGGCCGCTGAGGAAGACCTCGCCGCCGGTGGCACCGTAGAGGATGACGTTGCCGGCGATGATGCTCTCGTGGGCATTGAAGCCCGAGGCCGGGTGGGGGCGGACCACGATGCGGCCGCCGCTCATGCCCTTGGCCAGGTAGTCGTTGACGTCGCCCAGCACCGTCAGCGTCAGACCCGGCGCGAGGAAGGCGCCGAAGCTCTGGCCAGCGCTGCCGATGAAGGTCAGGTCGATGCTGCCGTCTGAGAGCCCCTTGACGCCGTGCCGCTTGGCCACTTCCTGACTCAGACGAGCGCCCACCGTCCGCTGGGTGTTGCGGATGGGCAGTTTCAGACTCACGCTGCCCTTGCCTTCCAGAGCTTTGCGGCACTTCACGATCAACTCGTCATCGAAGCACGACACCGACTCAAACGGCTCCGGCCGCAGGCAACGTAAGGGGAGCTCGTCCGGTCGATCTGGTGGCCGCAGCAAGCGGCTGAAATCGAGGTGCGCCGTCTTCGGATGGTCAGCCGCAGGGGCAAAAGCCAGCCGCTCGCTGTGCCCGACCATCTCGTCGACGGTACGGAAGCCAAGTTCGGCCATCACCTCGCGGAAGTCCTGAGCCAGGAAGCGGAAGAAGCGCTCGACGTGCTCTGGCCGACCGCAGAAGCGGGCCCGCAGCCGGGGGTCCTGCGTCGCCACCCCGACCGGACAGGTGTTGGAGTGGCACTTCCGCATCATCACGCAGCCCAGACTGACTAGGGCGACCGTCGCAAAGCCGAACTCCTCGGCGCCCAGCAGCGTGGCGATAGCCAGGTCACGACCCGTGCGTAACTGGCCGTCCACCTGCACCCGTATCTTGTCACGCAACCCATTCAATCGTAATGCCTGTTGCGTTTCTGCCAGGCCGAGTTCCCAGGGCAGTCCGGCATGCTTGATGGCGGTTAACGGACTGGCGCCAGTGCCGCCGTCGTGCCCAGCGATCAGGACCATGTCCGCCCGCGCCTTAGCCACACCGGCGGCGATGGTACCCACGCCGACCTCGCTCACCAGCTTCACGGAGACCCGAGCTGCAGGGTTGACACACTTGAGGTCGTAGATCAGTTGGGCCAGGTCCTCGATCGAGTAGATGTCGTGGTGGGGCGGCGGGGAGATGAGCGTCACGCCGGGGGTCGTATGCCGCACTCGCGCGATGTCGGCACTGACCTTGTGGCCCGGCAACTGGCCGCCCTCGCCGGGCTTCGCACCCTGGGCCATCTTGATCTGCAGTTCGTCGGCGTGAAGGAGGTACTCCAGGGTCACCCCGAAGCGCCCACTGGCGACCTGCTTGATGCGGCTCATCTTATTATCGCCATTGACCTTACGGTACCTGGCAGGATCCTCTCCACCCTCGCCAGAGTTGCTCCGCGCGCCGAGGTGGTTCATGGCGATGGCGATGGCCTCATGGGCCTCTTTGCTGATCGAGCCGAAGCTCATGGCGGAGACCACGAAACGCTGCACGATGCTGTCCACCGCCTCCACCTCCGCGATGGGTACCGGGGTTCCAGGCGTGAAGCAGGTCAGGCTACGCAGAGTGATGCGCTGGCTGGACTGGTCGTTCATGCCGCGGCAGTACTCCTGGAACAGCCGGTAGTCATCCCGCCGCACGGCCTGCTGCAGGGCGCTGATGACCTGCGGCGTCCACATGTGGCGCTCGCCGCCCAGTCGGGTGTGGTACTGGCCGCCGATCGCCAGTTCGGGGGCGGGCCCACCAGCAGCCGGGAAAGCGACTTCGTGACGGCGCTGCGTTTCCGCCGCCAGGTCGTCGAGGTCGATGCCACCGACCCGGCTGGCGGTGCCGGTGAAATAGCGCTCGATCAGCGCCGGCCCCAGGCCTACCGCTTCGAAGATCTGCGAGCCGAGGAAGCTGCGAATCGTGCTGATCCCCATGCGGCTCAGAGTCTTGAGCAGACCCTTCTTGACGGCGGCAATGTAGTGATCCACGGCCGCGTTTGGGGTCACCGCCGGGCTGAGCAAGCCATCCTCGGCCAGGGCGCGAACGGTGCTCAGGGCCACATGCGGGCAGACCGCGTTCGCACCGAAAGCGATCATCATGGCCACGTGGATCACCTCGCGCACCTCGCCGCTTTCGACGATGATCCCCGCCTGGGTGCGCAGGCCCTCACGTATAAGGAAATGGTGCAGCCCGGACGCGGCCAGTAAGGCCGGGATCGGGGCGTGGTCGCGGTCCATGCCACGATCCGTCAGGAGCAGCAAGACAGCACCACCGCGGACCGCCTCCGCGGCGCGCGCAAAGAGCTCGTCCAACGCCTGTCGCAGACCGGGCCCGCCGCTGCCGCGCGGGAAGCGCATCGCCAAGTCAACCGGGCGAATATCCGGGTTGTCCGTGCCCCGCAGTTTGACCATGTCCTCGGGCGTCAGTACGGGATGGTGGAGCTTGAGCATGCGGCAATGCTCGGGCGTCTCCTCCAGCAGGTTACGCTCGTGCCCAACGTAACTCATCAACGACATCACCAACTCTTCGCGCAGCGGGTCGATGGGCGGATTCGTCACTTGGGCAAAAAGCTGCTTGAAGTAGGCAAAGAGCAACTGCGGCGTCTTCGACAGCACGGCCAGCGGCACGTCGTTGCCCATCGAACCGACGGCTTCCTGCCCTTGTGCCGCCATGGGCCCGATGATCATCTTCAGCTCTTCTTCACTGTACCCAAAGGCCTGCTGCTGGGCGCGCAACTCATCCGGCGGCGCCGCCGGGACCTCCGACGGCATACCGAGGCCGCGCAAGTCGATGCGGTTGTCTTTGACCCAGTGGCGATAGGGCTTGCGCCGCGACACCGCCGCCTTGATCTCACGGTCAGGCACAATGCGGTGCTGCTCCAGGTCGAGGAGCAGCATGCGCCCCGGCTGCAACCGCCCGCAGTAGCGCACGTCGGCCGGCGGAATCTCCAGTACACCGGTCTCGGAGGCCAGGACGATGAGGCCGTCCGCAGTCACCGTATAGCGCGCCGGCCGCAGGCCGTTACGGTCGAGCACGGCACCGATGTAGCGCCCATCAGTGAACACCAGCGCGGCGGGCCCGTCCCACGGCTCCATCATGGCGCTGTGGTACTCGTAGAAAGCCCGCTTGTCCTCGCTCATGTGGAACTTGGTGCCCCAGGCTTCCGGCACCATCATCATGGCCGCGTGGGGCAGCGACCGCCCGGCGGCGGTCAGGAGTTCCAGGACGTTGTCGACCTGGGCCGAGTCACTGCCGGTCTCATCGATAACCGGAAAGAGCTTGGGCAGGTCATCGCCGAGCAGCTTACTCTTCAGTACCGGTTGGCGCCCCCGCATGCGGTTGGCATTGCCGCGCAGCGTGTTGATCTCTCCGTTGTGGGCCAGCAGGCGGAACGGCTGGGCCAGCTTCCAGTTCGGCAGCGTGTTGGTGCTGTAACGCTGATGCACGATGGCGAAGGCGCTGGTGAAATCGGCGTCGGTGAGGTCCGGGAAGAAAGACTTCAACTGGGTCCCGGTCAGCATGCCCTTGTAGACCACTGTCCGCGCCGAGAAACTCGCCACGTAGAACTGGCTCGCATCCGCATCCTTCCACTGCGCGATCTGGCGCTCCATAAGCCGGCGAACAACGACCAACTTGCGCTCGAAAGCCGCCGCCTCGAGGCTGCCGCGCTCAACGAAGAATTGCGCGAAGGTCGGCATGGTACGCAACGCGAACGCGCCGAGGCCGTCGCTGCGCACCGGCACCGGCCGCCAGCCCAGTACACGCACCCCCTCCAAAGTACATACCTGCTCGCAGACGCGGCGACACGATTCGGCCACCTGCGGGTCGCTGGGCAGGAAGACCATCGCCGCGCCATACTCCCCGACCATGGGCAGAACGATGCCCACTTTCTGGCACTCGCGCCGCAGAAAGACGTCCGGCATCCCCAACAGCAAACCCGCCCCGTCACCGGTGGTCTTGTCCCCGCCCACCGCGCCGCGATGCTCCAAGTTGATTAACACGCGGATCGCGTCCGTCACCAGATTGACCCGCGGCACCGCGTCCAGCGCCGCGACGAAGCCGACCCCGCAACTGTCACGCTCGTAGGCCGGGTCGTAAAGCCCCTGCGGCGCGGGATCACCGGCCGCATTCAGCAAGGTGAAGCCGGACCCATACCCGTCCCGTCGTTGGCCAGCGCTCATACGTATCATCTCCGACGCTTGTGCCAGCCACCGCCCCCCAAGGCTTGATGTAGGTGGCCGAAAACCGTAGGTCCTATTAGCGTTCCTGATGCCAAGCATCGCAGAAACTGCTGTAAGCCGTTACCATAACGATGCGTATCATCACATGCCATGGCTCCACCGACAGCAAGAACCAGACGCTGCCGGCACAAAAATGGGCTTTTCGTGCGAGGCACCAGGCGTCTCGGTTCGGGTCACCGGGGACCGTTCCCAGCAGGCCGTGCTCTGAAGCCGTACGGATCTCCCCGTGCAGGTACAGGAATGGGCTATTGATGGCTTTCCAGAATACATTACTGTACCGAACACAGCACTGTTCACGTCCGCCCGGCAAGGCGCCCGCAAGCGGCGCGCGCGGTCAGCGCCACTCGTGTTTGGGGTACTTGCGGGCCAGTTCCTTCCGGGCCCGCGGGTAACCCTCGCGCCAGAAGCCTTCGAGATCGTCGGTAATCTGGACGGTACGCATATTCGGCGCCAGGATTTCGATCAGCACCGCCACGCGGCCCGCCGCCACGCGTGGCGTCTGCTGCAGGCCGTAGAGGTCCTGAATGCGCGCCCGGCCCTTGGGGGGTTGACCGGCATGGTACTCGAGACGAAGGCGGCGCCCGGCGGGCAGCGGCAGCGCGCCGGGCGCCATCTCCTCGACGAAGCGGATATCGTCCCAGGCGAGGGCGCGGCGGACGATGTCGAGGCATGGCTTGTCCTTGACCTCGCGGTAGCGGCTGGCCCCGACACACAGATCGCGGTAGATCACGGCACGGTCGGTCTCATCGTAGCGGATCAGTGCGCGTTCGGGGAAGACCGTTGCGGTCCAGCGCACGCGCTCGACCCACTCCTCGACCTCGCGCGTCCAGCCGTGCAGCGGCAGGCTGCCTGTGGCCAGTTGGTCGGCCAGCAGTTCGGCGGCCTGATGCGGGTCGACGGTCTGTACCTCCCGGTCCTCGAGCGTAACGCCCAGGCAGGTGGTACGGACGCGGCGCAAGACCTGGTGCCGGCGCTCGTCCCAGAACGTCGTATCCTCGCATTGCCAGGCGTCCGGAAAGAGGTCCAGGAGCCACTCCTCACGCACTTCGGTGACCAGGCTGAGCAGCGACTTGAGCGGCCGGCCGCGCCCGCCGACTTCGCGGATCTCCGCGGCCACCAGCAGGTGCGCGTCGCGCGCACAGCTCTCGCGCGCCAACTCCGCCGAGCGACAATGGCGGAGCTCGCAGAGGAGCGTGCCGGCATCCCGGCGGCGGGCAAAGCGGTCCGGGAAGGCAGCCAGAACGCTGCGGCCGAAGGCCTGTGCCCGGTCTTTGGCCGGGGCGGCGCTCCATCCCAGTCGGAGCGCCGCGGTCAGCAGGATCCGCGCCGCGGCCCAGGCCTGGCGCGCCGGCCCGCCGAGGATTCCGTGCTCCTCGCAGAAAGCCGGGCGGAAGCCCGCGGCGTGCGCCTCGCGCAACACGTCCACCACGGCCAGCAGATCCGACTGCAGTCCGTCCCGTGTGGTCAGGGCGGTCCCCGGCCTGACCACAGGACGTTCCCCCAGCACGGCGGCCGCCAGGGCCGCCTCCTCGAGGCAACCCTCGTGCGCGGCCGCACAGAGTAACCGCCCCAGCCGGGGGTGCGCCGGCAGACGCGAGACGTCTCGGCCAAGCGCGGTCAGGCGGAAGCCCGCCGCCGGCAACAGGCCGAGGTCGCGAAGCTCGCCCGTCGCCAGGGACAGCGATTCGGCCGTCGGCGCCTCGAACCAGTCGAACTGCGTCGGGTCGCCGGCATCCAGAGCACAGAGCAGAACGATCGCCTCGGACAGATCCACCCGGTGGACCTCAGCCGGTGTTCGTGAGGCTTTGCGCTGCTGCTCGCCAGCGGTCCACAGACGACGGCAGGTCCCCGGTGCTTCGCGTCCGGCCCGCCCGGCGCGTTGGTCGGCAGCGGCGCGGCTGATCGGCGTCAACTCGAGCAGGTTGACGCCGCGACCGGCATCATAGCGGCTTTGGCGGGCCAGGCCGGAATCAACCACGTGCCGGACCCCGGGCACGGTCAGCGAGGTCTCGGCGATATTGGTGGCCAGGATCACGCGGCGAACGCTGCCAGGCTGCATGACACGATGCTGCATCTCCGGCGGCAGGTCCCCGTACAGCGGCAGCACCTCCACCTGCCCCAGCAGCCGACGGCAGGACTCCATGGCGCGCCGGATCTCATGGACGCCGGGCAGAAACACCAGCACATCGCCTTCCAACCCCTGACTGACGATGCCGGCCACGGCGCGGGCGGCGTCGTCCCCGACCTCCGCACTGAGCGGCCGGTCCGCATAGCCGATATCGATGGGATACAGCCGGCCCTCGGCATGCAGGTGCGGACAGCCATCCAGAAAGCGGCAAACGCTCTCGGCGTCGAGCGTTGCCGACATCACCAGCACGCGGAGGTCGGGGCGGCGAGCCTGCAGGCGCCGCAGCAGCCCAAGGCTCACGTCCGCGGTCAGGCTGCGCTCGTGAAACTCGTCAAACACCACGGCCCCGACGCCGTCCAGGAGCGGCGAATCGAGTAGGCGCCGCGGCAAGAGGCCCTCGGTGATGAACCAGAGCCTCGTGCCGGCGTCGCCGCAGTGTTCAAACCGGGTCCGGTACCCCACCGTCTGCCCGGGCGCCTCGCCACGTTCGGCGGCCACCCGCTCGGCCAGCACCCGCGCCGCCAGGCGCCGCGGTTGCAGCACCAGGATCTGGCCGCGCACCGCCGGGCAATCGAGCAGGAACTGCGGCACCTGCGTCGACTTGCCGGAACCGGTGGGCGCCGTGACCACGAGGCGATTGCCACGCTGTACGGCAGCGGTGATCGCCTCCCGAATCGTACCGATCGGCAGGTGGGCTGGCTTCAACACCACAGCCATGCGTCATCCTTGGTCTTGCTCATGCCCACAGCGCTTCGACAAGAAGGGGACCGGGGCCCGGCGGCAACGACCAACCAGCACCAGCCTGGCAGGAATGTAGGCGTCACGCCCGCGATTCCAAGGCGCGCTGGGGGCCGGATTCGTGGCGGCAGTCGAGGCCACGGGCGAGAAGCTCGCTGAAGTTTGCTGGCGACCACTTGCGCGCGCTGGTGAAACGCTCATGGTATCGGGTGCCGTGGAGAGTACCGCCAGGACTGTCCGCCGCGGCCCCGACCGCGCGCCGCGCCACCGGCGGCCTCCATCTGGCCAGGCCTTGGAGCAGGAGCACAACGATGCGCCGTGGAGACAATGGCTTACCGCACAACTGCGCGGCTGTGACGGCAGGGACGGCCAGTTCCCGCGGGCGGCGGAACGTGGCCAGGTTCACGCCGGCTATGGGCGTTCCAGGCTGGCTGCGACAGGCTGGAATGGCGCTGCTGCTGCTGTGCTGCCTGCTGAGCAGTCTGTGCGCCACGCCACCGGACCTCGAGATCACCGGTGTGACCCAGGCCCGTGCCGGCGCCGCCAAGGTGGTCACGGTGCGTTTCCGCTGCCGCGATGCCGAGGGCAATCCGCTCAACCTCGCCCTGCTGGCTTCGGCGGACGGCGGCGCCACCTGGAACGCGGTACCCGTACGCTTGTTGTCGGGGGATCGAGGCATGACCACCACCGACGTCTGGCGCGGCGGGAGCCTGGTCTGGGCGGCTGGACGGGACTGGCCCGAGCAGGTGTCCACGCAGATGCAGGTCAAACTCACCGCCGAGGAACTGCCACTGCCGCCGACGACCCTGGCGGAGTTCGCCCGCATTCCCAAGGGCAGCTTCACCATGGGGAACCAGGAGGATGACGCGGAGGGCTCCTTCACGGAACAACCGCCGCACACGGTACAGGTCAGCGAGTTCTACATGGGGAAGTGCGAGGTGACGCGAGCACTCTGGGATCGGGTGGCGATGTGGGCCGTGGCGCACGGGTACGAGTTCCAGAACGAAGGTCGGGCCAAGGAGTGGTACCATCCGGTGTACGGCGTGAACTGGTTCGACGTGGCCAAGTGGTGCAATGCCCGCAGTGAACAGGACGGCCGCCAGCCGTGCTATCTGGATTCCGGTAGCGTCTTCAGGGAAGGACAGCCCGAAGAGGTGACCTGCGATTGGCTGGCCAACGGCTACCGTCTCCCGACCGAGGCGGAATGGGAGAAGGCGGCACGCGGTGGCCTGACCAACCAGCGCTTTCCCTGGGGCAACACGATCGACCACGACCGGGCGAACTACGTCAGCACCTTCCTGCTGCGCTACGACAAGAGCCACAGCTTCGGCTACCACCCTGACTACCGGGAGGATGGACTGCCGTACACCAGCGCCGTCGGCTCCTTCCCTCCGAATGCGTATGGACTGGTCGACATCGCGGGCAACGCCTGGGAGTGGTGCTGGGACTGGTTTGACAGCTACCCGCATTCGGCCCAGGTGGACCCGCACGGGCACGGCTCAGGTGTCCGCCGCGTGATCCGCGGCGGCAGCTACGCCGACAACGCCAGCTACTGCCGCGTCGCGGCCCGCAACTCGCGGGACCCGGGCGCCTGGGGCGGTGCCAGCAGCGACTGCGTGGGCTTCCGCCTGGCTATCATGACCCCCTGATCATAACTGAGGATATCACGATGAAGCGATGGATGTGGTTGCCGTGTCTGGCGGTACTGCCGTGGACTGGACAGGCGGCGGTGCTCAGCGAGTCGACGCCCTCGGGATCCTTCACCCTGGACACCCGCTCACAGCAGCAATGCCTGGCAGCGGTGGGCGCCGAGGCGGTGCTGGCTGGCCGCGGGCTGTGGGACGTGACCGGGGCCTACGCCACCACGGTCAACGGCGCTCCGCTCAGCCTGGCCCTGGTCCACGACACCAGGGGCAAACTCAGCGGCACCGGCACCCTGACGGTGAACACCGGCAAGGGACTCGTGGCGATCTCGATGCCCATCCGCGGCAGCGCTCAGGGCCGCGCCGGGAGCCTGGCGCTGGTGCTAGCCCTGCAGGGGACTGACCCCGCCAGAACGCAGCGCGTCGCCCTCACGCTCAGGCTGGCACTCGACCCGCTTGCACGGCAACTCCGCGGGACGGTCAGTGGGATCCGTGCCGCCAGCGGCGCGTCCGAACCGTTGCCGACACAGCCTGTCACCCTGACCCTGCCAGCGCCGATGGATGGGACCTGGAGCCTGCGACTGAACGTGGTCTACGAAGCTAACGGCATCCGGGGTACGGGCCGGCTGACCCTGTCCAACGGCGTCGAGTATGACCACGCCGTCTCCGGTAAGTACGCCGATCAGGCGGCGCTGCTGATGCTCGCGGGTCGACCGGCCTACCCAGTGGCGGCGGCAAGCACGCTCCGGGCCACGATCACGCCCCTGACAGGTTCCCCGGCCGGAATGACCGCCTTCTCCGGCACCCTCTATGGCCAGACCGTCGCCTGGTGAAACAGCACGGCGACGGGCGCCACCGGAAAGCACCGCTCCTATGGATAACCGCAAGATCGCCCTGGCCGCGCTGGCCATCGCCGCCGTCGGTGCTGCCGCCGCCGTCCTCTTTGCTGCCCGCGGCAGGGCCGCCGTCACCGAGGCCCGTGTCCTGCGCGCGGAAATGGCCCTGCTCACCCAGGCCCGTGACGACGCCAGCAAACAGACCCTCGCGCAACGGGTGGAACTCGACCGGATGGCCGCGGCACTCAGCAAGGTCGAGACCGAACTGGAGGCGGCCAAACGCGCCAATATCGACTTGGGAAACAAGCTTGCCGGCTACTCGGAGGAGTTGGTCCGTAAGCAATCCGAGCTGCGGCAAGTCGGCGAAACCCAGCAGCAACTGGCGGAGCAACTGCGGCTGGAGCTGGACGACCACAAGATCAGCATCGCCCGGCTCGGCAACTCACTCTCGGTGAATCTGGTCGGGCAGATGCTGTTCGGTTCCGGCCAGGCGGGCTTGACCGCCGAGGGCGCGGACGTCCTGACCCGCGTCGGCACCGTCATCAAGCAGGCGACCGGCAGAACCATCCGCGTGGTGGGCCATACGGACAACCGCCCCATCTCGGCAGCGCGGCAAGGGCTGTATCCGACCAACTGGGAGTTATCCACGGCCCGCGCCGCCACGGTGGTGCGCTTCCTGGTCGGCCCCGTCGGCATCGCCCCCGAGCGCTGCGAAGCCGTCGGCATGGGCGAGTTCCAGCCGGTTGCCAGCAATGAGACCAGTGCCGGACGGATGCAGAACCGGCGCATCGAGATCCTGCTGGCCCCACCCCTGCAACGGGGCGATACCGCGACCGAATCCACCGCCCCGCAGACCGATGCGGCCCCGGCGGGCGTGCCACCTGCCGCTGCCGCGGAGGGCGGCGGACCCGCGCTCGTGCCCGACCGCTGAGAGTGGGCGCGTGTGACCGTGGCGGCGGAAGCCACGAGCCTCAGGTGAAGGCGGGAATATCGATGGCGCTGCCGCCCTGCAGGGCGGAGGCGTGGGCGCAAATACCTGCCGCCGTCCACTGCGCGGCGGTCACGGCGTCGCTCCAGGGGCGCCGCGCCTCGATGATGCTCCGCACAAACTCGTGGACCATGTGCGGGTGCGAGCCGTGGTGGCCCCCGCCCTGCGCAAACGAGATGTGGGTATGCTGAGCGGTGGCCTGGAAACGGGTCGTGTGCCGGGCGATCGGCGCGGGCCGCAGGTCCTGACGGTCCGGCGGCGGCGGCCGGCTCGTGGTGATCGTATGCGTCTGGCCCGCCACCACGGGCGAGGCCTCGAACAGCAGCGGCGCTTCATCCTCCATCTGCCACTCGTAGCAGGCATTCTCACCATAGATCACGAAGCTCTCCATATACGGCCGGGCACAGAGGAACAGCGTCCGCGTCACCTCGGCGGCCAGGTGCGGCGTCGCCAACTGGTAGATGGCGGTCTCGATCGGGTAGGGATTGCCATACTGCTGGCGGAGCTGCTCGCGCATGCGGCCAGGCACAGTGCTTGCCGGCCACGAGCACCGCGATGGCCTGGCGGGCGTGGTCCGGGATGCCGGAGACCAGGTGTACGACGTCGTAGTCGCTGGCCAGAGTGTCAGACGGAAACCAGGACTTGACACGACAGGTCAGATGCAAAAGGGGCACACCGCCATGAAGTCTTTGTTGTTGGTGCTGCTATTGCCTGTCTATGCCGCGGCGACTCCCGCCGCCGAAGGTATCTTCGATCTACCCGCGTTCGTTCTTGAGAAGCTCAAGGCCGGCGAGAAACGCATCGTCGTTCCGCCCGGCACCTACCGTTCGGACCCCACGTCCAAAGCCGGTGTGATCCTTCCCATCCAGAAGGCGCAGGATGTCGAGATCGTCGCCGACGACGTCACGCTGATCTGCACGCGTCGCACGCGGGCGTTGGAGTTCAACGACTGTCAGAACGTGACGCTGCGCGGGTTGACCATTGACTACGATCCGCTGACCTTCACGCAGGGCAAGGTGATCGCTTCCGCTGAAGATGCTTCATGGATTGATGTTCAGATCGACGATGGCTATCCGCGCGAGGCGTGGGCGCGCATCGACGTGGTCGACCCAGCGACGCGTTTCCGCAAGAGAGGCATGCCCTTCCTGTGGGGTACCAAGGCCGAACTGGTCAAGCCGGACGTCGTGCGGGTAGGACTGAAGGACATCGGCAAGGCAGCGAGGGTGGGGGACCTGGCATCGCTTAACACCGGCAACGATCCCGGCGGCGTCTGTCATGGCGTGACGCTGGAGCGGTGTCGCGGCGGCATGGTGCTCCGTGACGTGACGATCCACTGTGCGCCAGGAATGGGGTTGGTCGAGAGCGGCGGCACCGGCGGAACGCGCCTGGAACGGGTGAAGATCGTGGCCGGACCCAAGCCGGCAGGTGCGACCGCGGAACGCCTGCTGACGACGTCGTGGGACGGCATCCTGCACACCACCGTCGGCAAAGGTCCCATCGTGGAAGACTGCGCTATCGAGCACTGCGGCGATGACTCGTGGAGCGTCCAGTCGGAAGACTATGTGGTCCTGAAGGGCGACGGTTCGAACGCGATCCTGACATCACGCGGTTATCTCTCCGCCCTTCAACTCGGCGACCGGCTGTTCACGTCGATGGACGACAAGGGTGCGACAATCCGTGGGATCGCCTCGGTATCGGAAAAGTCGGCGGGGTTGGATGCCGACGTGACCGGGCGTCTCGAAAAAGCAACGCCGTGGACGCTCTGGAAGGTGAACCGAGATGCGCTCGTGCGGGTGACCTTGGACCGCGAACCGGGCTGGCGCGCCGGGACGTCGCTTTACTCGCCCGAACGGCAGGGCAATGGCTTCATCTTCCGTAACAACCGCGTACATAGCTCGGGGCGGATTCTGGTCAAAGGCGGCGACGGGCTGATCGAAGGCAACACGCTCACGGCCCCGCATGGCCTGGTCGTCTGTCCCGAAGTCCCCGACGAATCGGCCATCGGCGTGCGAAAACTGACGATCCGGAGGAACACGATCACGGAGAGCGGCTACTTCTGCCCCGCACCGTGGTCCAGTCAGGCCGGTGCAATCTCGATTACCTGCAGCGCGCCCAAGCAGACCTTCCGGCCAGCGGGTGCTCTGGCGGAGATCGTGATCGAGGAGAACACGCTGCGAGGCATCAACGGCGTCAACCTAGTCGTGACTTCAGCGCGTGACGTGACGATTCTGAGGAATCGCTTCGAGGACGCCAACGCCGTGGCACCGAGCAGCACGGGAGCGGAGTATGGCATCGATCAGAAGACGGTGGTCTGGCTGGAGTCGTGCGAGGGCGTGGTACTGGACGGTAATGTCGTCACGGGACGTGGCACCTTCGGCGGGAAGCCGCTACACACCGGGAAGAACGTCACGAGGCTGGTTGACGACGGGAACGGCATCACAGCGGCACCGACGAAGTGAGGACTGGCCCTTGGCTGAACACATTTGAAACGGTGTGCACGGAAGTCGGGATGGCCGCCAGTGCTTTGGGATCTCAGTACACTGGCTGCGACCATGGGCTTGGGTGCCCGCCAGGGCTGTTCCGTTTTCCCAACGACCATCGGTGTTGGTCACCGGCACGGTGAAAGCGTGAGAGCGTGATTGCGTGAGGGTTACGGCGCGTGTGCGGGCCGTCTGTCGCGCCAGGATAAGCCTGGAGAAAGGGGAAGCCGATGACCTGAACTGTCAGAGGCGAAACTTTCAGTGCAACCCAGTGGGTAGCGAATCCCACCCGGCAAAGGTTGGCCACCA